>CAIOSQ010000095.1 GCA_903860935.1 uncultured Rhodospirillales bacterium | reverse complement strand
CGATCCCGAGCGCGCGGTCGCGGCGCTGGCGCGGGCGCTGGGCGTCGATCCCGCCGACGACGCGGCGACGCTGGCCGCGCGCTTCGTCGCCGCGGTTCCGGAGATGTCGATGCGCGACGCGGCGCGGGCGATGACGCGCGGCAGCGACAAGGATCGAGAGAAGGCGGAGCAGATCGTCGCCTGCCTCGCGGCCGGCGACCGCGTCGCCATGCTCGACGACTGGCTCGGCGTCTTCCTCACCGAGGCGGGCGCGGTGCGCAAGACATTGGCGACGAAAGCCGTGCTGGGCTCGGCGCCCGGCGTGGCCGCGGCGCTGCAGGACGAGGCCGCGCGCTGCGCCGCGCATGGCGACCAGCTGCGCCGACTGCGCCAGTTCCAGGCCTCGGCGGCGATGACGCGTCTCGGCGTGCGGCTGGTCGCGCTCTACGACGCGGCCAAGCGCGCCAAGGCGCTGCTCGACTATGACGACCTGATCTTCTTCGCGCTCGAATTGCTCACCAACGAGGCCGCCGCCTGGGTGCGGTTCCGCCTCGATGGCGGCATCGACCACATCCTGGTCGACGAGGCGCAGGACACCAGCGAGGAGCAATGGCTGCTCGTCGAGACGCTGAGCGAGGAGTTCTTCGCGGGCGAGGGCGCCGCCGGCGACCGCGCGCGGACGATCTTCGCGGTCGGCGACGAGAAGCAGTCGATCTTCAGCTTCCAGGGCGCGGACCGCGATGCCTTCGGCCGCGCGCGCGACGGGTTCGCGGGGCTGGCGCGCGACGCGGGGCGCGAATTCCGCCAGATCGAGCTTGCCTATTCCTTCCGCTCGACGCCGACGGTGCTCGAGGCGGTGGACCGGCTCTTCGCCCGCACCGCGGCGCGCGCCGGCGTCGCCGACGCGCCGACGCGCCATCTGCCGACCCGCGCCGCCGATATCGGGATGTTCGAACTCTGGCCGCTGGTCGAGCCGCCGCCCGCCGGCGAGGACGTCGCCTGGGACGCGCCGATGGACTACGTGTCGGAGACCGCGCCGCGCGCCGTGCTGGCCCAACGCATCGCCGCCATGATCCAGGGCTGGATCTCGTGCGGCGAGGCGCTGGCGCCGGGCGGACGGCCGATCCGCGCGGGCGACGTGCTCATCCTGGTGCGGCGGCGCAACGCGTTCTTCGTCGAGATGGTGCGCGCGCTCAAGGCCTGCGGGGTGCCTGTCGCCGGCGCCGACCGCCTCGTGCTCGCCAGCCATATCGCGGTCCAGGACCTGCTCGCGCTCGGCGCCTTCGTGCTCCTGCCGGGCGACGACTACGCGCTCGCCTGCCTGCTCAAGAGCCCGCTCTGCGGTCTCGGCGACGACGATCTGATCCGGCTCTGCCCGGGGCGCGAGGGCTCGCTCTGGCGGAGCTTGCGCGCGCGCGCCGGAGAGGATCCGCGCTGGTCGCAGGCCGTCGCGATCCTCGGCGGCTGGCTGGCGCGCGCCGATCGCGTGCCGCCCTACGAGTTCTTCGCGCGGGTGCTGGGCGCCGATGGCGGCCGTGCCCGGTTTCTCGCCCGGCTGGGTGCGGAGGTCAGCGATCCGCTCGACGAATTCCTCGCCCTCGCGCTCGGCTTCGAGCGGGAGAACGTGCCCTCGCTGCAGGGCTTCCTGCACTGGTTCGATCGCGGCGGCGCCGAGGTGAAGCGCGACATGGAGCAGGCCCGCGACGAGGTGCGGGTGATGACGGTGCATGCGTCCAAGGGGCTGGAGGCGCCGATCGTCTTCCTGCCCGACACGCTGTCGCCGCCGGCCGGGCGCTTCGATCCGAAGCTCTTCTGGCCGGAGGCCGGAGCCGCGGGCCGGGACGAACCGCTGCTGCTCTGGCCGGGCCCCAAGGCCGG
>CAIOSQ010000094.1 GCA_903860935.1 uncultured Rhodospirillales bacterium | reverse complement strand
GGCCCGGCGATCAGCACCGCTGGGTCGCCGGGCAGGAGATGCATCAGAAAGAATGTCAGCGTCGCGACGATCAGCATCACCGGAACCGCCTGCGCGAATTGGCGAGCCAATTGGCGCAGGCGGGGTGATGCGAGGCTACCGAACCGCATCGGATGCGGATCCCGGATATCGCGACGCGCGACCTGCCGTCACTTCTGCCAGACGTCCCAGAAGCGGGTGAAGTAGTAGGGCTTGAGACCGTCGAACTTGTTGTTGTGCGCGCGCAGATCCGGCATGTCCGAGACCTTGATCATGTAGGCTTGGTCGAGGACGCGCTCCTCGATCGCAAGCCAGGCTTCCTTGCGCTTGGCGATGTCGACCGAGGTGAAGAACTTCTCGTAGTTCTGATCGAGGATCGCGTCGCCCTTGACCTGCGGGAAGCCGACGAGCAGCGGGCGCCATTGCTGGGGCCCGAGCAGCGGACCAGAGCAGAAACCGGTGACCGACACGTTCCAGCCGCCATTGCCGGACTGCATGTTGCCCGCATTGGTCGGCCAGTCGACCATGCTGACTTCCGGGTTCATGCCCGCGTTCTTCATCAGCTCGACCAGGAAGGTGATCGAGTCGCGCATGTAGGGGTAGCTGGCATTGGTCTGCAGGACGATCTTCTCGCCCTTGTAGCCGGCCTGCTGCAGCAGGGCCTTCGCCTTGGCCGGGTTCTTGACGTCGTAGTACTTCGCCGCGACCTCGGGCTGGTAATACGGGCTGGTCTTGAAGACCATCGCGGGGTTGCGCTCGCCATCCGGCGCCGAGACGGCGACCATGTCGTCGACGTCGAAGACGGCCTGGATGGCTTGGCGGATCAGGACGTTGTTGGTCGGCGCCGACTGCGTGTGCAGCACGAAGGTCTGCTGGCAGAACGGAATGACCTTGACGACGTTGACGTTCGGCTGACCCGCGATGCGCTTGGCGGTGTCCGACGGCACGTTGGAGATGTAGTCGGCGCCGCCCGACTGCAGCGCGGCGACGCGCGCATTGGCCTCAGGCACGAAATTGTAGCGCACCGAGTCGAGATGGACGGTCTTGCGTCCGGCGAGGCCATCGATGCCCGGGCGCGCGGTGTCGATGCTGTAGTCATCGTTGCGGCGCATCGTCAGATGGCTGTCGCGGACCCAGTCGCCGAGGCGGAAGGGACCCGTGCCGATGACGTCGATCTCGCGCGCCGGCTTGTCCTTCTGCTCGGCGGGGAGGATCGAGAACGGATAGGTCGGCGTCTTCAGCACCTCGACGAAGACGGAGTTCGGCGCCTTCAGCTTGATGACGAAGGTATGGGGATCCGGCGCCTCGAAGGACTCGACATTGGCGAGCTGCGCGCGGTTCGGGCTGACTGCCTGATAGCGCTGATAGGAGGCGAGCACGTCGGCGGAGGTCAGGATCTTTCCGTTGTGGAACTTGACGCCCTGACGCAGCGTGAAGGTGAAGGTCTTGGCATCCGCGCTGACCTCCCATTTCGAGGCGATGCTCGGCTTCGCCTCGTAATCCTCGCCCATCGCGACGAGGCCCTCGAAGATGTGGTTGATCGATTCGAGTTCGACCACCGCCGCGGCGACATGCGGGTCTTGCGTCCCGAGGCCGGAGAGGTTCGCGTAGACGAGATTACCGCCCTTGCGCGGCTGAGCATCCGCCGGTCCGGCGGCGAAGGCGGCGGCGATCGCCGCGACCAGGACTGCCCGTGAAGCCAACGTATCGATCATGTCGCGATCCCCCTGATTTCATCCGGGTTCCAAATGGAACCTGGAGAAGCCTACGGGAGTCCGACCGGGGGGAGTCAATCGCCTTCTCGGTACGCGCGGCGCTTTGTTTGGCCGCGCGCCCCCTTGGATCACATCCGGCGCGCGATGCGAGGATCGAGGCGATCGCGCAAACCGTCGCCCAGCAGGTTCACGGCGAGCACGACCACGGCAAGGCAGAGGCCCGGGAAGAAGATCGTCCAGGGCGCGACGCCGAGGCGGCCGCGCGCCGCCGCGATCATGTTGCCCCAGGTGGGGATCTCGGGCGGCACGCCGGCGCCGAGAAAGGAGAGGCCAGCCTCGACCAGGATCGCGGATGCGCTGATATAGGTGGCCTGCACGATCAGCGGATTGAGCGTCGCCGGGAGGATGTGGCGGACGATGATCTTGGCGGACTTGCTGCCGCCGGAGATCGCGGCGTCGACATAAGGTTGTTCGCGCACGCTCAGCACGACCGAGCGAACGAGGCGCACCACACGCGGAATCTCCGGAATGGTGATGGCGACGATCACCACCCAGACGCTTGCCTTGGTCAACGCGACCAGCGCAATCGCGAGCAGGATCCCTGGGATCGCCATCAACCCGTCCATGAACCGCATGACGATCGCGTCGACGCGCCGGAAATAGCCCGCCGCGAGGCCGATCGTCAGGCCGATGCAGATCGACAGGATCGCGACGCTGATGCCCACGATCATCGAAACGCGTGCGCCGAAGACCGTGCGCGCCAGCACGTCGCGCCCGAGATGGTCGGTGCCGAAGAAGTGATCCGCCGATGGCGCTCTCAGGCGATTGGCGGGCGCCATGGCCATCGGATCTCCGACGATCCAGGGGGCGAACAACGCGAGACCGACCATCGTGAGCAGCAGAGTCGAGCCGATCACCAGGGTGGGATTGCGGCGCGCGAAGACGCGCGCGGTGGCGAATGCGCTTGGCGACGCCTTGGATGCGGTCGCGGTCGCGGTCGGGGAGGCGCTGGTCATGTCTGGCCTAATACCGGATGCGCGGGTCGAAGAAGGTGTAAGACAGGTCGACCGCGAGGTTGACGATGACATAGATGCCCGAGAACAGGACGATCACGCCCTGGATGATCGGGTAGTCGCGGCGCGCGATCGCATCGACCACGAGGCGCCCGATCCCCGGGATGTTGAACACGGTTTCCGTGATGACGACGCCGCCGATCAACAGCGCGACGCCGATTCCGATGACGGTCACGATGGGGACCGCCGCGTTCTTGAGTGCGTGGCGCAGCAGCATCGTCCTTGTCTCGACGCCCTTGGCGCGCGCGGTGCGGATATAATCCTCGGCGAGCACGTCGAGCATCGTCGCGCGGGTGATCCGGGCGATCAGCGCGACATAGGCGAGGCCGAGCGCGATAGACGGCAGGATCAGGTTGCGCAGCCAGGGGACGAGACCTTCGGAGATCGGCGTGTAGCCCTGGACGGGCAGCCATTTCAGCTGGATCGCGAAGACGTAGATCAGAAGGTAGCCGACCACGAAGACCGGCACCGAGAAACCGAGGACCGCGAAACCCATGACCGCGCGGTCGACGAATGTGGCGACGCGCCAGGCGGCCAGGACGCCGAGCGTCACGGCGACGCTGATCGCGACGATCAGGGTCGTGAGCGCGAGCGACAGCGTCGGCTCGTAGCGCTGGCCGACCAGGTCGAGCACCGGTGTGTTCCAGAACATGGACTGCCCGAGATCTCCTCTCAGGATCTGGCCGACCCAGAGCAGGAATTGCTTCCACAATGGCTCGTCGAGGCCGAGCCGCTTGCGGATCATCTCGATGTTGGCCGGCGTCGCATTGTCGCCCGCGATCACCGCGGCTGGATCACCCGGCGAGAGATGAAGAAGCAAGAAGACGCAGATCGCCACGATGGCCATCACGGGC
>CAIOSQ010000093.1 GCA_903860935.1 uncultured Rhodospirillales bacterium | reverse complement strand
GCGGCGGCGGCCCAGGGCCGCGGGACGATGAGTGGCGCGGCGACAGACGGCCTGGTCGTCGCCTTCCGCGGCAGCGCCACCCATCCCTTCGTCCTCGCGATGTCAACGGACCGGGCGACACTCGGCCGCCAGCATCTGGCGCAGCAGATGCCGCTGCTGATCGGTGCGGCCCTCGCGGCGATCCTGATCTCGGTCGCGCTGTTCTTCATCTACCGCTGGTATCTGCGCTACGAGGCGTCGGTCATCGAGATGCGCAACCAGAGCCTCGCGATCGGCGAGCATGTCATGGTGTCGGAATCCGACGCGCGCGGTCGGATCATCGATGTCAACGACGCGTTCCTGCGCGCCTGCGGCTATGCGCGACGCGAGGTGATCGGCCAGGACCACCGGATGTTCAACTCCGGCAACAATCCGGCGGAATTCTACCGCGAGCTCTGGAACACGATTTCCGCCGGCCGGATCTGGCATGGCACGCTGCGCAACCGCAACAAGTCGGGCCGTTATTTCTGGGTCAACGCGACCATCATCCCCTTCAAGGACGCCTGGGGCAGGATCCTGCGCTACGTCGCGCTCTACAGCGACATCACGAGCGCGGTGATCGCCTCGGAGACGCTGGCGCGCGAGCGTCGCATGCGCGCCGATCTGAGCGCCGCCAACAAGGCGCTGATGACCGACATCCATACCGACCACCTGACGGGGATCGCCAATCGCCGCGGCCTGGAGGCGTTCCTCGCCGAGTTCCGCACCATGCCCGACGCCACCGGCGAGCCGATCACGGTCCTGATGCTCGACATCGACCACTTCAAGCGCATCAACGACGGCTGGGGCCATGCCGCCGGCGACGCGGTCCTGCGCGAGGCGGCGGTCCGCTGGCGCGCCGCGCTGCGCGCCTCGGACTTCATCGCGCGCATGGGTGGCGAAGAATTCTGCGTCCTGCTGCCGCGCACGCCGGCGCCCAGCGCGCTCTTCGTCGCGCACAAGCTCTGCGATGCGATGCGGGGCGCGGCGTTCACGATCCGCGGCCCCGAAGGCCCGGTGCAGATCGACGTGACGGTCAGCATCGGACTGGCCGCGACGCGTCTCGTTCCCGACCTCGACCTGCAGGAGGCGATGAACCAGGCCGACGAGGCGCTCTACCGGGCCAAGCACAACGGCCGCAACCGCATCGAGATGCATGGCGGCCGCGCTGCCGCGGCCTGATGCGCGGCGCCGCGTTTTCGTCCATGCTGCCCGCCGGTCCCAGACAGCCCGGATGATCTTCCCATGGTCTCGCTCAAGCAACGCTTCGCGCAACCCGGCATCGTCGTCGCGCCCGGAATCTACGACGGGCTCTCCGCGATGCTGGTCGAACAGGCCGGCTTCGAGGCGGCCTATCTCTCCGGCGCGTCGATCTGCTACACGCGCTTCGGTTTTCCGGATATCGGACTGGTCTCCTCGACCGAGGTCCTGGAAACACTCTCTGCGATCCGCGAGCGCGCCACCATCCCGGTGATCGTCGACATCGACACCGGCTTCGGCAACGCCCTCAACGTCCAGCGCACCATCCGCGGATTCGAGCGCGCCGGCGCCTCGGCGGTCCAGCTCGAGGACCAGTCGATGCCCAAGCGCTGCGGGCATCTCAAGGACAAGACGCTGGTGTCCAAGGCGGAGATGGTCGGCAAGATCAAGGCGGCGCTCGACGCGCGCCAGGGCGACATGGCGCTGATCTGCCGGACCGACGCGATCGCGGTCGAGGGCTTCGACGCCGCGCTCGACCGCGCCGATGCCTATGCGGCGGCCGGCGCCGACATGATCTTCGTCGAGGCGCCGCCGACCCATGATCATCTGGTGCAGGTCGCACAGCGCTACGCCGGCACGGTGCCGGTGATGGCCAACATGGTCGAAGGCGGCAAGACGCCGATCTACGCGGGCGAGGATCTCGAGAAGATCGGCTACAAGCTGGTGATCTTCCCGGGTGGCACGGTGCGCGCCTTGTCCTTCGCGCTGCAGGATTATTTCCGCAGCCTCAAGGACAACGGCACGACGACGCCCTGGCGCAACCGCATGCTCGATTTCGCCGGCATCAACCGGCTCATCGACACCGACGGCTTCCTCGCGCGCGGCAAGACCTACGAGGACTGAGCCTCCCCGCGCCGGGATCTAGGCGGGCCGGGGGCCGCCGCGCGCTGCCTCGGCCGCGGCCAGCCCGGCGGCAAGCGCGCGTACCTGCGCGTGCAGCCCGGCAGGCAGCGTGTCGAGAAGCGGCAGGGCGGGGCCCATCTCCGCCACGCCCGCGAAGCCCACCGCCGCATGCAGCACCGGGATGAAGCCATGCGCCTCGCGGAAATCCTCCGCCGGAACGAACAGGGACCGCAGCCGCGCCGCCTCGTCCCAATCGCCGCGGCGGCAGGCCGCCAGCAGCGCCTGGCTCGTGCGCGGCGCGATGCACACGCATCCCGAGGTGAACGCGGTGAGGCCGAAGCCGCGCAGATGATCGACGGCCGGGCGCTCGCCCATGCCGCTGACGATGCGCGATGCGCCGACCGTATCGACCAGCGCGCGCAGGACGTCGTCGCGCGTCGGATCGGCGCGCGGGATCGCGTATTTGATCCCAGCGAGGACCCCGTCCGCGGCCAGGGCCGCAATCGTCGCCGGCGCCAGCACGCCCTCCGCCTTGACGTAGAGGATGAGCGGAAGGCCCGCGCGCTCGGCGACGCGCCGCAGGCCCGTGGCTATTCCGCTGGACGCGAAGGGCGGCGCCGGCGGCAGCACCATCGCCGCCGGGAAGCCGCGGCCGCGCAGCGCATCCGCCTGGTCGATCATCTTGCCGTAATCGGGACCGATCGACGGGATCACCCAGGTATCCGGCGCCGCGAGCTCGGCGAGCATGTCGAGGATGGCGGCATATTCGTACATGCCGACATGGTAGAAATTCGCGTTCCCACCATACATCAGCGTCCGGATTCCACCCGCCTCGACATGGCGGATTAGCGTCGCGTTCGCCGCGCGATCGAGCGACAGGTCGGCACGCCGCGCGAGCGGCGGAACGGCCAGCACGCTCGCCGCAAAATCCTCGGGCCCTGGTGGCGTCGTCTTCATCGCGTCCCGTCCTTCCCCTGACATCCCGGTCCGCACTGTCCCGCCTCCACCGGCCCGCGGTCAATCGCTGCCCGCATGCATGCACGACAGGCGCAGGCATGAAGCACGGCGCGTCTGGCCACGCGATACCACTGGCGATGTCACATCCGCGGAAGGCGGCACGCCACGCGGGGCGGGCAGGACGGCACGCGCGCATGCGGGGCCAGCGCCCTCCCGGTTGCGCGCGAAACGCGATAGCGTCGCCGCCCATTCATCTGCGCCGGAGACAGCCATGAGCACCGATATCGCCGCACGGCTCGAGCGGCTCGCCGCGCGGCTGCCGATCGCCTATCCCGGCCCCGGCGGTGCGATCGCGGTGCTGCGCCACGGCGAGGTGCTGCTGCGCCATGCCTGGGGATACGCGAACGCGGAGCGGCGGATCGCATTCACGCCGCGCAGCCTGTTCCGCGTCTGCTCGATCACCAAGCAATTCACCTGCGCGACGCTGCTCGCGTCCTGCCCCGATCCGGAGGTCCTGGCGCCGGCGCTGCGCGCGCGGCTGCCGCAGCTCGATGCGATGCTGCCGAGCATCGCGCAGCTCTGCCACAACCAGTCCGGGCTGCGCGATTACTGGGCGGTCGCGATGCTGCTCGGCGCCGGCGCCGAGGACGGCTTCGCGGACGCCGAGGCGGCGCGGGTGATCGGCACGACGCGCAGCACGCATTTCGCGCCGGGCGCGCGGTATTCCTACTGCAACCAGAATTTCCGCCTGCTCTCGGACCTGCTGGAGGCCCATACCGGCAGCGGCTTCGCCTCGCTGCTGCGCCGCCATGTCCTCGATCCCGCCGGCATGGAGACCGCCCTGCTCGCCGCCGACACGCGCGCGATGCCGGATGGCACCGAGGGCTACGAAGGCAGCGTCGCCACCGGCTTCCGACCTGCGGTCAACCGGATCCTGTGGACCGGCGACGCCGGACTGGGCGCCAGCCTCGACGACATGATCGCGTGGGAGCGCTGGATCGACGCCACGCGCGACGACCCGGAATCGCTCTACGCCCGGCTGCGCGCGCCGGTCGCCTTCGCCGACGGCACGCCGGCCAGCTATGGCTTCGGGCTCGACAGACCCACAGAGTTCGGCCATGCGCTGAGCGCGCATTCCGGCGCGCTGCGCGGCTGGCGCAGCCACCGTCTGCACCTCGCGGCGGAGCGCATCTCGGTGGTCGTCCTGTTCAACCACATGGCCGATCCGCAGGCCGCCGCGCACGAGGCCCTTGCCGCGCTTCTCGACCGCGTCAGGCCCGCGGCCGATTCGTCGCTGCCGACGCCGCCCTGGCTCGGCGCGTATGTCGAGCCCGAGACCGGGCTGCTTGCGCGGATCGAGGCGGGGCCACCGGGAGAACTGCGCCTGCGCTTCACGGCCGGACCCGACCGATTGCTGCTCGCGCCCGACGGCACGGCGCGCGGCGGGCGGGTCATGCTGCGGCCCGAAGGCGGTGCGCTGGCACTGGAGCGCACCGGCGAGAATCTCCGCACGATCCTCCATCCCGTCGCGTCGGCCGAGCCCGCGCGCGGCGGCGCGGCCGCGCTCGCCGGCCGCTATCGCTGCGACGAGCTCGACGCCGAACTGACGATCGCGGACACGGGCAGCGTGGCTTACGGGGCATGGTCCGGACCGCTGGGCACCGGACGCATGGAGCAACTGGATCCGGCAGGCGCCGATCTCTGGCTCCTGCCCTGCCCGCGCGCGCTCGACGTCGCGCCGCCCGGCGACTGGACGCTGGCGGCGCAGCGCGACGAATCCGGCGCGATCGCGGGCCTGCGCGTGGGGTGCTGGCTTGCGCGCGGCCTCGACTATGTGCGCCGCGCGTGATGTCCGCCGCCACGGTGGACGCGGCACGGCGCGCGATGCGAAACTGGAAAACCGGTCCGGGCGCGTGACGCTTCCCCCAATCCGCGCGACCCGGCTGAAACATCCTGGAGGAAAAGGACGCCCATGTTCCACACGCTGATCGCGCGCGCGGCCGCCCTGGCAGGCGTGCTCGTCGTCGCAGCCGGCACCGCCACCGCCGCGCCCGAGAAGACCGAATGCATCGTCGGCGCGAAGCCCGGTGGCGGCTTCGACCTGACCTGCCGCCTGCTCGGCGCGGCGCTGCAGTCCACCGGCGCCATCACGCGACCGATGGCCTACACCTACATGGAAGGCGGCATCGGCGCGACCGCGATGAACCATATCGTCGGCACGCGCCCCGGCGATCCCGGCGCCGTCATCGCCGCATCGACGGGATCGGCGCTGCTTCTCGCGCAGAAGAAATTCGGCGTGCATGACGAGAACGCGGTGCGCTGGGTCGGCGCGCTCGGCGCCGAGTTCGGCGCGGTGATCGTGTCGCCGGACAGCCCGATCCGCTCGCTCAAGGACCTGATCGAGGGCATCAAGGCGAAGCCCGAGGATTTCTCGGTCGCTGGCGGCGGCGCGGTCGGCAGCCAGGACTGGATGAAGGCGGCGCTGATCTTCAAGGCCGCGGGTCAGGATCCGCGCCGCATGCGCTACATCGCCCTCGAGGGCGGCGGGCCGGTGATCACCAACGTCCAGGGTGGGCATGTCCGCATCGGCTCCTCCGACATCGCGGAGTTCCTGCCGCACCACAAGACCGGCAAGGTGCGCGTGCTCGCCGTGATGGCGCCGGCGCGACTGACCGGCGACGCCAAGGACATCCCGACCGCGCGCGAGCAGGGCTATGACCTGCTATGGACGGTCTGGCGCGGCGTCTATGTCGGACCCAAGGTCTCCGACGCCGACTACAAATGGTGGGCCGGCACGATCGAGAAACTGTCGAAGACGCCGGAATTCGCGAAGGAGCAGGAGGCCCGCGGCCTCTATCCCTTCGCCTCCTTCGGGGAGGATTTCGCGCGCCACGTCAAGGAGGACGTCGCACGCTTCCGTCTGCTCGCCGTCGAGGCAGGCCTCACCAAGTGACGGTGGACGGCGCGCGCAACGGCCGTGCCGGCGCGCTGGCCGTGATCGCCTTCGCGGCGATCCTGGCCGGCGCGACGTCGCGCATCGACTATGCCTTCTCGTCGGACCCGCTGGGCCCGCGCGCCTTCCCCTACATGATCGCGGCCGCGCTCGGTGCCTGCGGGATCTGGTACCTGCTGCGCCCGGGCGTGTCCGAACCCTGGCCCGATCGCGCGACCTTCGGACGGGGGGCGTTCCTGGTCGCGCTCACGGCGCTTGCCGTCGGCGCGATGGACCTGATCGGCTTTCCCGCCGCCGCGCTCGCCATGGCCGGCGCGACGGCCTGGCTCTTCGGGGCCCGGCCCGCGCTGGCGCTCGGCATCGGCCTCGTGCAGGCGGTGTTCTGGTTCGTCCTGTTCCGGCATCTGCTCGGGACCTACCTGCCCGCCGGCTTCCTGCCGCTCGGCGGCTAACGCCGGAAAGGCGACGTCTCCATGTCCCTCGATTACCTCTGGGTCGGTTTCGCGGTCGCGCTGCAGCCGGCCAACCTGCTCTACGCCCTCGCCGGATGCTTCCTCGGCACGATCATCGGCGCCTTGCCGGCGATCGGCCCGATCAACGGCATCGCGCTCATCCTGCCGATCGCCTACACGCTGAAGATCCCGGCCGAGAGCTGCATGATCCTGCTCGCGGCGATCTATTACGGTGCCGAGTATGGCGGGCGCATCTCGTCGATCCTGATCAACGTGCCCGGCGACGCGGGCGCGGTGATGACCGCGATGGACGGCTATCCCCTCGCCCGCCAAGGCCGCGGCGCCGAGGCGCTCGCGATCAGCGCGCTCTCCTCCTTCGTCGGCGGCATGCTCGCCGTGATCGGGCTCGCGCTCTTTGCGCCGGCGCTGGGCATGCTCGCGATCGGCTTCGGTCCCGCGGAATACGTGGCGCTCATGGGCTTCGCCTTCGCGACCCTGGCGTCGATGGTGGGCGCCGATCCGGTGAAGACGCTCATCGGCTGCCTGATCGGCCTGTTGCTGACCACCATCGGTCTCGACGGGACGTCGGGCGCCTATCGCTTCACCTTCGACCAGCCCGAGCTGCATGACGGCATCGAGTTCATCATCATCGTGATCGGCCTCTTCTCGATCACGGAGATCCTGACGATGCTGGAACGGCGCGCCGCCGGCACGCTGAAGCCGATCCCCATCGGCCGCGGCTTCCCGTCCTGGTCCGACATCCGGTCCTGCTGGTGGCCGACCCTGCGCGGCACGCTGTCCGGCTTCGTCATCGGCGTCTTGCCGGGCACCGGCGCGTCGGTCGCCAGCGCGGTCGCCTACACCACCGAGAAGCGCCTCCTCGACAAGGACGGCACCTTCGGCAAGGGCGACATGCGCGGACTTGCGGCGCCGGAGGCCGCGAACAACGCCGCGGCCGGCGGCGCCTTCGTGCCGATGCTGACGCTCGGCGTGCCGGGCTCCGGCACGACCGCGGTGATGCTCGGCGCGCTGATGCTCTACAACATCCAGCCCGGACCGCAGCTTTTCACCGAGCGGCCGGAGCTCGCCGGTGGCCTGATCGCCTCGATGTTCATCGGCAATTTCATCCTGCTGGCGATGAACATCCCGATGATCCGCGTCTTCGTGAAGATGCTGCAGCTTCCCGACACGTGGCTGATCCCGGCGATCCTGCTGCTCTCGGTCCTCGGCGTCTACGCGGCCTATTCCAGCGTCCTGTCGGTGCTGATCATGCTCGGCGTCGGCGTGGTGGGCTGGGCGCTGCGCAAGCTCGGCTTCGATATGGCGCCGATCATC
>CAIOSQ010000092.1 GCA_903860935.1 uncultured Rhodospirillales bacterium | reverse complement strand
GAATCCTGCACCGGCGGTCTGATCGCGGGCGCCCTGACCGCGATCTCCGGATCCTCCGCCGTCGTCGATCGCGGCTATGTCGTCTATTCCAATCGCGCAAAGGAAGAGATGCTTGGGGTCCCGCGCGACATGCTGGCCACTCATGGCGCGGTCAGCGAAGCGGTCGCCATCGCGATGGCCGAGGGCGCGCTGGCGCGGGCCGGCACGGACATCGCAATCGCCGTGACCGGGATCGCGGGCCCGGGAGGCGCCACGCTGGGCAAACCGGTTGGGTTGGTGCATCTCGCCTGTGCACGCCGGAAGCGGCCGACGCTTCATCACCGCGAGGTCTTCGCCGGCGACCGCGACGCGGTGCGTCACGCAACGATTCTCCGGGCGCTGGAGATGATGATGTCCCAGGCCGAGCTAGACTGAAAACCGCACCATGCGTCGCGCCGGACGACGCGCCTGACATGAAAAACCCGCCACCCCTGCAAGAGGCGACGGGTTTTCGGAATGGTCGGAGCGGCGGGATTTGAACCCACGACCCCCAGTCCCCCAGACTGATGCGCTACCAGGCTGCGCTACGCTCCGACCGGACCGAGCAAGTCTCGGCAAGGGCGCGGACTATACGGAACCGCCTCGCCCGCTTCAACGCCTCGAAGACTTCAGCCGGAGCAAATCCGCACGAATTCCCTCGAGATCGCCGATCACCCCGGCGATCGCGATCCGGACCGGATCCTCCGCGGGATGACTCGACCGGACCGCCGCAAGGTCCTCGGGCCTGACCGTCTCCGGACGCGACGACTCGGCGCGCACCAATTCCGCCGCGGGCTCGACGACGGTGGAACGGACAGCCGGTTCGCGCAGCAATTTCTGTACACCCTTGATGGTGTAGCCCTGCTGGTAAAGGAGGCTGCGGATCCGCCGCAGAAGTTCGACATCCTCCGGGCGGTAATAGCGCCGCCCGCCCGCCCGCTTGAGCGGTCTGATCTGCGCGAAGCGCGTTTCCCAGAAACGCAGCACGTGCTGCGGTATGTCCAACTGGTCGGCGACCTCGCTGATGGTCCGGAAGGCATTCGCGGATTTCGGGAGCCGCGGACGGTCGAACGCGTCGACCATCCCCATCCCGATGATGGCGGGAGGCGGTTCGCTCACGCGCCGTCGCCTGCCACGGGGGTGCCAGATGCGCCGACGGGCTTTCCGGCCGTCTTCGCGAGGCCCCGGTTGATCTTAGCCTTCAGCACATGCGATGCGCGGAAAACCAGAACCTTGCGGGGCAGGATCGGCACTTCCTCCCCGGTCTTGGGATTGCGACCGACGCGCCGTCCCTTCTGGCGAACCGAAAAACTGCCGAAAGACGACAATTTGACGCTCTCGCCCCGCTCAAGCGCGGAGATGACCTCGTTCAGGACCATCTCCACATAATTGGCGCATTCATTACGCGACAGGCCGAGCTCGTTGTAGACGGCCTCTGCGAGATCGGCGCGCGTGATGGTGCTGATGATTTCTGTCATGGCCCGGTCGCGGTCGATGGAGTGTCGCGAAACTAGCGCTGCGGAAAATCCCGGTCAAACGGGGTGCTGGGATCGCGCCTCACCATCGGATGACGCAGGCGCCCCAGGTCAGACCGCCCCCGATGGCCTCGAGGAGGACGATGTCGCCCGGCGCTATGCGATCCGACTTCGTGGCCTCCCAAAGCGCGAGGGGGATCGATGCCGCAGACGTGTTGGCATGCCGGTCGACTGTCACGACGACGCGTTCGGGCGCCAGGCCGAGTTTGCGCGCCATTCCATCGATGATTCGGCGGTTGGCCTGGTGCGGGACGAGCCAGTCGATGTCGCTCGGCGAGAAACCATTCGCGGCCAACGCCTCTTCGACCACGCCGGACAGCTTTTCCACCGCATGACGGAAGACCTCGCGCCCGTTCATGCGCACGACACCGACACGACCGGGGGTCGAGGATGGCCCCCCATCGGCGAACAGCGCGTCGTGGTGGCGGCCATCCGCGTGCAGATGCGTGGACAGGATCCCGCGAGGCGAGGCCTCGCCCTCGACGCGGTCGACGGCCTTGAGCACGACGGCGCCTGCGCCGTCGCCGAACAGCACGGCCGTCCCGCGATCATTCCAGTCAAGGATCCGGCTGAACGTCTCGGCGCCGATGACCAGAGCCGTCCGGGCTTGCCCGACCCGCAGGAAGTTGTCGGCGATGGCCAAGGCGTAGACGAAGCCGCTGCAGACCGCCTGGACGTCGAACGCGATCGATCCCGGGCATCCGAGCGCTGCCTGGACGCGGACCGCCGTGGCGGGAAACGTCTCGTCGGGGGTGGTCGTCGCCAGTACGATGAGGTCGACCTCGCCGGCCTCTACACCCGCATGGGCGAGCGCAGAACGCGACGCAGCGATGGCAAGATCGGAGGTCTTCTCGCCATCGGCGGCGATATGGCGCTGAAGGATTCCGGTTCTTTCGCTGATCCAGGCGTCGCTCGTGTCCATCGTCGACTCGAGTTCCGCATTGGCAACGATCCGTGCCGGCAGGTAGCCCCCGCAGCCGATCACGATCGAGCGACGCAGGCGGTCCGGCGCGCTCACGGCGTCACGGCCTCCGCAGGCCGCGCAACTGAAAGTTGCGCGATCTCGCGACCGATGCGGTCGTTGATCCGGTTCGCGACCATGTCGGCCGCGACCCCGATGGCGTTGGCGAAACCGATGGCGTCGGTGCCGCCGTGGCTTTTGACGACGATGCCGTTCAGGCCCAGGAACATCGCTCCGTTGTACCGCCGAGGATCGGTGCGCTCGCGCACCTTCGAAAGGGCGTGGCGCGCGAAGACATAGCCAAGCTTGGCGGTCAGGGAGGACTTGAACGCACCGCGCAGGAATTCGCTGTACAGCCGCGCCGTACCCTCGGCCGTCTTCAGCGCGATATTGCCCGTAAAACCGTCGGTGACGACGACATCGGTCGTCCCCTCGGTGATGTCGTTGCCCTCGATGAAGCCATGGAACTGGCGTGCCAATTGGCCCGCGCGGAGCGTCGCAGCGGCGGCCCGGACCTCGTCATGTCCCTTCAATTCCTCAGAGCCGACATTCAGGATACCGATGGTCGGTTGCTGCACGCCCAGGACCGTACGGGCGAAGGATTCGCCCATCACGGCGAACTGAACGAGATTTTCGGCGCTGCACTCTACGTTGGCACCGAGATCCAGCATCACGCTCTCGCCCCGCAGTGTCGGGAAGAAAGACGCGATCGCCGGCCTGTCGATCGACTCCAGAGTGCGCAGGACGAATTTCGCAAGCGCCATCAAGGCGCCGGTATTGCCCGCGGACACCACCCCATCCGCCTCGCCTGCGCGCACCGCGTCGATGGCGAGTCGCATCGACGAGTTGCGCCCGCCGCGCAGCGCGGCAGATGGCTTGGCGTCGCCGCTGATCCGGTCGGATGTGTGGCGCAACTCGCTGGCCTCGGCGAGCCGAGGCTGGCCGGCCAGGAGCGGCCGCAGGGCCGCCTCGTCGCCGAAGATCAGGAACCTCAGGTCGGGCGCGCGCTCAAGGGCAAGAGCGGCGCCCTCGACCACCATCGACGGCGCCTTGTCGCCGCCCATGGCATCGAGCGAGATGAGTTTGCGTGCTGTCACCGGGGCCTCGCTTCAGGCGTGGGCCGCGGGGGGCTCGCCGGGATGCCGCCTCAGCCGGCCTTGGCTGCGGTCACTTCACGGCCGTCGTAATAGCCGCAGGATCCGCAGACATGGTGCGGGCGCTTGAGTTCGCCGCAATTCTTGCACTCGACATACGCTGACGTCTTCAGCGCTTCATGGGCGCGCCGCATGTCGCGACGGGAGGGGGAAACCTTTTTCTTGGGAACCGCCATGACACTTCACTCCTCGCCCGTGTTGGCCGCCTCATGCGGCTTCGGCGCATATCGATGAAAAGAAAGAACCTCGACCACGGGTCGAGAGCGGCGCATCTTTAGACAAGTTCGCGACCGC
The DNA here is from genome assembly GCA_903860935.1 of uncultured Rhodospirillales bacterium. Classification (GTDB taxonomy): domain Bacteria; phylum Pseudomonadota; class Alphaproteobacteria; order CACIAM-22H2; family CACIAM-22H2; genus CAIOSQ01. The sequence continues at coordinate 14,078 of CAIOSQ010000092.1, read as the reverse complement.
GCTCAAGCCTCGCCTGATCCACCCGTTCCGCGCCGCGCGAGTGCGGCGAAGGGAGAGGGTCGTACCGGCGATGCATCATCCCCTGCGTCCGACGCGGCATCGTCACCTGCAGCCTCGACATGATCGACCCAGGCCGCGTCCGGAGCGCGGGGAAACGGGTCGAGCGCGAGATACAGGTGCTGGGCCACGATTTCGCCGACATCGAGCCGACCGTCCTCGGGAAGCGGTTCAGCGTCCTCGGCTCCGAGATCCAGTTCGGCCTGCTCACCGCGCGGCGGTGCCGCGAAATCGATCTCGACGCGCTCGTCGATCGTCGCCGCGACCGGCTTCAGGGTCATCACGCAGAGTTGGGTCACATGCGCCTGGACCCTGGCCGTCAGGCGCCAACGGCCACCTGCACGCGCCCTCACCGCACCAGTCGCCGCCAGGCTCTCGATCGACGGCAGCGAAAACCGGATCGCCAGGGCGGCGCATTCCTCGGCGTTGGCCTCGATGGCGAATCGGCACTGATCGCGCCGGGGGTCCACCGCGAGAAACCGCTGAAACTCGCTGTCGGCCTCGCCGGAGTTCATCGCGACACTGCCCAGTCTTCGAAATCGGGCCCCATCGCGCAAAACTCAGCCCAGCTCTGCCGTGCGATCCGCGCGTCGCAGGCCCGGATATAGGCCACCATCGCGGACACAGCGCCATCGGATACGCCATCGCGTGTGCCGAACAGGTTGCGGCGCAACGCCGCATCGAGCGGCGCTGGATCAGGGTCGTCCAGCCCGTCTCCATACGCCTTGATCCGTCCCATCAGCGCCTCGGCCATCTCCTGCACCCGTCGCGCGACGCCGAGATCGCCGACGCCCATCTCGCGCAGCGTCCGGTCCATGTCGGCGAACAGAAGATCATAGATGTCCTGCGCCAGCGTCGCGCCCTCCCCGCCCTCTCGCCCCGCACGGCGGATGACGAGAAAGATATGAAGGCATAACGAATCGAACCGCCCGTCGAGCGTGTCCGGAACGCCATGCTCACGGAAAGGCACGGGCGCCCGCGATTGCGCGGCCGCGGCCGCGTAGAGGCGTTCGGCCCGCGCCTGACGCGCGGCTTGCGGGCGGGAGAACAAAGCTGCGATCCGGTCTAGCATGGCCCCTGCGATGGATTGACACTGCGATGAGCGCGATGCGAACTAGGCCGCGCGTTCAAGCGCGCCAGGGTGCCGCGGTCACGGCCACGATGACCAGCCGGAACCTCTCCCGGCGCGAAAGGATTATATGCCATGCCGAGTCTCCCGTCCCCCCGCGCCGCGCGTCTGTCCTGGCTGCTTGCAGCCGGCCTCTTCCTCGCCGGCTGCCAGGAAACGATCGACGTTCGTGGCTTCGTGCCGGACGACGACAGCCTCGCGCGCATCCAGATCGGCCTCCAGCAGAAGGAGGATGTACGCGACCTGCTCGGGACCCCGTCAACGATCACGCCGTTCGGCGACGAGACCTGGCTCTACATCAGCCGGCGAACGAGTTCGCGGCCCTTCGTCGACACGACCGTACTCGACCAGCAGGTTGTCGCGATCGTGTTCGACGCGCGCGGCCTGGTCTCGGATGTCCGCAAGCTCGATTTCGCCGATGGCAAGGTGGTCAATCATGTGGCGCGGGTGACGCCGGCACCTGGCAAGGAACTGACCTTCCTCGAGCAACTCGTCGGCAATGTCGGGCGCTTCAACCGGGGTGGCGGGGCCTATATTCCTGGCGGTTCGCAGTCCCAGCCGCCCGGCACGCGCCGCTGAACCCCCCGCATCAGGGCGCGACGGCCACGGCCGCATCGCCCGGGCCCCCGAAGCCCGAAAACACGCCCCGAAAACACGCCCCGAAAACACGCCCCGAAAACACGCCCCGAAAACACGAAGGCCCGGCAGCGTCCCCGCTGCCGGGCCTTTTTGTTGGCGTCCGCTGCCGGTTGCCCGGTTCAGTGACCGGTGGCCAGCATGGCGAGCAGAAGCAGCGCCACGATGTTGATGATCTTGATCATCGGGTTGACCGCAGGGCCAGCGGTGTCCTTGTACGGATCGCCGACCGTGTCGCCGGTCACCGCCGCCTTGTGGGCGTCGGATCCCTTGCCGCCGTAATTGCCTTCCTCGATGTACTTCTTGGCGTTGTCCCAGGCGCCGCCGCCCGAGGTCATCGAGATGGCGACGAACAGACCCGTGACGATCGTCCCCAGCAGCATGGCGCCCAGGGCGCTGAACGCAGCCTCCTGGCCGCCGACGACGCGGACGACGAAGTAGAGGACCACAGGGGCAACGACCGGCAGGAGCGACGGAATGATCATCTCCTTGATCGCGGCCTGGGTCAGGAGATCCACCGCGCGGCCGTAATCCGGCTTCGCCGTGCCTTCCATGATGCCCTTGATCTCCTTGAACTGACGACGCACTTCGATGACCACCGAACCTGCCGCCCGGCCGACCGCCGTCATGCCCATCGCACCGAAGAGATACGGGAGCATGCCGCCCAGGAACAGGCCGATCACGACATACGGATCCTGCAGAGCGAACTGGACGTTCAGTTTCGGGAAGTAGTGCTTGAGGTCCTCGATATAGGCGGCGAACAGCACCAGCGAGGCGAGCCCCGCCGAACCGATCGCATAGCCCTTGGTGACGGCCTTCGTGGTGTTGCCAACCGCGTCGAGGGCATCCGTGTTCTTGCGGATGTCCTTGGGCATGCCCGACATCTCCGCGATGCCGCCGGCGTTGTCGGTGACCGGGCCATAGGCGTCGAGGGCCACGATCATCCCGGCCAGCGCCAGCATCGTGGTCGCCGCGATGGAGATGCCGTAGAGACCAGCGATCAGGTAGGCCGCGATGATGGCCGCCGAGATCACGATCACCGGCAGAGCGGTCGCTTCCATCGAAACCGCCAGCCCCTTGATCACGTTGGTGCCATGGCCGGTGGTCGACGCTTCGGCGATCGAACGGACCGGACGATAGGCCGTGCTGGTGTAGTACTCCGTGATCCAGACCAGCAGGCCCGTGACGACGAGCCCGATCATCGAGCAGACGAACAGGCCCCAGCCGGTGAAGGACACCGAACCCGCCTTGAACACCGTGCCGAAGCCGATGAACAGATGGGTGGTCACGGCGATCAGGCCGATCGAGATGACCGCCGTGGCGATCAACCCCTTGTAGAGGGCCTTCATGATGTCGTTGTCGGCGGCCAGTTTCACGAAGAACGTGCCGACGATCGAGGCCGGAATACAGACGCCGCAGAGCAGCAGCGGGAAGAGCATCAGCGTCGACTGCGCCGCCGCCTGATCCTTGCCGACGAAGAACACCGCGGCCAGCAGCATCGTGCCGACCATGGTCACCGCGTAGGTCTCGAACAGGTCGGCCGCCATGCCAGCGCAGTCACCGACATTGTCGCCGACATTGTCCGCGATCACGGCCGGGTTGCGGGGGTCATCCTCGGGGATATTCGCCTCGACCTTGCCGACGAGGTCCGCGCCGACATCCGCACCCTTGGTGAAGATGCCGCCGCCAAGACGCGCGAAGATGGAGATCAGCGAGGCGCCGAAGGACAGCGCGACCAGGGCCTGGATGACCGTGGTCATGTTGTCGCCCTTCCAACTCAGCAGGACGCCGTAATACCCGACCAGCCCAAGCAGGCCGAGGCCAACCACCAGCAGGCCGGTGATGGCGCCGGCACGGAAGGCGACGTCGAGCGCGGGTTGAAGGCCGTTCGTCGCGGCCTGCGCGGTACGCACATTGGCGCGCACCGACACGTTCATCCCGATATATCCGGCTGCCCCCGAGAGGATCGCGCCGATGGCGAAGCCGATCGCCACGTGCACCCCGAGAACGAGCAGCAGAAGCGCGAACACCACCAACCCGACGATGCCGATCGTCTTGTACTGGCGGTTCAGATAGGCCTGCGCGCCCTCCTGCACCGCGGCGGCGATCGACCGCATGCGGTCGTTGCCGGCGGGTGCGGCCATGACCTGGCCATAGGCCCACAAGCCGTAGACGAGCGACAGGACGCCGCACGCGATGATGATCCAGAAGGCCATTGTCATGAGGACTGCCTCGACGATTTATTGATTGGATGGAGCGGCTTGTCCGCCCCGGACCGCAAAACGGCGCGGAACATACGCAAAGCCTCCCGCCACTGCAAGGCGCGCCGCCGCGAGATCTCAGGTCCCCGCCACGCGGCGAAACCGGGTCAGACCAAGCGTGGCGACCAGCGCGACGCACAGAAAGGGGGCGCTGGCGAGATTTATCCAGGTCCACCCGGCCAGGGCATGAATGGCGCCGGACGACATCGCGGTGGTCGCGACCGTTCCGAAGACGAGAAGATCGTTGAGTGCCTGCACCTTGGCCCGTTCCGAAGGCCGATAGGCCTCGGTGACCAGGGTCGTTCCGCCGACGAACAGGAAATTCCACCCCAGGCCAAGCAGGACCAGGCCGACGAAGAAATTGAAAAAATCGAGGCCGGACAGATTGACCGCGAGGCAGACCAGCATCAGCCCTGCCCCGGTCCCCATGACCCGGGTCACGCCGAAACGCTTGATGAGGTCGCCGGTGAAGAACGACGGAAGGAACATCGCCAGGGCATGCCACTGGATGACCGTCGCCGAGTCGCCATGACCATACCCGCACGCGACCATCGCCAGCGGGGTCACGGTCATGACGAAATTCATCACGCCATAGGCGATCATCGCGCCGCCGACCGCGACGATGAAGACAGGCTGGCGCGCGATCTCCAGCAAGGGACGCGCCTCGCCACCCGAAAGATCGCGGCGCGCCGGCGGGATCCGGATGAACTGAATCAGCACGAAAGCGACCACGGCGGTCAGGGCGAGCGCCGCGAAGGAGCCGGCGAACAGGTAAGGCGGCAGGAGTTCCGTGGTCCGCTTGGCCATTTCCGGCCCAAGGATCGCCGCGAGCACGCCGCCAGCGAGGACGTAGCTGATCGCGCGGCTCTTCCATTCCGGACGCGCGCCGTCCGCCGCCGCGAAACGGTAGAACGTCGCGAAACCGTTGTAGATCCCGTTCACGAAGGTACCCGCGCAGAACAATGCGAAGGATCCCTGGATCACGGCGTAGGCGCACAAAGCGGTGCCGAAAAACCCGGCGACCGCCCCGATCGAAAATCCGGCGCGGCGTCCGAGGCGCTGCATCAGCATCGATGCCGGAAACGCGGTCAGCATGATCGCCAGATGCATCAGGCCGAGCGGCACGGTCGCGAAGATCTTGTTGCTGGCCAACATATGGCCGACCAGGGCCGACTCGACGATCATGGTCGTGCTGCCGATGCCGGTAAGGCCATGACAGACCGCCAGCAGGACGACGTTGCGCCGCGTCGCGTCGGCTTGAAGCTGTGACATCGCGACAGCTTGTGGCACGCGTCCACCGGCCGCGCAATCCGGCTTCAGGACCTCATGCCGGGCTGCTGGCTGATATTCCGGCCCGACTGCCCGACGACGAGCACGGCCTTCACAAGCCCCGGACCGACCAGTTCGTCGCAGGCTGACAGCATCGCCCGCCGTCCTGCCGGTACGTCCAGCCCCTTGTCCGCGGCATCCGGACGCGAACCAAGGCGGTTCCAGATGCGCACGAACGAGTCGCGCAGCCGCGGCATCGCCCGTTCGAGGGGCGTGATCGCGGACGTGTTCAAGAGTTCGAGCCTGAACAGGAGCATCTCGTGGCGTTCGACCGCCTTGCCCCGGAACACGGAGACGACGATGCGATCAAGATTGAAGAAGACCGGCTTGCCGTCGAGATCGCCTTCGCGCATCTGCTGCGCGCCGGTTGAGCCGGTGGCGCCCCCCCAGGCCACCGCGCCGGCCGCGGAACGGAGCATGGCCCGCCTCGAGATGACGCGCGGCAATGCCGGGAATCGGTTCGACATAGGCCTCATATGGCGCGCGCTTGGTAAACGCCCGATGAACGCGGCTCAGAAATGGGTCCAGCCGCCACGCGCCAGCCGCCGCATCGCGCCATCGGCCGCGCGGAGCACCACGCCGTCGCCCTCGACCAGGACGCCGATGCGACGCACCGGCGTCGTCGCCCGCATCCCTGCCTCCTGGATCGCGGCGCCAAGTTCTGGCGGTGCGACGAGCAGCAATTCGTAATCGTCCCCGCCCGACAGCGCCTGATCCAGCGCGGCCGCATCCGCCCGGATCACCGCCGAGGCCGCCGGAGAGAGCGGGATCTCCGGCAAATTCAGGACCGCGCCGCAGCCGGCAAGACGAAGAATGTGTCCGAGGTCCTGGACGAGGCCATCCGAAACGTCCATCGCGGCGATGCCGTCACCAGGGAGTTCGAGGCCAAGCGCGAGCCGCGGCCGCGGGATCCGGTACCGATCGACGAGGAACGCCCGCGCGGCAGGAGCGAGGCCCGGCATGCCGTCCCCGCGAAGCGCACGCAGCCCAAGCGCGGCATCGCCGATGGAGCCCGATACCCAGACCTCGTCGCCCAGCTGGGCCCCGGCGCGCCTGCGCATCTCGCCGGTTCGGACCTCTCCGATAGCGGTAATCGCGATCGTCAGCGGCCCGGGCGTCGACGTGGTGTCACCTCCCGCCATGGCGATCCCAAACTCTGCCTGGTCGGCGCCGAGCCCGGCAGCGAAAGCCGCGATCCACGGCTCGTCGATGGACGCTGGAAGCGACAGGCAGACCAGATAGGCGAGCGGCCGCGCGCCCTTGGCAGCGAGATCGGACAGGTTGACGCGCAGCGCCTTGCGCGCCACGAGATCGGCGGGATCGTCGGGAAGAAAATGCACGCCGGCGACCAGCGCATCGGCGGTGACGACGAGGTCCTGGCCGACGGCTTGCTTCAGGATCGCCGCGTCGTCGGTGAGCCCCAGGGCGAGCACCCGCTCGGCGCCGGCGAGCGGCGCGAAATGGCGCGCGATGAGGTCGAACTCACCCGGGCGTCGGCCCATGGCCCGCCCCGAACCCCTCCGGCCGCACCCGACGCGCCAGCGCGTCAAGCATCGCATTGGCGAAGCCGGTCTGAACGCCCTCGAAGAAGGCGTTGGCGATCGACACGTATTCGTCGGCGACGACCCGCACCGGCACGTCGTCGCGCGCCAGCAATTCGAAACACCCCGCCCGCAGCAGCGCGCGGATCACCGGGTCGATCCGGTACAGCGACCAGTCACCGGGCAGGACCGACGCGATCAGCGCATCGATCTCGGCCGCGCGGATCGACGCGCCAAGCACGATCGCCGCGAAATGCTTCGTGTCGGCATGACCGAGATCCGGTTGCCCTTCGTCGATGTCCGCGCCGCCCAGGCGATGGGCGCGGAACTCCTCGACCGCCGCGTGCGGATCGAGACCGACCGAGTCGATCTGGAACAGGGCCTGTACGGCCGCCAGTCGCGCGGCGCTGCGCGATGCCGCGCGGCGCGGTCGCTGATGGGGTTCGGCGCGTGCGCCGTGCGTGTCGTCGATCGCGGATGGTTCGGTCATCGGCGAGTGCCTGGGCGGCGGACCAGCCCGATCATGGCGAGACAGGCCGCGGCCGCGCCACCGCCCTTGTCGAGGTCGGAACGCCGTGCGCGTCGCCACGCCTGGGCCTCGTCCTCGACGGTCAGGATTCCGTTGCCGATGGGCAGACGGCGCGCAACCGCAAGATCCATCAAGGCGCGCGAACTCTCGCCAGCGACGATGTCGTAATGGGTGGTCTCGCCGCGGATGACACATCCCAGCGCGACAAAACCGTCGAAGCGTCGGCCGGCCTTGGCCGGCCGGGCAGCGAGGATCGCGATCGCGGCCGGGATCTCGAGCGCGCCGGGTACCGCGATGCGTTCATGGCTCGCGCCGGCTGCCGCGAGCGCCGCGATCGCCCCGGCCGCGAGCTCGTCGGAGATGTCTTCGTAGAACCGCGCTTCGACGATGGCGACGTGCGGCGCCTTCCCCGGAAGGCGCTGCGGGTCACGTGGGGAGCGGCGCTGGCGGGCGGATGTCGACGACACTGAGACCATATCCTTCGAGACCGATGATCGAACGCTTGGCGCTCGAGAGCAGCACCATGCTGCGAACGCCGAGATCACGCACGATCTGGGCTCCGATTCCGTAGTCGCGCAGTTCCGACGGGCCCTGGCTGGCGACGGCCGCGCCAGCCTGACCCGAGGCGCGCTGTCTGACCCGTTCGCTCAGGCTGGTGGCGCGCGGCTCGCGGATCAGCACGACGACACCGCGCCCGGCCTCGCCGATCTCCGCCATCGCGGCGTGAAGCATGTCGCCCCGGCCAGCCGCGCGGTCGCCGAGCACGTCGTCGAGCACGTTGAGCGCATGGACGCGCACGAGCACCGGCGCATCGCCATCCACGTCGCCCTTAACCAGCGCCACATGCTCGGCATAGGACGCGGTGTTGACATAGACGATCATCCGCCACGTCCCGCCGAAGCGGCTTTCAAGGGTGCTCTCGATCCGGCGCTCGATGGTCCGGTCGGTGCGGCGGCGATAGGCGATGAGGTCGGCGATCGCCCCGATCTTCAGGCCATGGAACTGCGCGAAGGCGACCAGATCAGGCAGCCGCGCCATTGTCCCATCGTCGTTCATGATCTCGCAGATCACGCCCGCCGGGATAAGGCCCGCAAGACGGGCGATATCGACGGCCGCCTCGGTGTGTCCCGTGCGCTCGAGGACGCCGCCATCGCGCGCCACCAGCGGAAAGACATGGCCCGGCGTGACGATGTCGGTGCGACCCCGGTCCGGGTCGATGGCGACCTGGATCGTCCGCGCGCGATCCGCCGCCGAGATGCCGGTCGTCACGCCTTCGCGGGCCTCGATCGAGACCGTGAACGCTGTCTGGTGACGCGTCCCGTTCTCCCGGGCCATCGGTTCGAGCCCCAGCGCATCGCAGCGCTGCCGCGTCATCGCGAGGCAGATCAGGCCCCGGCCGTAACGCGCCATGAAATTGATGGCCGCCGGCGTCGCCATCTGCGCGGGAATGTAGAGGTCGCCCTCGTTCTCCCGATCCTCGTCGTCGACGAGGATGACCATCCGGCCCTCGCGGCATTCGGCGACGATCTCCTCGATCGAGGACAGCGCGCCGACTGGCCCCACCCCGTGTGCCTGGAGATCCTTTTGCCTGTGTGTCGCTTCGATCATCGATCCGTTTCCTGGAGCCGCGCAACGTAGCGCGCGAGCATGTCGACTTCCACGTTGACCCGGCGCCCGGTATCCATCTCGCCGAGCGTGGTGAGCTTTTGCGTATGCGGAATGATGTTCACCTGCACGAGCGTCTGATCGGCCGCCGGACCTGGATCGACGCCGTTCACCGTCAGGGAAACGCCATCGATGGCGATGGAGCCCTTGGTCGCGACAAAACGCCCGAGGCCGCGGGGAATGGCGAATCCAAGGCGCTGGCTGCCGCTGTCCGGACGTCGGTTCGCCAGGATGCCCGTCGCATCGACATGCCCGTAGACGAGATGGCCGCCGAGTTCGTCGCCGAGCCGCAGCGACCGCTCCAGATTGACGCGCCGGCCAACCCGCCAGTCGCCGAGCGTCGTCTTGTCGAGCGTCTCTGCCGATGCCTGGAAGGCGAGCACCCCCTCGCTCTTGGCGACGACGGTGAGGCAGCAACCGTCGCACGCGATGGACGCGCCCTCGGCGATCGGCCCGACATCCCATGCCGTCGCGATCTCGATCCGCTGGTCGGCGGACGCGCTGAGGGGGATCAGCGCGCGGACGACGCCGATATCGGTGATCAGGCCGGTGAACATGACGCGCTCGCGGTACCGTCGGAGGAGCGTGCCCATAACTCTACAACGCCCTCGCCGCAAGCCTCGACGCGCTCCAGCCGGAACCGGGGCGCGGCGGCGAGCCGGTCCAGCCCCAGCGCGCCGATCGCCGGAACGCCATCGCCGCCGATCGCGACACCGCCCGTGAAACGGACGAGCTCGTCGACGAGGTCAGCCGCGAGAAGCGCCGCCGCGACACGCCCGCCGCCCTCGCAGAGAAGCCGCGTGACGCCGCGGCCTGCGAGGATGCCCAGGCAATGGGCGAGATCGAGCCCCTCATCGACCGCGCGCGCCCGCACGACATCGACGCCGCAGCCGCGCAGCGCGACAGCCCGTTCCTCCTCGGCGCCATCCGCGGCAAAGACCAGGGTCGGCCACCGGGTCGCATCGCGGGCAAGACGGTGGCTGGGCGGCAAGCGCAGGCTCCGGTCGAGAACGACACGCAGAGGTTGCGTATCCTCGAGACCCGGTATCCGGCAGGTCAGTTCCGGATCGTCCGCCAGCGCCGTGCCGATGCCGACCAGGATGGCGTCGTGGCGCGCGCGCAGCATATGCCCGCGCGCACGGGCATCCGTGCCGGTGATCCAGCGGCTCTCGCCGGTCCGCGTCCCGATCCGGCCATCGAGGCTGGCCGCCATCTTGACCGTCACGAACGGACGCGGCCGCTCGGTGAACCGCAGCAGGAACCCGGCATTCAGCGCCGCGGCAGCCTCGGCCTCGAGCCCGACCTCCACCGCCACGCCGGCCTGCCGGAGCCGGGCGAAGCCACGCCCTGCGGTGCGCGGGTCCGGATCTTCCAGCGCCGCGACCACGCGGGCGATGCCGGCCGCGGCCAGGGCGTCGGCGCAGGGGCCGGCCCTGCCGATATGGGCGCAAGGCTCGAGGGACACATAGGCCGTGGCTCCCACCGCTTCCGGCCCCGCACGCTCAAGCGCCAGCGCCTCGGCATGTGGCCTGCCGCCGCGGGCCGTCCAGCCGCGCCCCACCACCCTGCCCGCGCGCACGATGACGCAACCGACCGCCGGATTGGGCCAGGTGCGTCCGAGATTGCGGCTGGCCAGCGCGAGCGCCGCGCGCATATGCGCGGCGTCTTCCGGGGTGAAGGGCATCTCCGTCCGGTCAGTCCTTGTCGGAATAGCCGAGCCGGCCCACGAAATCCTCGAAATCCTTCGCCTCGCGGAAATTCTTGTAGACCGAGGCGAAGCGGACATAGGCGACCGGATCGAGCGAGGCCAGCGCGTCCATCACCATCTCGCCGACGACCTGGGACGGGATCTCGCTTTCGCCCAGGCTCTCCAGCCGGCGGACGATGCCATTGACGATCCGGTCGATGCGGTCGGGTTCCACGGGCCGCTTGCGCAGCGCGAGCGTGATCGACCGCATGATCTTCTCGCGGTCGAAAGGCTGCTTCACCCCGCCCTTCTTGACCACGGTCAGCTCGCGCAGCTGCACCCGCTCGAAGGTGGTGAAGCGTGACCCGCAGGCCGGGCAGAAGCGGCGGCGCCGGATCGAGGAGCCGTCCTCGGTCGGCCGCGAGTCCTTTACCTGGGTGTCGTCATGCCCACAAAACGGACAACGCATGGCCGGTTCCCCTCTCCTGGATCATGCTAGGACATGATCCGCGCCGACAGAAGCGCGGCCCATGCTCTAGCCCTCTGTTTGAAAGCGTGAGTACCGTCTCCGGCGATCACGCCCTAGCGTGTCGGATAGATCGGGAAGCGCGCGCAGAGCGCGTGCACCTTTTCGCGCACAGCGCGCTCGACCTCGACATCGCCGTCCGGATTGCGCGCCAGCGATGACAGGACATCGTCGATCAGGCCACCGATCTCCTCGAACTCGGCGAGGCCGAAGCCTCGCGTCGTCCCGGCCGGCGTCCCGAGCCGCACGCCCGAGGTCAGCGTCGGTTTTTCGGTATCGAAAGGGATGCCGTTCTTGTTGCAGGTGATCCCCGCCCGCTCCAGGCTCGCCTCGGCCGCCTTGCCCGTGAGCTTCTTGGGTCGCAGATCGACCAGCATGAGATGGGTGTCCGTTCCGCCGGACACGATCGCCGAGCCGCGCTGCGCGAGCACCGCGGCGAGCGCGCGCGCATTGGCGACGATACGCGCCGCATAGTCGCGAAAACCCGGGCGCAACGCCTCGCCGAACGCCACCGCCTTGGCGGCCACGACATGCATCAGCGGTCCGCCCTGCAAACCCGGGAAGACAGCGGAATTGATCTTCTTCCCGAGATCCTCGTCGTTCGAGAGGATCATTCCGCCACGCGGTCCGCGCAGCGTCTTGTGCGTCGTCGTCGTCACGACGTCGGCATGCGGCAGCGGGCTTGGATGCACGCCTCCAGCGACCAGCCCCGCGAAATGGGCCATGTCGACCAGCAGTCGCGCGCCGACCGCGTCCGCGATCGTGCGAAACCGCGCGAAATCGATCACCCGCGGATAGGCCGAGCCTCCGGCGATGATCAGTTTCGGTCGATGCTGCTCGGCCAGTCGAGCGACCTCGTCGTAATCGATCAGATGGTCCTCACGCCGGACGCCATAATGAATCGCGTTGAACCACTTCCCTGACTGGTTGGCGCTCGCGCCATGCGTCAGGTGTCCGCCGGCCGCGAGCGACATGCCGAGGATCGTGTCGCCCGGTTGGAGCAGGGCCAGGAACACGGCCTGATTCGCCTGGGCCCCCGAATGCGGCTGCACATTCGCGAAACGACAGCCGAAGAGCCGGCGTGCGCGCTCCAGCGCCAGCCTCTCCGCGACATCGACGAATTCGCAGCCTCCATAATACCGGCGGCCGGGATAACCCTCCGCGTATTTGTTGGTCAGCACGGAGCCCTGTGCTTCGAGCACTGCCCGGCTGACGATGTTCTCCGAAGCGATGAGTTCGATCTGATCTTGCTGGCGACGGAGTTCGGCGCCGATCGCAGCATTCAGTTCGGGATCGGAGTCGGTGAGCGCGGCGTCGAAGAAACCCGACGCGACGGAATTGGCCGTCATGCGAACCTCGAAGGCTGGAGACAGGGGATCAGGCGACCTGAACCGGGCCGCCCAGTTTCGCGACGCGGCGCGCATGGCGACCGCCGGCGAAGGGCGTGGACAGGAAGGTGGCGAGGCAGTCGCGCGCGACCTCCGCGCCCGTCGTCCGGGCACCGAGGACGAGGACATTCGCATCGTTGTGCTCGCGCGCGAGACGCGCGGAGGTGGCATCGTGGCACAGGGCGGCGCGGACGTGGCGATGGCGGTTCGCGGCGATCGAAATCCCTATCCCCGAGCCGCAGACCAGGACACCGCGCCCGGCCCGTCCCGCGGCAAGCGCGTCGGCGAGCGCGTCGGCGAAATCCGGGTAGTCCACACTGACCGTTCCATGCGTCCCGAGATCGACGACATCGAAGCCGCGCTCGCGTAGAACGGCGGCAAGATCGGACTTCAGATCGAGTCCCGCATGGTCGCAGGCGATGGCGATCGCAGCGTCGGTCATGACATGTCCGGTCGTTCGGTGAATACTGACCCGTGTACCACAGGTCGCGACGCGCGGACAACGCGTCGCTAGCCGTCGTGGTCCGCGGGCCCCGGGCCCGCCGCACGCAAGGCCTTCCCGGACAGGACAGGAGACGCGTCATGACCGACCCCACGCCTTCCCCAGCGCCCGCCGCGCAGATCCTGCGCATGGCCGCGGATATCGTCGCCGCCTACGTGTCGCACAACACCCTGCCGCCGGCCCAGATCCCTGACCTCATCCGGACGGTCCATGCAGCCCTTGCGGGCATGGATGCCCCGACGCCTGCCGCGCCGACGGATCTCGTCCCAGCGGTTCCGGTCAAGAAATCCGTCTTCGCGGACTACATCGTCTGCCTCGAGGACGGAAAGCGCCTCAAGATGCTCAAGCGGCATCTCCGGACCGCCTATGGCATGACGCCGGAGCAATATCGCGCGCGCTGGAACCTGGCGCCGGAATATCCGATGGTCGCGCCGACTTACGCCGCCCAGCGCTCCGCGTTTGCGAAGCGGATCGGGCTTGGCCACAAGCCGGGCGCACGACGCGGACGCCCGCCGAAAAAACCGTGAGCCGGCGGGCAAGAAAAAACCCGCCGGGACCTGGTCCCGGCGGGTTCGTCATACGTCAAGCCAGTACTCAGGAGCCCATGTTCGGGACTTCTTTGTACTCGCCGTTGTCCCAGATGTAGAACACGTACTTGGCGTTCGAAACGTCGCCCTTCTTGTCGTACTGCAGGTCGCCGAGCACGGTGGTGAACTTGTTGCCCCTGATCGCGGCCGACAGCTTGTTGACGTCGAGGGACTTGGTCTTCTCGGCGGCAGCCGCCCAGACCTGGATCGCCGCGTAGGTGTAGAGGGTATAGCCCTCGGG
>CAIOSQ010000091.1 GCA_903860935.1 uncultured Rhodospirillales bacterium | reverse complement strand
GGCCGCGACAACGCCTTCACCAGCTGGGACTATACCGGCTACGTCCAGACCATCGCCCGCGACCGGCTCGGCCTCGTGATGGAGATGGAGGCCGACCGCATGGTCAAGCTGCGCCTCGCCGAGGACGTCGTGGCGACCGAGCGCGACGTCATCCTCGAGGAACGCCGCCAGGTCGTCGAGAACGTTCCGGGCGCGCGACTGCGCGAGCAGATGAACGCGGCGATGTTCCTCAACCATCCCTATGGGCGGCCGATCATCGGCTGGGCGCACGAGATACGCGCCCTGACCCGCGCCGACGCGCTCGACTGGTACAAGACCTGGTATGCGCCCAACAACGCGGTCCTGATCGTCGCGGGCGACGTCTCCGCGCCGGAGGTCCGGGCCCTCGCCGAGACCCATTACGGGCCCATCGCGGCGCGTCCCGTTCCGGTGCGCAGCCGGCTTGCCGAGCCCGAGCCGCAGGCGGCGCGGCGTGTCGTGCTGAAGGACGAGCGGGTGCGCCAGCCCAGCCTGACGCGCGCCTATCTCGCGCCCAGCCTTCAGCGCGGCGACACCGTGCATGCCTACCCGCTGGAGGTGCTTGCCTCCGTCATCGGCGCGCAGTCGGGGCGGATCTATCGCGCCCTCGTCATGGACCGGCAGCTCGCCGTGTCCGCCGGGGCCGGCTACGGTTCCGACGCGTTCGACCTCACGACGTTTTCCTTCTATGCGAGCCCGCGGCCGGGGATCGACATTCAGGTGCTCGAGACGGCGCTGGACGAAGAGATCGCGGCCTTGCTGCGCGACGGCATCGACGCGGCGGACCTGGCGCGGGCCCAGTCCCGCCTGCGCGACGGGGCGATCCTGGCGCGTGATCCGCTCGGGGCCGCGCCGCGATCGATCGGCAATGAGTTGATGGCCGGAACGAGCATCGAGGAGGGAGAGGCCTGGCCGGCGCGCATCGCAGCGGTCACCGTCGCCCAGGTGAATGCGGCGGCACGCGCGGTGTTGCAGGAGCGGCGCAGCGTCACGGGCCTGCTGCTGCCGGAGGCACGGCCATGATCCGGCGCGCGGTCATGCCGCTGCTTCTGGTCCTCGCGATCGTCGCCGCCGCGCTGCAGCCGGCGCGGGCCATGGATATCGTACGCGTCGTGTCGCCGGGCGGCATCGTCGCGTGGCTGGTGCGCGACACGACGCTGCCGCTGCTCTCGCTCCAGTTCCGCTTCCGCGGTGGCACCGCCGCCGAGCCCGCCGGGCTGGCCGGTGTCGGGCGCTTCGCCATCGATCTGCTCGACGAGGGGGCCGGCGATCTCGACGCGACCGCCTTCGCCCAGGCGCTGGAGGAGCGCGCGATCACGCTCGACATCTCGGCCGGTGGCGACAACATCGGCGGCGGCCTGCGGGTGCTCGACGCGCATCGCGACCAGGGGGCCGACTTGCTGCGGCTGATGCTGACCGCGCCGCGCTTCGACGCCGCCGCGATCGAACGGGTGCGCGCGCGGCTGCTGGCCGGCTATGCGCGCGAGACGGATGAGCCGCGCGCGCTGCTGCGCCGGACCTTTCAGCGGCTCGCCATCGGCGACCATCCCTACACGGTGCCGCTCGCGGCGGAGATCGCCGGAACCCAGGCCGCGACGCAGGAGGATCTGCGCCGCTTCGTCGCCGCGCGGCTGGCGCGCGACAACCTGACGGTTGGCGCCGTCGGCAATATCGATGCGGCCGAACTCGGCGCACTCCTCGACCGTGTCTTCGGCGCGTTGCCGGCCATGTCGGCGCCGTTCTCGGTGCCTGAGGCGCATGTGCGTCTGGACGGACCGCGCACGGTCGTCGTCCCGCGCGCCTTGCCGCAGGCGCTCAAGATGTTCGGCGGCCCGGGAATCAAACGCGCGGATCCGGACTGGTTCGCGGCCCAGATCGTCAACTACGTGCTGGGTGGTGGCGGGTTCAATTCGCGGCTGATGACCGAACTCCGCGAGAAGCGCGGCCTGACCTATGGCGTGTCGACCATGATCGCCGTGCCCGATCATGGCACGCTGATGATCGGCAGCTTTTCGACCGAGACGGCGCGTGCCGCGGAGGCGCTCGCCCTGGTCAAGGCGGAGTGGCGTCGCATGGCGGAGGAGGGGCCGGACGCCGAGGAACTGGAGAACGCCAAGGCCTATCTCACCGGATCCTTCCCGCTTGGGCTGGATTCGAGCACCTCGGTGGCGCGGCTTCTGGTCGCCCTCCAGTACGACGGCCTCGGCATCGATTATGTCGCGCGGCGTGATGCGCTGATCCGCGGCGTGACCCTTGACGATGCCCGTCGCGTCGCGCGCCGATTGCTGGGCGGGCCGGAGATGCTGACGGTGATCGTCGGCGCCGCCGACGGAATCCCCGACGCGGTGATCCAGAAGACCGCGCCGTGATCCGCCGGCTTCCCGATACGCTGGTCAACCAGATCGCCGCCGGCGAGGTGATCGAGCGGCCCGCCGCGGCCCTCAAGGAGATCGTCGAGAACGCGATCGACGCCGGTGCGCGACGTATCGACATCACCCTGTCCGAAGCCGGCAAGGCGGCGATCGTCGTCGCGGATGACGGCCGCGGCATGGACCGCGAGGATCTGGAACTGGCGGTCGAGCGCCATGCGACATCCAAGCTGCCCGCCGACGACCTGACCGCGATCGCCAGCTTCGGCTTCCGCGGCGAAGCCCTGCCGTCGATCGGCGCGGTCGCGCGGCTTGCGATTACGAGCCGCGCCGCCGGCGCGCGCGAGGCCTGGATCATCCGGGTCGAGGGCGGTGCGCGGCGGCAGGCCGAGCCGGCGGCGCATGGCGCGGGCACGCGGGTCGAGATCCGCGACCTGTTCTTCGCCACGCCGGCGCGGCTCAAATTCCTCAAGGGCGATCGCGCGGAGGTCGCCGCCTGTCTCGACGCCGTGGAACGCCTCGCGATGGCGAACCCGGCGATCGCCTTCTCCGTGGTCGCCGATGGGCGGCAGGTCCTGCGCCTCGCCGCGCTGCCTGGCGGCGGCGATGCGGCGCGGCTGGAGCGGCTTTCCGCCGTGATCGATCGCGACTTCTTCGACAACGCGCTGGTGATCGCCGCCGAGCGCGACGGCGTCCGTTTGAGCGGACATGCGAGCCTGCCGACCTTCCATCGCGCCACGGCGCAGATGCAGTATCTCTTCGTCAACGGTCGGCCGGTGCGCGATCGTCTTCTCGCCGGCGCCGTGCGCGGTGCCTATGCGGATTTCCTCGCCCGCGATCGCCACCCCGTCGTCGCGCTGTTCGTCGACCTGCCGCCCGACGAGGTCGACGTGAACGTCCATCCGGCCAAGGCCGAGGTGCGTTTCCGCGATTCCGGGCTCGTGCGCGGGCTGGTGGTCGGCGCACTCAAGCATGCGCTGGCCGAGGCCGGCTTCCGCGCCGCCACCACGCCGGGGCTGGAGGCGCTGGGCGCCTTCCGTCCCGGCCACGTGCCGCCGCAGCGTCCGGGCTTGGGCGAGAGCGCGGCGGCCTTCGCCTTCCAGGCGCCGCTCGCATCCTTCGCCCCGGCGGCGCGCGCGCTGCCCGGTGCGCCCGTATCCGGTGCGCCTGTGTCCGGTGCGCTCGGCACTGCGTGGACGCAACCGGTCGCGGCGCCGGGTCCGCAGTCCGGCGACGAGGCGCCATCGGAATTTCCGCTCGGCGTCGCGCGCGCCCAGCTCTTCGAGACCTACATCGTTGCCCAAGCCGGCGACCGGATGGTGATCGTCGACCAGCATGCCGCGCATGAGCGGCTGGTCTACGAACGCATCAAGGCCGCGCTGGCGCATGACGGCGTGAAGCGTCAGATGCTTCTGATCCCCGAGATCGTCGAGATGGACGAGGCGCGCGCCGACCGGGTGCTCGCCCATGCCGACGCGTTCGGGCGTCTCGGCCTGTCGATCGAGGGCTTCGGCCGCGGCGCGATCGCCGTGCGCGAGGTGCCGGCCCTGTTGGGGACCGTCGACGCGGCCGGGCTGGTCCGCGATCTCGCCGACGAACTGGAAGAGCATGGTGACGCGCTCGCGCTCGACGACAGTCTCGCCGAGATCTGCTCGACCATGGCCTGCCATGGCAGCGTGCGCGCCGGTCGGCGCCTCGGCGCCGAGGAGATGAACGCGCTGCTGCGGCAGATGGAGGCGACGCCCCCATCCGGCCCGTGCAACCATGGCCGTCCGACCTATGTCGAATTGCGGCTCGCGGATATCGAAAAGCTCTTCGGCCGGCGCTGAGCGCCGCCCGCCTCACACCCAGCGCACGCCGAGATAGGTGCGGTCGTCGGCCTTCACCGCGCCCAGCGTGCCCTTGACGCTGGCATAGCCGCCGAGCTTCGAGGGGTCCTCTCGCTCGACCGCGTCGAAGGCGCGTTCCCACGCATCGATCCCGAACCCGTCGCCGGGCCTGAAATAGCCGTCGCTGTAGAGTTCGACGCAGGCGAGGTCCGCGCGCGGCACGATCTCGTGATGGATGAGGCCAACCGGGACATCGAACCCGTCGAGGCAGGAATAGCCGAGCGGCGAGGCGGCGTTGTTCTGGTAGCCGCCCTGCGCGTTGACGATGCCGCCGCGCACCAGGGCGAGGATGTCGGCCGCGGGCAGGTGCGGCATGGCGTGCGCGGCCGTGGCGCGCGCCTCGGCCTCGATCCCGACGAGATCGGCCCGATCGAGGATCCCCTCGAGCCCGGCGGGGTCCTGACCGGTTCCGCCCCAGGCGACGCGACGCGACAGGGTCTCGCGCCGGGCAAGCTCGTCGCTGCGCGCGGCGATGCGCGTCCAGGCCACCCGCCGCGTCGTCGCGGTGACGCGGTCGAGATCCTTGTCGAGCCGGAGGTCGCGCGCGCAGCCAAGGCGTATGCCGCTGTCGCCGACAAGGAGCAGTTCGAGCGCGTCGGGGCGCTCGAGCACCAGCGCGAGCGTCGCCGAAAAGCGCCGGTTGGTGTCGCGGCGTGCGGCCTCCAGCGTCCCATGGCGGGCATAGGCGTCCGCAATGGCGGCGGTCAGCGGCGCGATCAGCGCGCGGGCGTCGTCGGGCCAGCCCTCGCGCCGCCCCAGCGTCGCTTCCAGCGTCTCCTTGACGAGGACGGCGCCGTACTGGCCGGCGAGCATGCCGTCGTAGCGCGTGCCGAGCCTGTCGGTCACGCCGTCGATCACCGCGTAGGCGCGACCCGGAAGCACCACGAAACGATCCTCGTTGGCCTCCGGCCGCGCGGGATCCTTGCCCTCTGAAAATGCCTCTATGCGCATGATGGCGCGGAGGCTGGACGCGCACGCGCGGCTTGTAAAGCGGGAAAGCCGCGCCGCCGCTCAGCCGTCCGGATCCGCGAGCAGCGCGCGCAGCGCCTCGGGGTCGGGGGCGTCGATTACGCGGCAGGACAGGTCGCGCGGGAAGCCGGCGCGGGCGAGAACGGCGAGGTCCTTGTCGCGCCGTGCGGCGCGCTCCGCGTCCGGCCGGAAGGGGCCGAGGCGGCGGCGGCGCGCGAGGTTGATCGCCGCCGTTCGCTCGGGATGCGGCGTCTCGGCCTCCAGCGTGTCCAGGGCCCGGGCGACGCCTCCGGCATCGATGCCCTTGTCGCGCAGCGTGGCCTTGATCGCGGCGGTGGAGCGACCGCGGGCGACGAGGCTGCGCGCGCGGCCCTCCGCGAAGCGCGCGTCGTCGAGCAGGCCGAGCCCAGCGAGCTTGTCGAGGACGCGCCGCGCGGTCTCATGCGCCGCCTCGGCGCCGGCCTCGGCGAGCACGCCGCGCCGGACGGCCATCGCGATGCGGCGTTCGAGGACGCGCGCGACGGCCGCGCGCGACGCGGCGTAGCGCGCCAGATACTCGACCGCCGCGCGCTCCAGCGATGCGGCATCGAGCGTGGCCGGCGTGACCGCGTCGTCGGGCCCGGACATGTGCGTCGTGTCGTCATCGTCCATGGTCGCCATGCTGGCACAGGAGCAGGCCATCACGCATCAAGACGCGCGCATCAAGACGCGCGGGTCGCGGTCATGGTGCCGCGCCGCCGCCCGGCATGGCGCGGATGTTCCATGCGTCCATGAAGGCGGGGCGCGGCTGGTCGCACAGGACGAGGCGGCCCTGGGCGAGCCTGCGTGTCGGGATCGCGCGGCGGTCGATCGCCCCTTCGAGCGTCATGGCAAGGTCGCGGGCGAAGACACGGTCGCCGACATGCCAGGAATGGGTGAAATTCGCGCCTTCGGCGAAGACCGCCTGTGCGGGATCGAGGGCGACGAAATACGGCCCGCAATCGACATCGACCACCTTGGCCTCGGGATCGGCCGGCGCGCCGACGCGGCCGACGCGCGGCGCTGTCCCCAGTCGCTTCGCGTTGGAGACCGCGAGCGCCGCATCATACGGGCTCGAATAATTGGTCAGGCGCATGATGCGGCGGAACATGGGCGCCGACCACGCATCGCCACCGGCGAGGCTGCTGGCCGCCACGTCGCCGCCGATGAAGGCGACCTGGCCGACGCGCCAGGGGCTCTTGAACAGCGCGCCGTCCTTTTCCGCCTGGGCGAAGGCCTCCATGATCACGTAGGCGCCGGTGGAATGGCCCAGCAGATGCACGTTGGTGACGCAGCCGCGACGCTGCGCCTTGGCGAGGCGGGTGACGCAGCCGCGCACCAGTTCAAGCGCCACGGCCGCCGCATCCCAGCGGTCCTCGAGGTAGTTGAGCGTGCTCACCGCGCAGGGCCAGTCAAAGCCGATAACGGTGCCGCGCCAGCCCTCCGCCGCGAGATCCGCGCGCAGACGGCGCTGGCGCCAGAGGATCGTCCGCGGGTCGTTGTTGTAGCCGTGGACGAACACCAGCACGTCGCCGCGCAGGCTGATCGAATGCGGGTTTTCGTCGCCGTCGGCGAGGCCGATCACCTCGTCGATCCAGCCGGCGAGGTCGCCGGCACCGGTCGTGGCGTGCGAGGGCCGCGCGGCGGGCGCGTCGGACGGCACGCGCAGATAGCGGACCGGCCCGGGCTCGGCCGTGAAGTCCGTCTGAGCGATCCTGCGTGCGCTGATGACGTAGTCGTGCACCATGTCGGTTTCCTCCCTGAGAGCCGGCATCGCGGCCGGATATTCGGATGGAGCGAAGCACGAGTGGTCGCCGTCGGTCGCCCCCCGAACGGTGGAGAGGCCGCGCGCACGCGCGCGTTGCGGCGTAACGCGCGCGGGCGTAAGTCTCGCCCCGTCATGATGTCCGCAGATCCGCCGTCCGTGTCACCGCCCGAGCCCCGCCGCTATGGCGCCATCAACTGGATCGGCCTGTCGACGCTGGTCGCGCGCGAGGTGCGGCGGTTCCTCAAGGTCGGCACGCAGACCGTCGCCGCACCCGCCGTCACCACGCTCCTGCTTCTCGCGGTCTTCGCGCTGGCGCTGGGAGGCGCGGTGCGCGACATCGCCGGTGTACGCTTCGCCGAGTTCCTCGCACCCGGCCTGATCCTGATGGCGATGGTGCAGAACGCCTTCGCCAACAGTTCCTCGTCGCTGATCATCGCCAAGGTCCAGGGCAATATCGTCGATTCCCTCATGCCGCCTTTGAGCGCCGGGGAGCTGACGGTCGGTTTCGCGCTGGGCGGGGTGGTCCGTGGACTCGTCGTCGGCGGGGCGGTGGCGCTCTGCCTGGCGCCGTTCGTGCGGCTGCATGTCCATGCGCCGGCGTTCATCCTTTTCCACGGTCTGGCGGCGACGCTCCTGCTGTCCCTGCTTGGCGTCGTGGCCGGGATCTGGGCGCAGAAATTCGACCATATCGCGGCCTTCACCAACTTCGTCGTCACGCCGCTCGCGTTCCTGTCAGGGACGTTCTACACGATCGATCGACTGCCGCCGCCGTGGCATGCGATCGCACTGGCGAACCCGTTTTTCTACATGATCGATGGTTTCCGTTTCGGCTTCCTCGGGCATCACGACGGTGACCTCGCGATCGGGGTCGTGGCGATGACCGTCGCCAATCTCGCCCTCCTCGCGCTCTGCCACCGTCTGTTCGCGACGGGATACCGGCTGCGCGCCTGAAAGCGCCTTTTGGCGGGAGATTGACAGGGGCGCCCGAAGCACGAATAAATCACGGTTTAGTCGCATGGGGCCCGGTGAGCGGGTCCTTTGTCGTTTTGGAAGCGCGCGGAGTGCCCGCGTGCCCGTCCGAGGAGACCCGAAGTGAGCGTCGCCACGTCCCAGGCGTTCCCGCCCGTCATGCCCACCTATGCCCGCCTCGACCTCGCCATCGAGCGCGGCGACGGGGTCTATCTGCACGGCACGGACGGACGACGTTACCTGGATTTCATGAGCGGCATCGCGGTCACGGCGCTTGGGCATTCGCATCCCCGGCTGATCGCCGCGCTGGTCGAGCAGGCGCAGAAGGTCTGGCACGTCTCGAACATCTTCCGTATCCCCGAGGGCGAGCGCCTCGCGAAGCGGCTGACCGAGAACAGCTTCGCCGACACCGTCTTCTTCACCAATTCCGGCGCCGAGGCGATGGAGGCGGGGATCAAGACCGTGCGCAAGTACCACGCGCATAACGGCCATCCCGAGCGCTACCGGTTGATCACCTTCGAAGGCGCCTTCCATGGTCGCACCCTCGCCACCATCGCGGCGGGCGGGCAGAAGAAATACATCGATGGCTTCGGACCGAAGGTCGAGGGCTTCGACCAGGTGCCCTTCGGCGACCACAAGGCGCTCGAGGCGGCGATCGGCCCGGAGACGGCCGGCATCCTGATCGAGCCGCTACAGGGCGAGGGTGGCATCCGCCCGGTGCCGACGCAGTGCCTGCGCGGTCTGCGTGAGTTGTGCGACCGGCACGGTATCCTGCTGTTCTTCGACGAGATCCAGTGCGGCATGGGCCGCACCGGCCGCCTCTTCGCGCATGAATGGGCCGGCGTCACGCCCGACGTGATGTCGCTCGCCAAGGCGCTCGGCGGCGGCTTTCCGCTCGGCGCCTGCCTCGCCACCGCCAAGGCGGCGTCGGGCATGGTCGCCGGCACCCACGGGTCGACCTATGGCGGCAACCCGCTCGCCATGGCCTGCGGGAACGCCGTCCTCGACGTGATGCTCGAGCCGGGTTTCCTTGATCACGTGCAGACCGTGTCGAGCCATCTGGTGCAGCAACTCCACGGCATCGTCGAACGCCACCCCGAGGTCTTCGAGGAAGTCCGCGGCCAGGGCCTGATGCTCGGCCTGAAATGCCGGCTTCCCCAGGGCGACGTCGCGGCAGCGCTGCGCGCGCGTAGCCTTCTGACGGTGAACGCCGGCGACAACGTCGTGCGGCTCCTGCCGCCGCTGATCGCCGAGGCGTCGCATGTCGCCGAGGCTTGCGCGATCATCGAGGCCGCCGCCGCCGATCTCGGGGCGCAGGCCAAGGCTGGCGTGGGCAAGGCTGGCGTGGGCAAGGCGGGGTGAGAGCGTGAGCACGACCCCCGGGCCCAGGCATTTCCTGGATCTCGATCGTCTCGACGCGGGAACGCTGCGTGGGATCATGTCGCTCGCCAGCGCCCATAAGCGGCGCGATCCGCCGGGCGGCGACGCCAAGCCGCTCGCCGGCAAGACGCTGGCGATGATCTTCGAGAAGCCGTCGACGCGGACCCGCGTCTCGTTCGAGGTCGGCATACGCCAACTCGGCGGCGACGCCGTGATCCTGACGCCGAACGACACGCAACTTGGCCGCGGCGAGACGATCGCCGACACCGCGCGCGTCCTGTCGCGCTATGTCGACGCGATCATGATCCGCACGACCTCGCATGCGCGGCTGATGGAAATGGCCACGCACGCCACCGTGCCGGTCATCAATGGCCTGACCGAGCGTACCCATCCCTGCCAGGTCATGGCCGATGTCATGACCTTCGAGGAGCATCGCGGCCCGATCGCCGGGCGCACGGTCGCGTGGTCGGGCGACGGCAACAACATGGCGGGATCCTGGATCCAGGCCGCGGCGCGTTTCGACTTCACCCTCAAGCTCGCCTGCCCGCCGGAGCTGGCGCCGCCGGCCGAAATCATCGGCTGGGCGCGCGGCGCCGGCGCGCGCGTGATCGTGACCCATGATCCCCAGGCGGCGGTCGCCGGTGCCGATGCGGTGGTCACCGACACCTGGGTCTCCATGGACCAGGAAAGCGATGCGGCGAAGCTGGGGCACGAGATGCGGCACAACATGCTGGCGCCATTCCGCGTCGACCGCGCCTTGATGGCACGCGCGCGGCCCGACGCGATCTTCATGCACTGCCTGCCCGCGCATCGCGGGGAGGAAGTCACGGACGAGATCCTCGACGGGCCGCAATCCGTCGTCTGGGACGAGGCCGAGAACCGCCTGCATGTCCAGAAGGGCATCCTGGCCTGGTGCATGGGCTGAAACCGCCGGGCGCGGAACCGGACGAAAGGCGCGAGAAATGAGCTACAGCTACGACGTTGCCGGTCTCGGCAACGCCATCGTCGACGTGATCGCGCGCACGGACGATGCCTTCCTGGCGCGCCATGGCCTCGCCAAGGGCGCGATGACGCTGATCAGCGCCGAGACTGCGGACCGCCTCTATGCCGACATGGAGCCGGCGATCGAGGTGTCCGGCGGATCGGCCGCGAACACCATGGCGGGCATCGCCTCGCTGGGTGGACGCGCCGCCTATATGGGCCGCGTCTTCGCCGACCAGCTGGGCCAGGTCTTTCGTCACGACATTCGTGCCGCGGGTGTCGCCTTCGACACGGCGGCGGCGAGTTCCGGTCCGCCGACCGCGCGCTGCCTCGTCCTGGTCACGCCCGACGCGCAGCGCACCATGCAGACCTATCTCGGCGCCTGCGTCGATTTCGGCCCCGCCGACGTCGCCGCCAGCGTCGTCGAGGCGTCTCGCATCGTCTACCTGGAGGGCTATCTCTGGGACAAGCCGCAGGCGAAGGAAGCCTTCCGCAAGGCGGTCCGCGTCGCGCATGCCAACGGCAACAAGGTCGCGCTGACGCTCTCCGACGCCTTCTGCGTCGACCGCCATCGCGCCGAGTTCCGGGCGCTGATCGAGGATGGCATCGACATCGTGCTGGCCAACGAGGCGGAGATCGTCTCGCTCTGGCAGGTCGGCGCGATCGAGGATGCCATCGCCGCCTGTCAGCAACACGCCGATCGCATCTGGGCGGTGACGCGCTCGGAAAAGGGCTCGGTGGTCATCGGCGGCGGCACCTGCACCCATGTCCCGGCCGAGAAGATCACGCGCCTCGTCGATACGACCGGGGCCGGCGATCTCTACGCGTCGGGGTTCCTCTATGCTCTGTCGCAGGCGCGGCCGCTGGCCGAATGCGCACGGCTTGGCCATGTCTGCGCCAGCGAGGTGATCTCGCATTACGGGGCGCGGCCGGAGATCAGCCTCAAGGTCCTTGCCGCGGCCCGGATGAAGTGACTCAGGGCTCCCGTCGGACGGACCCAAAGGCGCCGGCTTCGTAGATCAGCGCGACGCCGTCTTCGCGCGCCCGGACTTCGACAACGCGGCAGATGAAGATCGTGTGGGTGCCGACGTCCACCGTGTCGACGACGACGCAGTCGAACGCGGCCAACGCGTCCGCGAGCACCGGCGCGCCGGTCGCAAGACGTGTCCATTCGCCGGCCTCGAACCGCTCCGGCCCATGCACGCCATCGATGCCGGCGAAGCGCGCCGCGAGCCCGCGATGCTCGAGCGCGAGTGCGTTGACGCACAGCGTCGCGCCCTT
>CAIOSQ010000090.1 GCA_903860935.1 uncultured Rhodospirillales bacterium | reverse complement strand
GGCACGCCGGAGCGTGTCGTGCGCGCCTACGAGGAATGGTTCGCCGGCTATGGCGAGGACCCGGTCGCGATTCTCGAACGCACCTTCGAGGAGACGGCTGGCTATGACGAGATGGTCGTCCTGCGCGACATCCGCTTCGAATCGCATTGCGAGCATCATGTCGCGCCGATCATCGGCGTCGCGCATTGCGCCTATCTGCCGAACAAGCGTGTCGTCGGGATCTCCAAGATCGCACGGGTGATCGAGATCTACGCCAAGCGCCTCCAGATCCAGGAAAAGATGACCGCACAGATCGCCAACGCGATCCAGGACGTGCTGCGGCCGCGCGGCGTCGCCGTGGTCGTTCGTGCGACGCATCAATGCATGACGACGCGCGGCATCCACAAGCCCGGCGTCAGCATGGTCACAAGCCGCATGCTCGGCGCGTTCCGCACCAATGAGTCCACGCGCCGCGAGTTCCTCTCGATGATCGGCGGCGGTGGGTACGACAGCAACGTCTGATCCCCGGCTCTCACGCCCGGGCGGCGGCGCGCATGACGTGACGTCAACGCGCCGCCGCGTGTTTGCATGGCACCGGCGCCCCGCCGCCGGTGCTAGAGTCGCCGCCTGGAGAACGCAGGGATGGCGGAAGCGGGATGAGCGGACATGATGACCGGCCGGTGGTGCCTCCGCCTTCTGTGACAGCGGGCCTCCCGTTTCTTCTCGCGGCGACGATCAGCTTCGGCTTCCTCGACTCCGTCGCTAAGCTGCTGACGCAGACTTACGATCCGCTCCAGGTCACCTGGGGGCGATTCACCTTCGCCCTGGTCATCGTCCTGCCTTTCGCCGTGCGACTTGCGACGCGCGGTGGATTGCGCTCTCGGCGTCCAGGGCTACAGTTGCTTCGCGCCAGCCTGTTGGCGGCGTGCAACTTCATGTTCTTCATCGCGATCCAGACGATGCAACTGGCCGAGGTGCAGGCGATCGCCTTCATCGCGCCGCTGCTCGTGACGGCGCTGGCGGCACTCATCCTCGGCGAGCGCGTCGGGCTGCGGCGCTGGCTGGCCGTGGCCGCCGGTCTCGTGGGCGTCGCGGTGATCCTGCGGCCTGGAAGCGGGCTGCTCCACTGGGCCGCGTTCTTCGCGGTGGCTCAGGCAGTGATCAACGCGTTGTTCCATCTCACGACGCGCGCGATCGCCGCGCATGATCCGCCGCAATTGACCTTCGTCTATACCGCCACCGTCGGTGCGGTCGTGGCGACCCCCTTCGTCCCCATGGTCTGGGTCTGGCCGACCGCCACCGACTGGCTCCTCATGGGCGTCACCGGCCTTGCCGGCGCGCTGGGGCATCTGTTCATGATCCTGGCGTTGCGCCGGGCGGAAGCCTCGTCGCTCGCCCCGTACATGTATCTCCAACTGCCGTGGATCACGTTCCTCGGCTGGATGATGTTCGGCCATCTGCCCGACAGCTGGACGATCCTGGGCGCGGCAATCGTCATCGGCAGCGGCATCTACGTCTATTCGCGCGAGCGCTATCTGCGCCGCGTCGGGCGGCTCTGAGGCACGAGCGGGCAGACCAAAAAAGAAAAACCCGCCGAGCCCGAAGGCCCGGCGGGTCGCCGCAGGAAATATTGCTGCAGGCTGCGGGACGTGCGGCTCAGCCGCCCGTCGGCGCCGTCGTTGGCGGGGTGGTCGTCCCCGTGGAAGCCGTCGACATGGGCGCGGAGGCCTTGGGGGCCTCGACCGACATCTGCTTCGTGGACCAGGCGCACCCACCTTCGGCGAAAGCGGGAGCAGTCGCCGATACGACCATCAGTGCACCGGCCACGAGAAACAATCCTTTGCGCACTGGATCACCTCCTTTCGATGGGGCGGGGCGCGGAATTGCGCGAGACACCGCCTGATTGAGACGGCCACGGTCTGAAAATGGACCGCGACGTCCGCCATGGGCGCGGACCCCTGAATAATTGGCCCGCCTGTCACCCATGGCAAGCGCCACCTCGACGCGCGCCCGGACCAGGTCGGCCTCCATCCGCCACGGGGCGCGCTCAACTGCGCGGGGTCTCCCGATGGGCCTGGACGAAGGCGGCGAGGCTGTCGAAGCGGAAATCCCAGGATGTTCCGGCGGGGGGAGGCATCGTCGCCCCCCATCCGTCCTGAGCGTGGCGACGGTCGATCCAGGCCGTCGCGAGGCCGACCGTCCGGGCCGGCGCGTGATCGTGGAAGAGGCTTTGGGCGGTGTGGAGGATGTCGCGCTTCGCGATCCCGCGCTGCCCGAGATGGTCCAGCATGTAGTGGAAGTTCCGCAGGTCCGGCTTGTAGGAGCCGATGTCCTGCGCGGTGTAGACCGCGTCGAACTCGACGCCCAGGCGCTTGTTGCTGCCGCGGAAGCTTTCGCGGTCGACGTTCGACAGGATGACCAGCTTGTAGAAACGCTTGAGATAGGCGAGCGATTCCAAGGAGTCCGGAAAGGCTGGCCAGTCGGGCACGGACGCGCCGAACCGGACATGGGCGCTGTCGTCGACGGCGACGCCCCAGGCCTTCGCGAGGCGCCGATGCACCGCCGTGAGAAGCGCCGAATAGATCATGCCCGGCGTCTCGTGCTCCTGGGCCGATTCATGCCGCGCGAATTCCGCTAGGACCTCGTCGCGCCCGAATTTCAGCCCCCCGCGCTCCAGCAGCGGCCGCAGCGCCGCATGGATGCCGCTCTCCCAGTCGATCAGCGTCCCGTAGCAATCGAAGGTGAGCACGCTGAAATCCGTCAGCTTCATCTTGGTCTCCGTGGTGTCGGGCGCCTTGGCGAGGCGCGGTGGGCGGTGACAATAGCCGCAATTCCCCGATGCGACATGATCGGCGGCGCGACGCACCCGGATCAGGCGATCGTGGCGCCGGTCTGGGAGCCGCTACACCTCGGCGGCGTTCCGTGCGAGGCTCTCGCTGTGGATGGGGAGCGGCTCATCGCGGCCGGGACGAAGACAGGATGCAGAGCCAGGACGAATACGATTTCATCGTTGTCGGCGCCGGGTCGGCCGGCTGCGTGCTCGCGAACCGGTTATCGGCGGATCCGCGCCACCGCGTCCTGCTGCTGGAGGCGGGGCCCGAAGATCGCAATCCCTGGATCCATATCCCCGTCGGCTATTTCCGGACGATGTATTCGAAGCTGAGCTGGGGCTTTCAGACCGAGCCCGATCCGGGCATCGCCGGCCGCTCGATCGTCTGGCCGCGCGGCAAGGTCCTCGGCGGCTCGAGTTCGATCAACGGTCTCGTCTATGTCCGCGGCCAGGCCGAAGATTTCGACCATTGGCGGCAATTGGGCAATACCGGCTGGAGCTTCGCCGACGTGCTGCCCTATTTCCGCCGGGCCGAGGATCAGGAGCGCGGCGAGGACGCGTTCCACGGCGTCGGCGGCCCGCTCGGCGTCACCAATCTGCGGCTGCAGCACCCGATCTGCGAGGCCTTCATCGCCGCCGCCGAGGCGGCGGGGATTCCGCGCAATTCCGATTTCAACGGCGCGACCCAGGAAGGGGCGGGCTATTACCAGCTCACCGTCCGGCGCGGCTGGCGCGCGAGCACCGCGAACGAATATCTCCGGCCGGCACGGCGGCGTCGCAATCTTGCTGTCGAGACCGACGCGCTCGCGACGCGCGTCCTGCTTGACGGGCGGCGGGCCACGGGTGTCGCATTCATCAAGGATGGCGTCGCGCGCGAGGCGCGGGCGCGACGGGAGGTGATCCTCTCCGGCGGAGCCATCAATTCGCCCCATCTGCTTCAACTCTCGGGGATCGGACCAGGAGAGCTCCTTTCGGCCCACGGGATCCCCGTACATCATGACCTGCCGGGGGTCGGCGCATGCCTGCAGGACCATTTCCAGGTTCGCTTCGTCTATCGCTGCCCGCTGCCCATTACATTCAACGACCTGGCCAGAAGCCCGATGGCAAAGCTCGGCGTTGCCTGGGAGTGGCTGACGCGCAGCTCCGGGCCGATGACCATCGGCGCTGGTCAGGTCGGCGTGTTCTGCCGCACGCGGCCCGAACTCGCGACGCCCGACGTCCAGTTCCACATCTTTCCGGTCTCCATGGACCGGCCGGGCGGGACGTTCCACGACTATTCTGGGATCACCAGTTCGGTCTGCCAGTTGCGCCCGGAAAGCCGCGGCTGGATCCGGTTGAAATCGCCCGATCCGCGCGACCATCCGGCGATCATGCCGAACTATCTGGCGACGCCCGGCGACCAGCGCACCATCGTGGACGGCATGAAGGTGGCACGACGGATCGCCGCGCAATCGCCGCTCAAGCCCTATATCGCCGAGGAGACGATCCCTGGACCCGCGCATGCGCGCGACGAGGACTTGCTCGCGATCGCCCGGCGCAACGGCACGACCATCTTCCATCCGACCAGCACCTGCCGGATGGGGCCGGAGGGTGACGCGCTGGCGGTGGTCGATTCGGAACTGCGCGTGCGCGGCATCGACGGCCTGCGGGTCGCGGATGCCGCTGTCATGCCGACCGTCGTCTCCGGCAACACCAATGCCGCGTGCATCATGATCGGCGAGAAGGCCAGCGACCTCATCCTTGCCGCGACGCGCTGAAGATCGTGCGCCAGAAATCACGGAGCCCAGCGATGCGCATCGTCACCGCCATGATGAAGCACGAGACCAACACGTTCTCGCCGGTGCCGAGCGACCTGCGTCGGTTCGCTCAGCGCGGCCTGCGGCGCGGTGCCGAGGCCCTCGATGCCTATACGGGCACCAACACGCCGCTCGGCGCCTATATCGACGCGCTTCGGGAGGCCGGGGCAGAGATCGTCCTTCCCCTCGCCGCCGAGGCGCCGCCATCCGGACTCGTGCATCGCGACGCCTACGAGACGATGGCAGGCGCGATCGTCGATGCGGTAGCGGCGGGATGCGACGCGGTGATGCTCGACCTGCACGGGGCGATGGTGGCCGAGCATCTCGACGACGGCGAAGGCACGTTGCTGGAGCGGATCCGCGCCGCAGCGCCTGGGATTCCCCTGTGCGTCGCGCTGGACATGCATTGCAACCTCACCGCCCGCATGGTGGCGCATTGCGACGTCATGGTCGGCTACAAGACCTATCCGCATGTCGACATGCGCGCGGCCGGCGCCCAGGCAGCGCGCATCCTGCTCGGCAAACTCGCCGGGCGGTGCGATCCGGTGATGGCCTGGGGCGCGGTGCCGCTTCTCGCGCAGACGCTGCGGATGGGGACGGCCGACGCGCCGATGAAGGAACTGCAGGAGGCGGCACACGCCGCCGAGCGCGGGCCGATCCTCGCCGCGACCTTGTTCGGCGGCTTTCCGCTCGCCGACATCCACGATGCCGGGGTCTCCGCTGTCGTGGTCGCTGATCGTGCCCTGGCCGCCGCCGAGGAGTTGCGCGACCGGTTGCTTGCCGCGGCCTGGGCGAACCGAGCCG
>CAIOSQ010000089.1 GCA_903860935.1 uncultured Rhodospirillales bacterium | reverse complement strand
CCCAGATCGTCGACTTGCATCGTCGCTTCCCGAGTTGAGCCCGCCCATGACCGATCCTGCCCTCGATCCCGAGATCGCCGCCGCGGCGGCCCGCGACCTTGCCCGCTACGGCGCACGCGCATCCCTCGACGTCGGAAACCTGCCCGAGATGCGCGCAGATTTCCTGCGGCGCCGTCTCGAACGTGGGCGCACAGGCGGGCCGACCATGCGCGAGACAGTGGAGCGCGACGTCGATCTGCCAGGACGGCGTCTGCGTCTGCGTATCCACGTCCCGGAGGCGGCACCCGCGCGTGGCCCCGCTCTCGTCTATTTCCATGGCGGCGGTTGGGTCTGGGGCAGCATCGACACGCATGACCGGATCATGCGCGAACTGGCACATCGATCTGGTCAGCGCGTCGTCGGACTCGATTATCGCAAGGCGCCGGAACATGCGTTCCCCGGACCGTTCGAGGATTGCGTCGCCAGTGTCGGGTGGTTACGCGAACACGGGGCGGAACTTGGGCTAGACGCCGGAACGCTTGCCTTCGGCGGCGATTCCGCAGGGGCCAATCTCGCGCTCGCCACCGGGCTCGCCGAGGCCGCGGCGGGGCGGGTGCCGCGAAGCTTGCTGCTGTTCTACGGGACGTTCGACGACGATCTCGACACCGTTTCCTATCGCGCTGATTTCGGCGATGGCCGGTTCGGGCTTTCGCGTCGCGACATGGGATTGTTTCTCGACTGGTATCTGGGAGAAGGCCATCGCCGCGGCGCCATCGACCCGCGCGCCAAGCCACTGCATGGTCGGCTCGAATTGGTCCAGCGTGCCTTCCTGCTGGGTTGCGGTCTCGATCCCCTGCGCGACGACACGCGAAGGCTCGCAGCGGCGCTGGCGGAGCGCGGCGTGGCGTTCGAGTTCACCGAACTGGCCGCGGCAAATCACGGCTTTCTCGCGCTGCTCGAGGATGTCGCGATCGCGCGACATGCCTTGGCGCGCGCGGCCGCCCATCTGGCAAGCGCCTTCCTGAACCGCACCTGATCTTGGCGCGAAGTCAGGCCGCGTCGTGCAGGTGGCAGGCCGCGCTGCGGGTCTGATCGAGGCGTCGCAGCTGGGGGGCTGTCGTCCGGCAGGCGTCGGTGGCGTGGGGACAGCGCGGATGGAAATGGCAGCCCGGCGGTGGTGCGAGCGGGGAGGGGATCTCGCCCGCGATCGGCCGGAACGCATCGTCCGTTCCGGTCTTGCGCTTGAGGCGCGGCACGCTTTCGAGCAGGGCCTGGGTGTAGGGATGGCGCGGCGAGGCGAAGATCTCGGCCGTCGGACCGATCTCGACGACGCGTCCGAGATACATGATCGCCACGCGATCGCTGACATGCCGGACGACACCGAGGTCATGGCTTATGAAAAGACAGGTGAGCCCCAGGTCGCGCCGCAGGTCGATGAACAGGTTGAGGACCTGGGCCTGGATCGAGACGTCGAGCGACGCCACAGGCTCGTCGCAGACCAGCAGATCGGGTTGCATCGCGAGTGCTCGCGCGATCGCGACGCGCTGGCGCTGTCCGCCGGAGAATTGATGGGGAAACCGCGACGCGAAGGCCGGGTCCAGGCCGACGCGCTCGAGCCACCGAGCGACATAGGCTGCGGCGGCGGCGCGATCCGTCAATCGATGGGCGATCGGCC
Organism: uncultured Rhodospirillales bacterium; assembly: GCA_903860935.1. Taxonomy (GTDB): domain Bacteria; phylum Pseudomonadota; class Alphaproteobacteria; order CACIAM-22H2; family CACIAM-22H2; genus CAIOSQ01. Next base: position 6,650 of record CAIOSQ010000089.1, on the reverse strand, counting down.
CCTCGGCGACGATGTCGGCGACCGTCATGCGCGGATTGAGCGAAGCGAACGGATCCTGAAAGACCATCTGGACCTTGGTCGTGATCTTCCGCGGTCGCTGGCCGGAGGACATGAGCGGCGAGCCGCCGAGCGATGCACGACCTTCGGTCGGGGCGTGGATCCCGGACGCGATGCGGCCTAGGGTCGATTTCCCGCAGCCAGACTCGCCGACGAGTGCCAGCGTCTCGCGCGCTTCGATCCGAAGGCTGACGCGATCAACCGCGTGAACCGTCCGCGGCCCATCGCCGGCGCCGAGAAGGGCCGCGATGCGCTCGCCGGTATTCGGGTTCCGGACGAAGCGTTTGGATACGGCGTCGAGTTCGAGCATCGGGCCGGTGGTCATGGCGCGGCTCCGATCGGATCGTGGCATCGCACAGCCACTGGGGATCCTGGCGCAGCGATGAGTTCGGGCATCGTGGCGCAGCCTGTTGCGGCGCGCGCGCAACGTTCGCGGAAGCTGCACCCCTGGGGGAGATGGAGGAGGGATGGGGTCGAGCCGGGGATCTGCGCCAGACGTGCCCCCGGGGGCATGTCGCCGGGCACCGAGTCCAGTAGGCCGCGTGTATAGGGGTGGCGCGGACGATCGAGGACATCGCGGGCAGGGCCGCTTTCGACGATGCGTCCGGCATACATTACCGCGATGTCGTCGGCGAGATTCGAGACGACCGCGAGATCATGCGTGATCCAGATCAGCGCGACGCCGGTTTCGCGGGCAAGCCGCCGCATCTCGTGGAGGATCTGGCCCTGGATCGACACGTCGAGCGCCGTGGTCGGTTCGTCCGCGATGATCAGATCCGGACGATGGAGCATGGCGATCGCGATCGCGACGCGTTGACGCATGCCGCCGGACAATTGATGCGGATAGGCGCGCAGGCGTTCGTCGGGGCTCGGTATCCCGACTGTCCCGAGCAGGTCGCGGCCACGTGCCAGTGCCTCCGTGCGGCCGATCCGCTGGTGGGCGCGCAGCGCCAGGATCATCTGCTCGCCCACCGTGAGGACCGGGTTGAGCGTCATCATGGGGTCCTGGAAGACCATCGCGATACGCCGGCCGCGCAGTTGGCGAAGGCTCTCGGCGTCGAGCCCGACGAGTTCCGTGCCATCGAAACGCACGGAGCCGCCGACGATACGACCTGGCGCATCGACGAGACCGAGGATCGAGAATCCGGTGACGCTCTTGCCGGAACCGGACTCGCCGACCAGGCCGAGGATCCGGCCGCGCGCGAGTGAAAGATCAACCCCATCGACGGCTTTTGCGACACCGGCGCGGGTGAAGAAATGGGTCGCGAGCCCGGAGACCCGCAGCAACGGTTCGCTCATCGCTTGAGCCGTGGGTTGAGCTGGTCGCGGATCTGGTCGCCGACGACGTTGATCGAGACGATCAAGACGATAAGCGCAATGCCCGGGTAGATCGAAATCCAGTAGCGGCCCGACAGGAGATACTGGAACCCATTCGCTATCAGCATGCCGAGCGACGGTTCCGTCGCGGGCAGACCCAGGCCGAGGAACGACAGCGTCGCCTCGAGCGCGATCGAGTTCGCCACCTGGACCGTGGCGACGACGATCAGGGGCGGCAGACAATTGGGGAGGATATGGCGAAAGATCACCCGGCGCACCGGAAGCGGGACGGACAGGGCGGCCTCGACATAGTCCTTTCCACGCTCGGCCACCGCCGCCCCATGCGCGGTGCGCGCGAAATAGGCGTATTGCGCGGCCACGAGGGCGGCGACGAGTTGTCCCTTGCCCTTGCCAAGCAGCGCCGACAGGACGAGGGCGAGGAGGATCGCCGGAAAGGACAGCTGGAGGTCCACGATGCGCATCACGAGCGCCTCGAAGCGCCCGCCGAGAAAGGCCGCGAGAACGCCCATCGTGGCACCGATGGTGAGGGCGATGGCGCCGGCGAGCATGCCCATCTCGAGCGAGATCCGCAGGCCGTAGATCATCGCGGAGAGCAGATCGCGTCCCTGGGCGTCGGTACCGAGAAGATGGACATATCCGCCCGTGCCGACATGCCCTGGTGGACGGCGGGCATCCGACAGGTCCAGACTGGCCAGATCGTAGGGATCTTGCGGCGTGACGACCGGTGCGAGAATCGTCAGGCCGACGATCACGAGGAGAACGGCGAGAGCGGCGACCGCGATGCGGCTCTCGCTGAACTCGGCCCAGAAAGCCGCCAGGGCGCGTGGCGCGCGCATCAGCCGCGACCCCGTCGGATCCGTGGATCGAGCAAGGCGTAGCTGAGGTCCACGATCAGGTTGATGGTGATGAACAGGAACGCCACCAGCACGAGATAGGACACCATCACGGGCCGGTCGAGCGTCGAGATCGAATCGATGATCAGCTTTCCGACGCCGGGCCAGGAGAAGATCGTCTCCGTCACCACGGCGAAAGCGAGCGTCGAGGCGAGTTCGAGACCGAAGACGGTGACCAGCGGGATCGCGATCAGCTTGAGGACATGGCGGCGCAGGATCGTTCCCTCCCGCAGCCCCGCCGCACGGGCGAAGCGGACGGTTTCGCCGAGCATGACTTCCCGCGTCCCGGCCCGTGCGAGCCGGATCATCAGCGCGAGTTTGAACAGCGACAGGTTGAGCGCCGGCAAGAGGAGGTGGCGCAGACCGTCCACTGTGAGGAAACTCCATTCCACTCCAAACAACGCCGCGGTCGCGCCGCGCTGACCGGCGGGCAGCCAGGCCAGATTCACGGCGAAGGTGAAGATGAGCACGATCCCGATCCAGAAGGTCGGAACCGAGAAGCCCAGTACCGATGCCGCCATGATGCCCTTCGACAGCGCGCCATTCGGTCTGTAGCCGGCGTACATCCCGAGCGGGACGCCGATGAGCGTGGCGCCCAGCGTGGCCGCGAGGGTGAGTTCGAGCGTCGCCGGAAGTCGCGACATCACGAGGTCGAATACCGAGATGCCGAAGATGAAGGAGCGTCCGAAATCGCCCTGCAGAAGCCGTCCCGCGAAGACCAGGTATTGCTCCCAGAGTGGCCTGTCGAGGCCGTAGCGGGCGATGGTCTCGGCGCGAATCCGCTGGTCCGCGTCGGGCGACAACAGGACGTCGATCGGATTGCCGATCGCGTAGACGCCGACGAAGACCAGGATCGACATCGCGATCATCACGAGGACGGCCTGAAGCAGGCGTTGAATGACGAAGCCGAGCATATGGGGCGAGCGGGTCCTGGCGGGCCGTAACGGCGGGAGCGGGAGCATGCCTCATCGCGATGCCCGGCGCGAGGCCGCTTGACTCGTCGGGCCGGGCTGGGGCCAGGATTGGGCATCGCCAAATGCCGGTTCCCATGCGTGCTCACAAGTCGATCATGGTGCGACCGGCTCCAACCCAACAGGGAGCCAGATCATGATGTTTCCGCTCGCCGGCCGGATCGCCGGGCTGAGTTTCGCCGCGATGTTGGCGGTATCCGCCGCGGCCGTGGCGCAGACCCTGACGATTGGCGTGCGCGCCGGTCAGGACTCCATGGATCCCCATTTCACCGCCACGGGAACCCATGCCGAGGCCATGAAGCATGTCTTCGACACGCTGACCTGGTCCGGTGATCAGCTGCAGGTCGAGCCTGGCCTCGCCGAGAGTTGGAGCCTTGTCGATCCCAATACCTGGGAGTTCAAGCTCCGCCGCGGCGTGAAGTTCCACGACGGCTCCGACTTCACGGCCGAGGACGTGAAGTTCTCGATCGAGCGCATCCCGATGGTTTCGGGCCCGAACCCGACCACCATCTATGTCCGGCGCGTCAAGGAGACGCGGATCGTCGATCCGCACACGATTCGGATCACCACGGACGGTCCGGCACCGTCGCTGCCCTATGACTTCATCCGCCTCTTCATCGTCTCGCACAAGGCCGCGGCCGGTCTCACCAAGGAAAACGCGAACGAGGCCTTCAATTCCGGCAAGGCGGCGGTCGGCACCGGCCCCTTCAGGTTCGTCTCCTGGACCCCGCGCGAGCAGACGGTCCTTGAGCGCAACGACGCCTATTGGCGGGGTGCTTCGGCATGGCAGCGCGTCGTGCGGCGCGAGATCCCGAATGATGCCGCGCGCGTCGCGCAGCTCAAGGCCGGGCAGGTCGACATGATCGTACGCGTGCCGGCCTCCGACGTGCCGACGCTCGAACGCGATCCGAAGCTCAGCGTCGTCAAGGCCGATACGGTCTATGTGTTCAACATCGAGATGGACCTGCGGGAGAAGACCGCACAGGTCACGGCTAAGGACGGGTCGCCGCTCGCGGCGAACCCGTTCCGCGACGCCAAGGTCCGCGAGGCGATGACCCTCGCGATCGACCGCAAGGCTCTCGCCGAGGTGGCGATGGAAGGTCTTGGCAAGCCTGTCACGCAGATGGTGACCTCCAACATCTTCGGGCATGACAAGGCGCTGCCGGAACTGCGGCCCGACGTGAACCGGGCCCGTCAGCTGATCACCGAGGCGGGCTATCCCAACGGCTTCAAGGTCGTCTTCAACTTCACCAACGACCGGCTGCCGGGCGATCGCGCGGTGGGTACGGCCGTGGCTCAGATGTTGGCGCGCATCGGGCTCGACGTGCAGGCCAACGGCCAGCCCGGCGCGGTGCTGTTCCCGGCGCGCACGCGCGGCGAACTGTCGATGGTCATGTCGGGTTGGGGCACGCTCACTGGCGAGGCGCATTATACGCTGTCGTCGCTCGGCCATTCGAACGATCCGGAGCGCCGGATGGGGGCCTTCAACTGGCGCGGTTACAAGAACGACGCGCTCGACAAGGCGCTGCAGGCCGCCGCGATCGAGATGGACGACGCGAAGCGTCGCGCCCTCCTCGAGGAGTCGAACCGCCTGTTCATGGCGGACAGGCCGTCGCTGCCTCTCGTTTCGGTGTCGTCGGCCTGGGCCGTGGTGAAGGACAAGGTCGCCATGCCCAAGCCGCGTGCCGACGAGGACACGCTGGCCTACGACATCAGACCGGCGAAGTGACGGGCCGGTTTTCGTAACGACACGCGCCGCCCGCGCGCATCTGATGCGCGGGCGGTTTTTTTGCGAGGACGGACATGCGCATCGTCGACATGAACTGGATGCAGGTCGAAGAGCACGTGAAGACGGATGATCGCTGCGTCATTCCGGTCGGCAGCGTCGAACAACACGCGTATCTGAGCCTGGGCGTCGACATGATCCTGTCGGAACGCGTTGCCGTGGATGCGGCAGAGCCGTTGCGCGTGCCCGTCTTCCCGGTGCTCAGCTACGGCATCACGCCTTATTTCAAGGCTTTTCCAGGCACTGTCTGCCTGCGCCAGGAGACGGCGATCGCCGTCGCCCGCGACGTGCTGGATTCGGTCCGCCGGGCCGGATTCCGCAAGGTCCTGATGGTCAACGGCCACGGCGGCAACAATCCGATCGGCGCCTTCGCCCAGGAATGGGTGTCCGAAAATCCCGACATGGCGGTGAAGTGGCATAACTGGTGGAACGCGCCGCGCACCCTCGCGAAGGTCAAGGAAATCGATCCGTTGGCCAGCCATGGCTCGTGGATGGAGAACCTTCCCTGGACTCGGCTGCCCGGCGTCGCGGCTCCAGACCTGCGCAAGCCGCTTGTCGATCTCGAGGCGCTGCGCGTGATGAATCCCGAGCAGGCGCGCCGCCTCATCGGCGACGGGAATTTCGGCGGCTATTACGAGCGTCCCGACACGGAGGTCCTCGAGATGTGGCGCATCGCCGTGGAGGAGACCCGGGCGCTGATCCAGGGGCCTTGGCCCCAATGAGCGACGCGATCCTCGTCTGGGGTGCTGGCGCGATCGGCGGCACGCTTGGCGCCGCCTGGGTGAAAGCCGGACACGATGTCGTCTTCGTCGACAACGCCGCCGACCATGTCGTCGCGATGCGCGAGACCGGTCTCGAGATCGAGGGGCCGGTCGTCCAGTTCTCGACCGGGAAGCTGCGCGCGTTTCAGCCGGACGAGGTCGAAGGGGTATTCCGCCGGATCGTCCTCGCGACCAAGGCGCATCACACCGATGCCGCGATGCAACGCCTTGCGCCGCATCTCGCCGCGGACGGTTATGTCCTTTCGGCCCAGAACGGTCTCAACGAATTGGTGATCGCGCGCCATGTCGGCGCCGAGCGCACGATGGGATGTTTCGTCAATTACGGCGCGGATTGGCTCGCGCCAGGCCGGATCCTGCGTGGCAATCGCGGAGCCGTCGTCGTCGGGGAACTGGATGGGACCGTCTTGCCACGGACCGAGGAGATGCACGCGCTGCTTCGCGTGTTCGAGGCCGACGCCGTGCTGACGACGAACATCTGGGGCTATCTCTACGGAAAGCTCGGTTATGGGGCGCTGCTGTTCGCGACGGCGCTGACCGACGCGTCGATCGCCGACGCGCTCGCGAGCCCGCGGCATTTCGATCTGTGGCGCCGTCTCGGCGCCGAGGTCATGGCGGTCGCGCGCGCCAAGGGGATCCGATGCGAAGGGTTCAACGGCTTCGATCCGGCGGCATTCATGCCGGACGCGCCGCGCGCACGCACGCAGGCGGCGATCGATGTGATGGTCGGCTTCAACCGCGCCTCGGCGAAGTCGCATTCGGGGGTTTGGCGGGATCTCGCTGTTCGGAAGCGCCGGACGGAGGTCGACGCGCAGATCGCGGTCAT
>CAIOSQ010000088.1 GCA_903860935.1 uncultured Rhodospirillales bacterium | reverse complement strand
TCCCTCGTCGCCACCTGCTCCTGATCCTGCCGCCCTCCGTCGTCGCGCTTCGCAGCCCGCTCGCGATAGCCCAGGGCGCAGAAACCAAGCCGGGCCGTGTCACGGGACGGGCGTTCCATCCCGTTCCGCGCGGCACGATGATCGAGGTCTCGCCCCTCGACGACCGGCCGGAAAACCTGCTGCTCGCGGCGGAGTTCCGGACCGCGCTCGCCCGCGCAGGCCATCTGCTCGGCGACGCGAAGTCTCCCCTGCGGCTCAGCTTCGACAGCGAAGTCAGGCCGGTCTCGAGCGCACCGGCGGCACAACGACCTGCCGACGGCGCAACCCCGCGAGGTCCTGGTGACCCCGCTGCCGCGCTTCCTGACCGTCCGGTCGCACGCGGCAGCGACAACGTGGCACGCAAGACCGCGCTCGCGCTGCGCTATGTGATCAACGCGACATTGGACGAGCGCGAGGCCGGCAGGCGTCTGTGGCAGGGCAATGTCCGTTACGACGATGCCGATGGCGATCGCGTACGCCTCCTTATCCGGCTGGTGACGCCGCTCATGACGGCGTTCGGGCAAACGCAGAAAGGCCGGAGCTTCGCCCTGGAGTGAGGCCCCGCAAGGAGGGCCGCGATGACGCCGGAGCGCAGCAATTCGAAAGCCTGGCTTGCCGTCGCCGCCATCGCCCTCCTGCTCAGCCTTCATTGGATCTTCACCCAGGGCCGGCAAGTCAGGCCTATTCCCTACAGCGAGTTCGAGGCGCTGCTGCGCGACGGGCGTATCGCCGAGGTCACCGTCACACGCAACTATGTCCAGGGGCTCTTCGCGACGCCCCAACCGGATGGTCGCACGCGCTTTCTCGCCGCACGCGTGGATCCCGATCTCGCCACGGAGCTCGCCCGACATGGCGTGCGCTACGAGGGCGGCCAGGAAGGTTCAGTGATCGGCGACATCCTGTCATGGCTGGCGCCGATCCTCGTCGTGTTTGCGCTTTGGATGTTTCTGGTTCCTCGGCTCGGAGAGCGCGCGGGACTGGGTGGTGGGCTGATGGCGATCGGCAAGAGCCGCGCGCGGGTCTACCTGGAGACGGACACGCAGGTGACATTCGCCGACGTCGCCGGTGTCGACGAGGCGAAGGAGGAACTCGCGGAGATCGTCGCCTTCCTCAAGGACCCTGGCCGCTACGGCAGGCTGGGCGCGCGCATTCCCCGCGGGATACTCCTGGTTGGCCCGCCCGGCACGGGCAAGACGCTGCTCGCCCGCGCACTGGCCGGCGAGGCCGGCGTGCCGTTCTTCTCCATCAATGGCTCGGAATTCGTCGAGATGTTCGTCGGCGTCGGTGCCGCGCGGGTCCGGGACCTCTTCGAGCAGGCCCGCCGCCACGCACCGGCGATCGTGTTCATCGACGAGCTCGACGCGCTGGGCCGCGCGCGTGGCCTCGCGGGCGGGCTCGGAGGTCACGACGAGAAGGAGCAGACCCTCAACCAACTTCTGTCTGAACTCGACGGCTTCGACACCTCGAAAGGCGTCGTGCTGCTTGCCGCGACCAACCGGCCCGAGATCCTCGACCCTGCGCTGTTGCGCGCCGGGCGGTTCGACCGCCAGGTGCTGGTCGACCGTCCGGATAAGGTGGGACGGATCCAGATCCTGGCCGTCCATCTGCGCAAGGTGAAGCTCGCCGCCGATGTCCGTGCCGAGGAAGTCGCGGCGCTCACACCCGGCTTCACCGGCGCGGACCTCGCGAATCTCGTCAACGAGGCGGCGCTGCTCGCCACGCGTCGCGGCAACGAGGCCGTCGCGCGCGACGATTTCAGCGCCGCGATCGAGCGGATCGTGGCGGGTCTGGAGAAGCGCAACCGGATCCTCAACCCGCTCGAGCGGCGGGTCGTCGCGCATCACGAGATGGGCCATGCGCTGGTCGCGATGTCGCTCGTCGGCAGCGATCCCGTCCACAAGGTCTCGATCATCCCGCGGGGAATCGGCGCGCTCGGCTACACCATCCAACGGCCAACCGAGGACAGGTTCCTGATGTCACGCGAGGAGCTGGAATCGAAGATGGCCGTGCTGCTCGGCGGCCGCGCCGCGGAGCAGCTCGTGTTCGGCCAATTCTCGACCGGTGCGTCCGACGACCTCGCCAAGGCGACCGACATCGCCCGCGCGATGGTGACGCGCTATGGCATGGATCCGGGACTTGGCCATGTCCGCTACGAGGAGGAGCCTGCGCGCACCCTCGGCCCATGGGCGGCGATGGGGGCGGCGCGGCGCGACTACAGCGAAGCCACGGCGCGCCAGATCGACAAGGCGGTCCGCAGGCTCGTCGATGCGGCGTTCGCACGCGCGCTGAGCCTTCTCACCACGCGCCGCTCCACACTCGACGAAGGCGCGCGGCGCCTCCTCGAGCGCGAGACCCTTGGCGAGACCGAGCTTCGCGAGCTCGCCGCCGGGGCGGCTCAGGCGGTGGGCGCGTAGAGCTGGCGGGCGCGGGCCTCGAAGGCCGCGACCATGCGCCGCGTCGCCTCGTGGAAGAGCACCCCGATGAGGCTCTGCAACAACTTCGAGCGGAACTCGAAATCGACGTAGAAATCGATCAGCGTCCCGCCCGACGGCAATTCGGCCGAGGGCGGCGCCGCCTCGAAGACCCAGTGATTTTCCAGGTGCCGGAACGGCCCGTCGGCATAGCGCACGTCGATGCGACCGGGCCGGTGAAGAACCACCCGGGACGTGAATCGCTCGCGGATCATCTTGAACCCGATGACGAGATCGGCGACGACCAGCGCCTCATCCCGCTGGCGGATGCGCGCCGCGAGACACCAGGGGAGAAACTCGGGATAGCGTTCGATCTGGGCCACGAGATCGAAAAGCTGCTCGGGCGTATAGGGCAAAAGCCGCTTCTCGGCATGGGTCGGCATGGCCTGCGCGCTCAGCGGGCGAGGCGTGCCGATCGCGCCGCCTGCAGGCGCTGGAAATCCTCGTCGGCATGGTAGGACGAGCGGGTCAGCGGGCTCGCCGACACCAGCAGGAACCCCTTGGCCACCGCCATGGTGCGGTAGGTCTCGAATTCGTCGGGTGTGACGAAGCGATCGACCCGGGCATGCTTCGGCGTCGGCTGGAGATACTGGCCGATGGTGAGGAAGTCGACATCGGCCGAGCGCAGATCGTCCATCACCTGGCCGACCTCGATCCGGTCCTCGCCCAGCCCGACCATGATCCCCGATTTCGTGAAGATCGACGGATCGACCTCCTTCACGCGCTGCAGGAGGCGCAGCGAGTGGAAGTAACGGGCGCCTGGCCGGATCGTCGGATAGAGCCGCGGCACGGTCTCGAGATTGTGGTTGAAAACGTCCGGCCGCGCCGCCGCGACCTTCTCCAGCGCGCCATCCTTGCGCAGGAAATCCGGCGTCAGGATCTCGATCGTCGTGCCCGGCGACCGCGCGCGGATCTCCTCGATGGTGCGCACGAACTGCATCGCGCCGCCATCCTCGAGGTCGTCCCGATCGACCGAGGTGATGACGATATGCGTCATGCCCAGACCCGCGACGGCCTTGGCCGTGTTCTCCGGCTCGTGGGGATCAAGCTTGTCGGGCTTGCCCGTCGCGACGTTGCAGAAGGCGCAGGCCCGGGTGCAGACCGAGCCGAGGATCATCACCGTCGCGTGCTTCTTTTTCCAGCACTCGCCGATGTTGGGACAGGCCGCCTCCTCGCACACCGTTGCGAGCTTGAGCTCGCGCATCAACCGCCGCGTCTCGTGATACTCGGCCGAAGTCGGCGCCTTGACCCGGATCCAGTCAGGCTTGCGCTGGATCGGATTGTCCGGCCGATGTGCCTTCTCCGGGTGGCGCAGCGCGGCGCGCTGTTCCTTCGTCAGGGGCGGTGTGTCATCCATGGCGGTCAGAAGTGGATGGCGCGTCCGTACGCGTCAAGCACCGACTCGTGCATCATTTCGCTCAGGGTCGGGTGCGGGAAGACCGTGTGCATCAGTTCCGCCTCGGTGCTTTCCAACGTCCGCGCGATGCCATATCCCTGGATCAGTTCGGTGACCTCGGCGCCGATCATGTGGGCGCCGAGCAACTCGCCGGTCTCGGCGTCGAACACCGTCTTCACGAGGCCTTCCGGCTCGCCGAGTGCGATCGCCTTGCCGTTGCCCATGTAGGGGAACTTGCCGACGCGGATCTTGCGGCCCGCCGCCTTCGCCTTGGCCTCCGTCATGCCGACCGAGGCGACCTGCGGCATGCAGTAGGTGCAGCCGGGGATGTTGGACACGTCGAGCGGATGGACGCCCTTAAGGCCCGCGATCTTCTCGACGCAGACGATGCCCTCGTGGCTCGCCTTGTGCGCGAGCCAGGGCGGGCCGGTCAGGTCACCGATCGCGTAGACGCCAGGTTCGCCCGTCGCGCCATAGCCGTCGGTCACGACATGGGTCTTCTCGACCTTCACCTTCGTGCCTTCGAGCCCGATGCC
>CAIOSQ010000087.1 GCA_903860935.1 uncultured Rhodospirillales bacterium | reverse complement strand
TATGACGGCATCATGGTCGAGGCGACGCGCGAGATCCTGGCGCGGCAGCGCGCCGCCGATGTCGACATCCCCTCCGATGGCGAGACGTCGAAGATCTCCTACGCGACCTACATCAAGGACCGCCTGACCGGATTCGATGGCGATTCTCCCCGCCGGCCACCCCAGGACCTCGATGATTATCCGGTCTTCCGCGATCGCCTCGCGCGTGCCGGCGGCACGCCCAGCTATCGCCGGCCGCGCTGCGTCGGGCCGATCACGGTCAAGACCCTCGAACCGCTCGAGAAGGACATCGCGGCGATGAAGGCCGCGATGGCGGCGGCCGGCTACGAGACCGGCTTCATGAACGCGGCCAGCCCCGGCGTGATCGCGCTGTTCCAACCGTCGGACTACCACGCGAGTCTCGACGCCTATCTTGCCGACCTCGCCGCCGCGATGCGCCGGGAATACGAAGCGATCGTCGCCGCCGGCCTGATCTTGCAGATCGACGCGCCCGATCTCGGCCTCGGGCGCCACATGATGTATCGCGACCTCGACGAGGCGGCTTTCCTGCGCCGCGCCGCGCTGCATGTCGAGGCGATCAACGAGGCGTTGCGGAACGTCCCGCGCGACCGGGTGCGCATGCATGTCTGCTGGGGCAATTACGAAGGACCGCATACGCGGGACATTGCCCTGAAGTCGCTGCTGCCGGTGATCCTGGCGGCCAAGCCCGGCGCGCTGCTGTTCGAAGGCGCCAATCCGCGCCATGCTCATGAATGGACCGCCTGGCGGGAGGCGCGCATCCCGGATGATCTGGTCCTGATCCCCGGCTGCATCGATTCCACCACCAATTTCGTCGAGCATCCGGAACTCGTGGCGGAGCGACTCGAACGCTATGCGCAGACGGTCGGCGCAGACCGGGTCGTCGCCGGAACGGATTGCGGATTTTCGACCTTCGCCGGTTTCGGCGTCATCGATCCGGACGTCTGTTGGACCAAGCTTCGCAGCCTCAAGCAGGGCGCCGCGATCGCCTCCGCGCGTCTGCGCTCCGGGCGCTAGCTCCGGCGCGCCGACCTCGAGCGCCCGCATTGTCGGCACCGGCATGTCCGCCGTAGACTCATGCCGGGGACTAGGAAGAGGGCGGCCATGATGGGCAGGCGGGCGGTACTTGGCGGAGCGGCTGCGGGCGTCGCTGCTGCGGCGGCGGCGCAGGAGGTATCCCTGCGCCCCGGCTTTGCGGACGCGCTGCTGGTCGTCGACGTGCAGAATTGCTTCATGCCCGGCGGTAGCCTCGCGGTGCCGCGCGGCGACGAGGTCGTGCCGGTGATCAACGCGATCGCCGGCCGGTTCCGCATCGTCGTGCTGACCCAGGACTGGCATACGCCGGGCCATGCCTCCTTCGCATCCGCGCATCCCGGAAAGCAGCCCTTCGAGGTCGTCCGTCTGTCCTACGGCAATCAGGTCCTGTGGCCGGATCACTGCATCCAGGGCACGCCCGGTGCAGAGTTCCACAAGGATCTCCATGTGCCGCAGGCCCAACTCGTCCTGCGCAAGGGCTACAACCCGAAGATCGACAGCTACTCCGCCTTCCTGGAGGCCGACCGGCGCACCAAGACGGGCCTCGAGGCCTGGCTGAAGGCCAAGGGCATCAAGCGGGTCTTCTGCTGCGGCCTCGCGACGGATTTCTGCGTTGCCTGGACCGCGCTGGACGCGCGCCGGCTCGGCTTCGAGGCCGTCGTCGTCGAGGATGCCTGCCGCGCCATCGATCTTGACGGCTCGCTCGCCAAGGCCTGGGCGGCGATGGCGAAGGCCGGTGTCGAACGCGCCCAGTCTGCGATGCTCGCCGCCTGATAACGAGATCCCTGGAGGACCACATGCAAGATCCCTCGCGATTGCTGCGCCTGGATGGCGAGGTCGCCATCGTGACGGGTGGTGCCCGCGGCATCGGTGCCGCGGCCTCGGCGCTTCTGGCGGCGGCCGGCGCCATCGTCGTCGTCGCGGATCGTGACGAGGCGGCGGCGCGCGCCCATGCCGACGACCTGCGTGGCAAGGGCCTGGCCGCGCATCCGGCGGCCCTCGATGTCACCGACGAGGCGTCGGTCGCCGCCACCTTCGCCGCCGCGCGCGCGGCGCATGGCCGCCTCGACATCCTGGTCAACAACGCGGGCATCGCCCTGCGCCGACCCACGACCGAACTCGCGCGCGCGGATTGGGACAAGGTGGTCGCGGTGAACCTCACGGGCGTGTTCCTGTGCGCCCAGGCGGCCGCGCGGATCATGCTGGCCGATGCCGCCGCGGGCCGGATCGTCAATACCGCCTCGATCATGGGGCTGTCGGGAGGCGGGCTGTATCCCAACATCTCCTACCAGGCGACGAAGGGCGCGGTGGTCAACCTGACCCGCGCGCTCGCGGTGGAGTGGGCTGCGAACGGCATCCGCGTGAATGCGGTCGCGCCGACCTGGGTCAAGACGGAACTGACGCGCCCCCTCTTCGAAAGCCCGGATCTGCGCGCACGCATGGAAGCGGTGACGCCGCTGGGGCGCTTCCCGGATCCCGAGGACGTCGCGGCGTCGATCCTGTTCCTGGCGAGCCGCGCCTCGTCCCTCGTCACCGGACATGTCTTGGCGGTGGACGGGGGTTTCCTCGCGCAGTGACCGACGAGTTCCGGGCTTACGCCGGAAGCGGGAGGAGATAGTCGGCTTCAGGCGTGTAGATCGCCCCATCCGTGCGCCTGTGGCTCGAGAATAGGGTGAACCGGTCGACGTCGAACGGACCCGCGCGGAACAGCGCGTGATGGGCGAAATAGCCCTGGGCGCGCAGAACGGATACGCCGGCGCAGCGGGCGAGCGTCACATGCGGGCGGAAGCGACGCCCCTCGGGCGGCGATCCGGCGCGGACGAGGGCCGATTCGATGTTGCGTTGGAGTTGCAGCAGCGGCTCGCTCTTCTCGACGCCGGCCCAGAGCACGCGCAGCTCGTCGCCCGTCGAGAAATGACCGACCCCCGAAAGGGTCAGGGCGAAGCCGGGCGCGCGGACCCGCATGAGCGCGTCATGCATGTCCTCGGCGTCGCCCTCGCTGATCTCGCCGATGAAGCGCAGCGTCAGGTGAAGATTTTCCGTCGGCTCCCAATCCGCCCCCGGGACGCCACCGAAGATCCCGGTGAGCGCGAGGCGGATATCCTCTGGCAGTTCGAGGCCGACGAACAGGCGGATCATGGCGCACGAAACCTTCAGTCGAGGACGCCAAGGGTCCGGCGATTCGCGATGCGCGGCAAGCCTTGCGCGGTGCGTGGCCGTGGGAGGAACATATGCGTACGATGGCCGTTCCCGATTTCCGTTCCCCGGCGTTCTTGCGCGACCACATCGCCTGGATGACCGGCTTCCTTCACCCCCGCTGTATCGACCCGCGCGGCGGTTTCTTCCACTACTACGCGCTCGACGGCGCGCTGCGCGATCCGGACAAGCGCGCGTTGGTGAGTTCGGCGCGCATGGTGGTCTCCTTCGCGATGGCGGCGCGCGCGCTCGAGACCGATCGCTTCGACGGCGCGATCCGGCATGGGCTGCGCTTCCTGCGCGACGTGCATCGCGATCCGCGTACCGGGGGATATGCCTGGATGGTCGCGTTCCGCGACGGCGCCTGGCGCGCGAGCGAGCCGGAGAATCAATGCTACGGCCTCGTCCATGTGATGCTCGCCTATGCGCATGCCGCGATGGCCGGCGTCACCGAGGCGCGCGGCTGGCTCGACGAACTCGACGCCACGATGGATGCGCGTCTCTGGGAAGAAGCGCACGGCCTCTACGCCGATGTCGCGAGCGCGGATTGGTCCGTCACCGATCCCTATCGCGGTCAGAACGCGAACATGCATGGCTGCGAGGCGCTGCTCGCTGCGCATGCCGCCACCGGCGCGGCCCGCTATCTCGACCGCGCGGCGCGGATCGCCGAATCCCTGTGCCTCAGCCTCGCAGATCAGACCGGTGGGCTGGTCTGGGAGCATTACCACCCTGGCTGGATCCCGGACTGGAGCTACGCCAAGGGCGATTTCAGCAACGGATACCGGCCCTGGGGTTTCCAGCCCGGACATCAGACCGAATGGACCAAACTGCTCCTGCAGCTCCATGCCCGGCGTCCAGAGGGCTGGATGCTCGCGCGTGCCCGCGACCTGTTCGACACGGCCATCGCGCGGGCCTGGGACCCCGTCCATGGCGGTCTCGTCTACAGTCTCGAGCCGGATCTCTCGGTCGCCAACGCGGACAAGTATTTCTGGGTCCAGATCGAGTCCGCGGCGGCGGCGGGATTGCTGG
>CAIOSQ010000086.1 GCA_903860935.1 uncultured Rhodospirillales bacterium | reverse complement strand
CAGGCGCTCGCGACCGCGGCCACGCATGGACGGCCGCGCATCCTGTTTTCCGCGCATGGCCTGCCCGAGAAGGTCGTCAAGTCGGGCGATCCCTATCAATGGCAGGTCGAGAGGACGGCCGCCGCGGCGATGGCGGCGCTCGGCCCGGTCGAGGCGGAGTCCGTGGTCTGCTATCAAAGCCGGGTCGGACCACTCAAATGGATCGGACCTTCAACGGAGGACGAACTGCGCCGCGCCGGCCGCGACAAGGTGCCCACCATCGTCGTGCCGCTCGCCTTCGTGTCGGAGCACAGCGAGACCCTCGTCGAACTCGATATCGAATACGCGGAGCTGGCGCACGAGGCCGGGATCCCGGTCTATGTTCGTGTTCCAACGGTCTCGACACATCCCGCGTTTATCGCCGGACTCGCGGCGCTCGCGCGCACGGCACTGGCCCGCGCGGATGGCGCTCCCCTGCCTGACGGCGAGCGTCGCCTGTGCCCCGGTTCCTGGTCTGGCTGCCCATGCCGTGCGGCGGGAGCCTGATGACGTGTATGAAGCGCTCGTCGGGGCCTATCCCTGGATCAAGGCGCTGCATGTCGTCGCGGTGATCTCGTGGATGGCGGGTCTGCTCTACCTGCCGCGTCTTTTCGTCTATCACTGCGATGCACCGGCGGGATCGCCGCAATCCGAGACGTTCAAGATCATGGAGCGGCGCCTGCTGCGTGCGATCATGAACCCCGCGCTGGTCGCGGTCTGGATCTTCGGGTTGCTGGCGGCATGGCTCGGCGGGCATCTGGTCGCGCCCTGGATGATCGCGAAATTCATCCTCGTCGGCGGTCTTACCGCGTGCCATCACGTTTTCGCGCGATGGCGCGCTGATTTTGCGGCTGATCGCAACCGTCACCCGGCGCGGATCTTCCGGATCGCCAACGAAGTACCCACGCTGCTGATGGTCGCGATCGTCATCCTCGTCGTGGTGCGCCCGTTCTAAACGGCGCGATCGGCGGTTGACTTGGCGGAAAGCGGCCGCTTATATCGTCAGGTCATCGCGCCATCCTCCGATGGTCAGGGCACCCGAGACGCGGGCCCGATGCGATCTCTCTCCAAAACCCGCCGGCGCGCGATTTCGCATCTTTGCCGCCTGGGTCTTTCGATCCGGCCCATCCAGCATGGTCCGGAATCGGCTCGCCGGTCATGGACCGGCATGCCCGATGCCATCCCGAACCCAATCCGAAAAATCTGAACGCCATGAATCTCCAGGATCTCAAACGCAAGACCCCGACTGAACTTCTCGCGATGGCCGAGGAGTTGAACATCGAGACAGCGTCGACACTGCGCCGACCGGAATTGATGTTCACGATCCTGCAGGCGCAGGCCGAACTCGGCACGGCGATCTACGGCGATGGCGTGATCGAAGTCCTGTCCGACGGCTTCGGGTTTCTGCGCAGCCCCGAGTCCAACTATCTTCCGGGTCCCGACGATATCTACGTCGCACCGCAGATCCTGCGCCGGCATAGCCTGCGCACCGGCGACACGGTGGATGGTCAGATCCGCGCGCCGAAGGATGGCGAGCGCTATTTCGCACTGACATCGGTTCGGACGATCAATTTCGACCAGCCCGAAGTCGCGCGCCATCGTGTCAATTTCGACAATCTGACGCCGCTCTATCCGGAAGATCGGCTGCGCATGGAGGTCGTCGATCAGACCCCGACACCGCCACCGGCCGCCCCAGCCGCCCCGGTCGCCCGGTCGCGTCGTGCCCAGGGCGACGAGGACACCGTTGCGCTGCGCACCCGTTTGTCTGCCGCACGACCCGAGCGCGCGGAGCGTGGAACCTCGAACCATCCGGCCTTCCGACGGGATTCGACGCACCGGATCATCGACCTGATAGCGCCGATCGGAAAAGGTCAGCGTGCGCTGATCATCGCGCCGCCGCGTACCGGCAAGACCGTGATGCTGCAGAACATCGCGAACTCGATCGCAGCCAATCATCCGGAATGCTACCTGATCGTCCTGCTGATCGATGAACGTCCGGAGGAAGTCACGGACATGCAGCGTTCCGTGAAGGGCGAGGTGATTTCCTCGACCTTCGACGAGCCGGCGACGCGCCATGTCCAGGTCGCGGAGATGGTGATCGAGAAGGCAAAACGTCTGGTCGAGCACGAACGCGACGTCGTCATCCTTCTCGACTCGATTACGCGTCTCGGTCGTGCCTACAACACCGTCGTTCCCAGCTCGGGCAAGGTGCTGACCGGCGGCGTCGACGCGAACGCGCTGCAGCGTCCGAAGCGTTGCTTCGGTGCGGCGCGAAACATCGAGGAAGGCGGCAGCCTCACCATCATCGCCACCGGCCTGATTGATACCGGAAGCCGCATGGACGAGGTCATCTTCGAGGAGTTCAAGGGCACCGGAAACTCGGAGATCATTCTCGACCGCAAGCTCGCCGACAAGCGGACCTTCCCGGCGATCGACATCACGAAATCCGGGACGCGCAAGGAAGAACTGCTGGTCGACAAGGGTATCCTGGCGAAGATGTATGTCCTCCGGCGCATCCTCATGCCGATGGGCACGACGGACGCGATGGAGTTCCTCATCGACAAGCTGAAATCCTCGAAGACCAACAAGGATTTCTTCGAGGCGATGAATACCTGACGCACGGGTCGCGGAACGTTCGGCGAAACCGGACCGGAGCGCTCGCATGCTCATCCTCGGCCTCACCGGGTCGATCGCGATGGGAAAATCCGCCGCGGCCCGCGTTCTGAAACGACGCGGCATACCCGTGCACGATTCCGACGCGGCGGTCCACGCGGTGCTTTCGCCGGGCGGTGCCGCGGTCGCCGCGGTCGCTGCTGCGTTTCCCGAAAGCCATCGGGGTGGCGGCATCGATCGCCAGATCCTTGGCCGGCTGGTATTTGGCGATACGCCCGCGCTACGCCGGCTCGAGGCTATCCTCCATCCGCTCGCGCGGCGTGCGACGATACGTTTCCTGTCGGCAGCCGCGCGCCGGCGGGTTCCGATCGTCGTCCTCGACATCCCGCTCCTGTTCGAGATTGGTGCCGATCGCCAGGTCGACGCGGTTCTCGTATTGACCGCACCGGCCTGGCTTCAGCGCAGTCGCGCTTTGCAGCGTCCGGGGATGACGGCGGAAAAACTCGATGCGATCCTCTCGCGTCAGGTGCCGGACCCGATCAAGCGGCGCCGCGCCGACCATGTCGTGACATCTGCGCAAGGAGTGGCGCCGACCGCGCGGGGCCTGTCGGCCGCGTTGCGCATCCTGGCCACGCAGCGGCCGCGATGCTGGAAGCCGGGTTGGCGCTGATCCAGGTCACCGGACAGACGGGAGGGGAGGGACCGATCCATGCGCGAAATCGTACTCGACACCGAAACAACGGGACTGGATCCGAAATCTGGACACCGCCTTGTCGAGATCGGCTGCGTCGAACTGCTCAACCGCATGCCGACTGGCCGACATTTTCATCAGTATCTGGATCCCGAGCGCGATATCCCCGCCGAGGCCGCGGCCATCCACGGACTGACCGCAGAGAAGCTGCGCGGGAAACCCGTCTTCGCGTCGATCGCGGCCGAGTTCATCGAGTTCATCGGCGACGCGCAACTCGTCATCCACAACGCCGATTTCGATGTCGGGTTCCTCAACGCGGAGTTGGGACGCCTCGGATTTCCCGCCATCTCCCGCGGCCGGGTCGTCGACACCATGACGATGGCGCGACGCAAGCTGCCGGGCCAGGCCGCCTCCCTCGATGCGCTGTGCCAGCGTTTTGGCGTCGACAACTCGCGCCGCAGCTTCCATGGCGCCTTGCTGGACGCGCAACTGCTGGCCGACGTCTATGTCGAACTCATCGGCGGCCGTCAGGCCTCGATCGATCTGGTCGCCGGTCCGGCGGCGACGGGCCGGACGACGCCCCGGCTGGCGCGTGCGCCGCGGCCCCACGCGCCGACGGCGGAGGAAGCCGCGGCACATGCCGAACTTCTCGGGCGTATCAAGACGCCCTACTGGACCAGGACCGACTGAGTGCCACGCCTCAGCGGCTCAGGCGGTGGGCGCCGTCTCGCCTTGCTGCTCTGCGGCCGCGAGCTGGCGGCGATAGAGATCGGCGAAATCGATCGGATTGATGAGCAGCGGCGGGAAACCGCCGGATGCCACCACGTTGCTGATGATCTGCCGCGCGAACGGGAAGAGCATACGCGGCGCCTCGATCATCATCAGCGGTCCGAGAACCTGAGGCGGCACGGCGCCGACGGTGAAGATGCCGGCGTAATCCATCTCCAGAAGGAAAACCTGATCATCGCCCGCCGTCGCTCCAACCTCGAGATGCAGCGTGATCTCGTACGTGTTTTCGCCGACGGCGCGGCCGTCCACACGCACATTCACGCCGACCTGGGATTGCGGTCCCTGGGTGACGAAGACCTGCGGCGCGCGCGGGCTCTCGAAGGACAGGTCCTTGAGGTACTGGAGATTGACCGAAAGCGGGATCGCTCCCGGCTGCTGGGATTGCGCCTGATCGCTCATGGAATCCTTCCTTGGCCCGAAACCTGTCCCGCCTCTACCACGATGCGCCAGGGGTGGTCCACGCGGCGCGCGTCAAGATACCGTCGGGTCGAAGAACAGGATCTCGCCGTTCTGTGCCTGGCGTCCGGTGAGGGCGCGCAGGAAGCCCCAATGCGACACGACCGCGACCCGGCGCCAGTCGTCATGCTGCGCTATGTCGCGGCGGAACGCCTGGGCCCGATGGTCCAATTCTTCTTCGGTCTCGGCGCGCTCGAGGGCGAGGTGGTCATGCCACCAGGGATCATCCAGGTCGCGGAAATCGAGGTCGGGGAAACGCCGCGCCAGCGCCGCGGGCGGCGATCCGATGTCGCAATGGAATGCGGCGCGTTCGCGCACGCGCGGATCGATTCCGATGGGAAGGCCGAGTTCCGCCGCGATGATCGACGCGGTCTGCAAGGTGCGCGTATAGGGGCTCACGATCAGGCGCGTCACGCCCCGCGCCGCGAGATCGGCCGCCGCCGCGAACGCCTGCCGCCGCCCGACATGGGTCAACTCCGGATCGGGAATACCCGGATCGACACGCGTGAGGGTGAAGGCGGCGTTGAATTCGGATTGTCCGTGTCTGACGAGCAACATGGCGACGGTGCGAACCTTGTTCGGACGGGCGATCGGATCTACATAGACCAGACGGGCGCGTCTTCCATCGGAAATCCCGGCCGACCGGGGCCGAAACCCAGCCGGGGCCGATACCCAGCCACAGCGCCGCAACCGAGCGAGCAGGCCGAGCCATGGATCAAACCGGCGTCGCCTTCCTGGACATCATCTTCTTCGCCATGGTGGCGGGGTTCCTGATCCTGCGCCTGCGCAGCGTCCTGGGACGCCGGACCGGCGACGAGAACCCGGAGCGCTGGCGGTCGCAGAAGCCCGAACAGGCTACGCCGCCGGCTCCGCTGCCCGACAATGTCACGCGCTTTCCCGACCGGAGCACAGGCGCCGAGACACCAGCCGCGCCCCCCGAGCCCGGCAGCGTCGCGGCGGGCATCGCCGGGATCCGCCAGGCAGAGTCCGATTTCGATCCGGCGATCTTCGTCCAGGGCGCGCGCGGCGCCTTCGAGATGATCGTTGCCGCCTTCGCCCAGGGCGATGCCGCGTCGCTGCGGCCGCTGCTCGCCGATTCCGTGAATGACAGCTTCGCGCAGGCCATCCGTGACCGGCAGGCACGCCGCTGGACGTTGTCGACGACGCTGATCGGCATTCGCACGGCGGAAATCATCGATGCCCGGATGCAGGGTCGCGACGCCTTCGTGACGGTCAAGTTCGTCAGCGAGCAGGTGAATGCGACCCGGGACGCTGACGGCGCGGTGGTCGAGGGCGATCCGAACAAGGTCGAGACGATCACCGACCTCTGGACCTTTACCCGCAATACCCGCGCGCGCGATCCAAACTGGTTCCTTGCGGAGACCGCGACGCCGCAGTGATGCGCTGGCAGGTCCGTTACCTCGCCGCCCTTGCGGTTCTCGCGCTCCAGGCCTGCGCGCCTGCGCCTCCGCCGGCACCGGATGGCGTCGCATTGCTGAACCGGGTGTTCTTCGCCGACCTGCCGGGCTGGTCGGAAGACAGCCAGGCAGAGGCGCTCGCCGCCCTCGACCGGTCCTGTGCGCGGCTCCTTGCCTTGCCGGCCGATCGCCCGCTGGGACCGCCAGCCTTCGGCACCGCTGCCGACTGGCACGGGGCCTGCCGCGACCGGCCACCGCGCGACGTCCCCGACCATGTGGCGCGGGCCTATGTCGAACGCCATTTCACCCCCGTCGCGATCACCGATGGAACGCGCGCCGAGGGTCTGTTTACCGGCTATTACGAGCCGCTTCTGCGCGGCAGCCGCAAGCCGGGGGGTGCCTTTCGCACTCCGCTCCTGGCGCGGCCCGATGATCTCGTGGCGGTTGATCTTGGGCGTTTTCGGGAGACCTGGCGTGGCGAGCGCATCGCTGGCCGTGTGGTCGACGGCGCACTCCAGCCCTACGAGACACGCGCCCAGATCGAGGCCGGGGCCTTGGCCAGTCGCGCCGTTCCGCTCGTCTACGTGGACGATCCGGTCGACGCGTTCTTTCTCCATATCCAGGGTTCGGGTCGCGTGCGGCTGGCCGAGGGCGGCGAGATGCGAGTGGGTTACGCCGCGCAAAATGGCCAACCCTATGTTCCGGTCGGCCGCGTGCTCGTCGACCGCGGCGCGTTGTCCCGCGAGGCCGTGTCGATGCAGTCCATCCGCGCCTGGATGGCCGCGAACGCGGACGGCGCCGCCGCGCTGATGGCGACGAACCCCTCCTACGTCTTCTTCCGTGAGGTGTCCGGCGACGGGCCGCTCGGCAGCGAGGGCGTCGCCCTGACCGCAGCGCGCAGCCTCGCGGTCGATCGTGGCCATATCGCGCTCGGCACGCCGGTCTGGCTCGACGCGGCGGATCCGCTCGATCCGGCACGCCGCGTCCGCCGCCTCATGGTCGCGCAGGATACCGGCGGCGCGATCCGCGGCGTGGTGCGCGGCGACGTGTTCTGGGGCACGGGGACGGAGGCTGGCGAACGCGCTGGGCGCATGCGGTCCTCCGGACGGTTCTGGCTTCTGTTGCCCACGTCGCTGGCCGCGCGGATCGGGGCGCGCGATTGACGGCGTGAGCCGGATGTCGGAAGAAACATCGGCGCGCGCAGCATCCGGTCGGGAAAGCGGCGCGGCTCCACCCAGGACAGGATCGGCGAGACACGTGACACACCCAGCCTCCCAGACCAGGCCGCGCGTCGGCCTCTTCGTGACCTGCCTCGTGGACCTGTTCCGTCCCAGCGTCGGCTTCGCGGCGGTCAAGCTGCTCGAGGACGCGGGGTGCGACGTCGAGGTGCCAGGCATGCAGACCTGCTGCGGGCAGCCGGCGTTCAATTCGGGCGACAACGCCGATGCTGCGGACATCGCCCGGCGCACCATCGCCCTGTTCGAGGGCTTCGACTACGTGGTGGTGCCCTCGGGATCCTGCGGCGGCATGATCAAGGAACATTATGTCGAGCTGCTTGCGGGCGACGCCCACTGGGCGCAGCGCGCGCGCCATCTGGCCGCGCGGTGCCACGAGCTGGTCTCGTTCCTCCACGACATACGCGGCGTGACGCGGCTCGACGCGCATTATGACGGGACGATCACCTATCACGATTCCTGCTCGGGCTTGCGCGAGCTCGGCGTCAAGGCGCAGCCGCGCGCGCTGCTCGCCAAGGTCGCCGGCACGCGGCTCGCGGAACTGCCGGGCGCGGAGACATGCTGCGGTTTCGGCGGCACGTTCTGCGTCAAGTATCCGGAAATCTCCGACAAGATGGTCGGCGAGAAAGCCGCCGACATCCTGGCGACCGGTGCAGACACGCTGCTCGCCGGCGATCTCGGATGCCTCATGAACATGGCCGGAAAGCTGAAGCGCATGTCGCTCGAACAGGGCACGCCCCCGGTCAAGGTCCGCCATGTCGCCGAGGTCCTGGCGGGCATGACCGCGGAAGCGCCGCCGATCGGAGATGCGTCATGATGCACGCCACCTCGAACCAGTTCCGCGCCAACGCGAACGCCGGGCTCGCCAATCCGACGCTGCAATCGGCGCTCGCGAAGATGAAGGTCGGGTTCCCGACCAAGCGCGCCGAGGCCGTCGCGAAGCTGCCGGAATTCGATGCGCTGCGCGATCGCGCGCGCGACATCAAGAACCACGTCCTTGAAAACATCGACTGGTATCTCGAACGCTTCGAGCAGCGCGTCACCGAGGCCGGCGGGCATGTCCACTGGGCGCGCACGCCCGAGGAGGCGCGCCAGATCGTGCTCGACATCTGCCAGCGTCTCGGCGCGCGCAGCGTGACCAAGGGCAAGTCGATGATCGCCGAGGAGATCGGCCTCAACGCCTATCTCGAGAGCCACGCCATCGAACCGGTGGAGACCGATCTCGGCGAGTACATCATCCAGCTGCGCAACGAGGCGCCGTCACACATCATCGCGCCCGCGGTACACCTGACCAAGGACGCGATCGAGGCGGATTTCCGCCGCGCGCATACCCATCTCGACGCGCGCCGCGATCTCACCGAGCCGCAGACCCTGGTCGCGGAAGCGCGCGGCATCCTGCGACAGCGCTATTTCCAGGCCGATGTCGGCATCACCGGCGCGAATTTCCTGATCGCCGAGACAGGCTCCAGCGTCATCGTCACCAACGAGGGCAATGGCGACCTGACGCAACTGCTGCCGAAGGCGCATGTCGTCCTCGCGAGCCTCGAGAAGATCGTGCCGACGCTGGAGGACGCTTCGGCGATCCTGCGCGTCCTCGGTCGCTCGGCGACCGGTCAGGAGATGTCCGTCTACACGACCTTCTCGACCGGACCGCGCCGTCCTGGCGACCTCGACGGGCCTGGCGAATACCATGTGGTGCTGCTCGACAACGGACGCTCCGCGCTGCTCGGCACGGAGTTCCAGGAAATCCTGCGCTGCATCCGCTGCGGCGCGTGCATGAACCACTGCCCGGTCTATGGCGCGGTCGGTGGTCACGCCTATGGCTGGGTCTATCCGGGACCGATGGGCGCGGTGCTGACGCCGAGCCTGATCGGTGTCGAAAACGCGAAGCCGCTGCCCAACGCGTCGACCTTCTGCGGCAAATGCGAGAGCGTCTGTCCGATGCGCATTCCACTGCCGAAAATGATGCGCCATTACCGCGCGCGCGAATGGCAGCGCGACCTGACGCCGCGCGGCGCCCGTATCGGACTCGGTATCTGGGCGTGGTTCGCGAAGCGGCCACCGCTCTATCATTTCATGGCATCGACAGCCATGGCGGCCCTGGGCTGGCTCGGCCGCAAGCATGGCAGCTTCTTCAACCTGCCGCTCGCCGGAGGCTGGACCGCGACGCGCGAATTCCCGGCGCCGCAAGGCAAGACCTTCCAGGAACTCTGGTGGGAGAAGCAGCGCGCGAAGGGCCGGTCATGAGCGACGCGCGCACCCAGATTCTCGCCGGCATCCGCGCGTCGCTGAAGCGCGACGCCCTGCCCCAGGACCGCGTCGCGGCGCTCGAAACGCGCCTCGCCGGGCGGCCGCGCGGTCCCATTCCCGCACGCAGCGCGGGCCTCGACCGCGCCGGTCTCGTCGATCTCTTCGATCGTCAGGCGCGGTCCGTGGCCTGCACGGTCACGCGCGTCGCGACACGCGCCGACGTGCCCGCCGCGCTCGCCGCCTATCTCAAAAGCCAGAACCTGCCGGCCGAGGTCGAGATGAGCCCGGACCCGGATCTCGATCATATTCCCTGGTCGGCGATGCCGCTGTTGCGCATCGCGCGCGGCAAGCCCTCGGGTGCGGAGGGCGTCGGCGTCACCTCTGCCCTTGCCGCGGTCGCCGAGACGGCGACGCTGATGATCGCCTCCGGCCCCACCTCTCCGGCGACGATGAACTTCCTGCCGGACACGCATGTCGTGGTGCTTCCCGCCGCGCGCGTTGTCGGCCCGCTCGAGGATGCCTGGGACAGGTTGCGCGCCACGCGCGACGGCGCGCTCGTCGCCGCCGCGATGCCGCGCACTGTGAACCTCGTCACCGGCCCGTCGCGGACCGGCGACATCGAGCAGAAGATCGAGATGGGTGCCCATGGTCCGCGGCGCCTTCATGTCATCGTCGTCGAGGATGACGGCGACGTCTGACGCGCGCCGCCGCCGGCGCCTCGCCGAGGACGAGGCGAGTCTCTGGGTGCGCGCGATGGCCGACGTTCTGCCGCTGCCACGCGTGGGTCCTGGACGAAGCCAGCCCGCCATGTCCGCGATCGCGCCGGTCGCCGCTGCCGCACCGCCAAGTCCCGTGGTCCCGCCATCGGGACCGCCAATGCTCCCGCCGCCGCGGCCGCAGCCGGCCCTGGTCACGCGACAGGCCACGGGGCTGGATCGCAAGACACTGGCGCGGCTCCGGCGGGGCGACGTCGCGATCGCCGCCCGGCTCGATCTTCACGGCATGACCCAGGCGCATGCGCATGCCGAACTCGACGCCTTTCTCGACCGCGCCGTCCGGCGTGGCGCGCGGTTTGTCCTCGTGATCACCGGCAAGGGCAGCGGTGGTG
>CAIOSQ010000085.1 GCA_903860935.1 uncultured Rhodospirillales bacterium | reverse complement strand
CGATTCCTGGATCACGCCCTCGAGCGCCACTTCGGCCGCACGAATCTGCGCCTCGATGGCGACGAGCCGCGCCCGCGTCGTGTTCAACGCCTCCCAGGAGCGTGTCGTGTCCTCCATCGCCTTGCGCCGCGCATCCTCCAACTCGATGCGCCGTTGCCCCGCAACCTGTTTGGCTTCACGCACGCGCGCCTCGACAAGGCCTTGCTGGTAAAGGGGGACGGCGACGGTGATCTGTACGGATGCGGTGTCGCGATCCGCGCCGCGGGTTTGCGTTTCCTCGCCGCGGGTCAATGTCCCCTGCAGGTTGACGGTCGGCAGGAGCTCGCCGGCGATGACGTCCACATTGTCGCGCGCGGAGTTCTCGTTGAACGCCGCCGACATGACGGTCGGATTCTCCGGCACGCGCTGCAACGCGATCGCCTCGGAGGTCGGAAGATTGGGCGGCAACCGCGCCGGCTGGAGACGTCCGGGCGCCTCGCCGACAACGCGCTTGTAGTTCGCGCGCGTGGCCGTGAGGTTGCCTTCGGCCTGGATGCGATCCGCCCGCGCCCTGGCGATCCGCGCCTCGGCTTGTGCGACATCGGTGCGCGTCACCTCGCCGACCTGGAACCGGTCACGTGTCGCCGTCAACTGGCGCGTGAGGACCTGTTCGTTGTTCGTGTTGAGGTCGAGCACGGCCGTGTCGCGGAGCAGGTTGAGATAGGCCGTTGCCGCATCCAGAAGTACCTGTTGCTCGACGTTCTGCAGCAGCGCGCGGCCGCGCTGGATGTTGTTTTCGGCGCGGCTGGTCTCAGCGACGGTGCGGCCGCCGCGATAGAGCGGTTGGCGGACGACGCCGGAAATGGTCGCGGGCGAACGCAGGCGCTCGGTCTCCGTGACCGTGTTGCGCACGGTGTCGGTCACGCTGTTCCAGTCGCGCGCGCGGCCGATGTCGCTCGACACGCTCACCGTCGGCCGCCACCCCGACAATGCCTGGGCGATCGTCTCGTCGGTGGCCCGTTGGCGCGCCCGCTCGGCCTGCAGGAGCGGATTGTTCCGGTAGGCTGCGGCAAGCGTGTCTTCGATCGGTTGCGCGGACGCGGAACCCGCGCCCGTCAAGACGAGGCCGGTCATGCAGACGATTGCGGCGGTCGCCGATAGCGACGGACGTCCGGATTTCGAGAAGAACCGCATGGACCTGTCCGCCGATCAGTAGGTGCTCATGGAGGGATCGATCTGGCGGGCCCAGGCATCGACCCCGCCCGCCAGATTGGTGACGTTCTCGTACCCGTTGCGACGCAGCCAGGCGACTGCCTGCATCGATCGCATGCCGTGATGGCACGCCACGGCAACCGGCCGGTCGACGGGAATCCTGTCGGCGGACGATGTGATCAGCCCGAGAGGAACGCACAGACTGCCGGGGATCAGGCAGATCTCCGTCTCCCAGGTTTCCCGGACATCGAGGATCGCGTGAGCGAGGCCATCGTCGCGCCAGCGGGCAAGCTCCCGCACATCGATCTGAAGCGGCAGGGGATCTGCTGACATCGGCGCGCCGCTCAAGCGAACACGAAGCCTGCCACGGGCTCGAAGCCAGGCAAGGCCGGTGTGTTGGCATCGAACAGGACGCGCGCGGCGACGCCGGCCGCATGCCGCACCCACAGGCTGGCGCGGCCAGGCCCGGTGTCGCGCCGCTGCACGGCGACGAGACGCCCGCCAACAGCCAGTTGGGCGAGGATCGCCGCCGGCACCTCGGACACGGCACCGCCGAATACGATCGCGTCATAGGGCGCCTGCGCGCCATGCCCTGTCGCCAGATCCCCGCGCACGACGACCGCATTGTCGACGCCCAGCGCGGCGAGGCGCGTGGTCGCCGCAGCCGCCAGATCCGCGTCCGCCTCGACCGACACGACCGTGCTCGCCAACCGCGCCATCACGGCCGTCCCGTATCCGCAGCCCGTCCCGACCTCGAGCACGACGTCCGTTGCCGCGATCGCCGCGGCCTGGACGAGTCGCGCGAACACCATGGGTTCCATCGCGAATCGACCATGCCCGAGCGGAATATCCTCGTCGACATAGGCTACGCCGGCGAGCTGCGCCGGCAGGAACTGCGTGCGCGGAATATCCGCCATCGCGAGAATGAGCCGTGTGTCGGTCACTTTGTTGGTGCGCAACTGGCTTTCGACCATGTTGAGCCGGCGCGTCGGGTCTTCCGTCATCGAAGGGGCTACCGCAAGCTTGGATCAAGGTCTCCACGTATACTCCCGGTAGCGGTTCCGTACAATTCTGCCCAGCACCCTTCCGCACGAGGCAAACGTCCCGGGCGCCAGGGCTGTTGACCCCCGGCGGTCCCGCCCCGTATACCTCCGGCCCGCCCGTCCCGGGCCCGGTAGCAAAGTGGTAATGCAGGGGACTGCAAATCCCCTATGCGGCGGTTCGATTCCGCCCCGGGCCTCCACGGACGGCGGGTGCAGCGGATGGCCGTAACGGGCCGAGCGACAAAATCGTGTCGGAAAGCTTGGCTTCGCCGACGACGAGTTGTTATAAGCCGCCGCAGTCTTGATCCCCGGTAGCTCAGCGGTAGAGCAGCCGGCTGTTAACCGGCTGGTCGTCTGTTCGAATCAGACCCGGGGAGCCAGCTTCAGAGAGGGGTCCGTTCGCGCAGGCGGACGGACCCCGATCCATTTTGGAGCCGCGGTTCGCGTATGCGCTGACCGGCACCGGGCGCGACAGGACCGAAGCCCGACAGGATCGAGGCCCGACAGGATCGACCATGAACATGTCGCCCGCTGCCTACGATCTGCTCGTCATTGGTGGAGGCGTGAATGGCGCCGGGATCGCCCGCGATGCCGCTGGACGCGGCCTCGCGGTCCTGCTGGCGGAGCGCGACGATCTCGCCGCGGCGACATCGTCGGCGTCCAGCAAGCTGATCCATGGCGGGTTGCGCTATCTCGAGCAATACGCGTTCCGGCTCGTGCGTGAGGCGCTGGCCGAGCGCGACATCCTGTTGCGCAATGCGCCGCACATCATCTGGCCGATGGGGTTCGTGCTGCCGATCGGGCCGGGATCCCGGCCTGCCTGGATGTTGCGTCTCGGCTTGTTCCTTTACGACAGTCTGGGCTGGACCCCGGGCGCGCCGCCCTCGCCCCTGCCCCGCTCCCGTCGGGTCGATCTCTCCGCGTCCGGCGAAGGTCGGATCCTGAAGCCGGAATATGGTCGCGGCTATCTCTATTCCGATTGCTGGGTCGACGATGCGCGTCTGGTCGTGCTCAACGCGGTCGACGCGGCCACGCGCGGCGCGCGGATCGCGACGCGAACACGTGTCCTGCGCTGCGAACGTGGCGACAGCGGATGGCGCGCGACCCTTGCGCCCGCGGATGGCGGCACCACCGAGACCGTGGTCGCCCGGGCCGTGGTCAACGCGGCTGGCCCCTGGGCCGGGGAGGTTCTCGGCGCGTCGCTCGGTATCAACGCGGCCGCGTCGCTGCGCCTCGTCAAGGGCAGCCACATCGTCGTGCCCCGCCTCTACGACGCACCCCATGCCTTCATCCTGCAGAACGACGATCGCCGCGTCGTTTTCGTCATTCCCTACGAGCGCGACTTCACGCTGATCGGGACCACCGATGTCGCGATCGGAGGACGTCCGGGGCCGGTTTCGATCGATCCGTCCGAGGTGGAGTATCTCTGCCGCGCCGTCAACCGGTACACCGCCAGCCCGGTGCGGCCCTCCGACATCGTCTGGAGCTATTCCGGGGTGCGGCCGCTCTACGACGACGGCGCCTCCGATGCGTCGTCCATCACGCGCGACTACGTCCTGGATCTCAACGCGCCCCCCGGGCTTCCCCCGGCGTTGTCGGTGTTCGGCGGCAAGATAACGACCTACCGGCGGCTCGCGGAGCACGCGCTCGAAAAACTTGCGCCCTTCCTTCCCGGCATGGCCCCGTCCTGGACCGCGCGCTGCGCCCTTCCCGGCGGCGATATTCCGGGGGCCGATTTCGATGCCTTCCTGGCCGATCTGCGCGCCCGTCTACCCTGGATGGATGCGGCGCATCTCCATGGCCTCGCGCGCCGTCACGGCACCCGCGCCGCCGCTGTCGTCGGTGACGCGCGCTCTCCCGCCGACCTCGGGCGGCATTTCGGAGCCGGTCTCTATGCGCGAGAGATCGACTGGCTGCGTCGGGAGGAATGGGCGCGCACGGCCGACGACGTGCTCTGGCGGCGCACCAAGACCGGATTGCATCTCGACGCGGCCGGACGCCGCGAGGTCATGGAATCTTTCGCCCGCTGAGCCGTCAGGTCGCCGACGTTCCATAGAGATGGCATGAGACCTGCCGCGTGCCGATCTCGACGGCAGACGGGTAACGTTCGCGGCAGACCGGCATCACGTTCGGGCACCGGGTGTGGAAATGGCACCCCGATGGCGGCGCCGCCGGCGACGGCGTCTCGCCCTCGATGCGCGGCAGACGTCCGCGCATCGCCGGATCGGGGACCGGAGATGCGTCGCGCAGCATGCGTGTGTACGGGTGCAGCGGATCGGAGAACAGATCCGCCGCCGGCCCCATTTCGACGATGCGGCCGAGATACATCACGGCGAGGCGCTGACAGAAATAGCGCACGACGCCGAGATCATGGGCGATGAACACGAATGACAGGCCGCGCTGCGCCTGGAGGCGCCTGAGCAGTTCGAGCACCTGTGCCTGGATCGAGACGTCGAGCGCCGAAACGGGTTCGTCTGCGACGATCAACTCGGGCTCCAGCGCCAGCGCCCGCGCGATGCCGATACGCTGGCGCTGCCCGCCCGAAAATTCGTGCGGAAACCGGTCCGCGGAGTCCGGCGGCAGCCCGACTTCGTCCAGCAGGGCGCGCACGCGCGCGTCGATCTCGTCGGCGCTTTTCGCGAGACCGTGGACACGCATCGGCTCGGCAAGGGCCCGGCCGACCTTCAGCCGCGGGTTGAGCGACGAATACGGGTCCTGGAACACGATCTGCAGCCGACGGCGCAGATCGCGCAACGCGCCGGGGGGCGCCGCGAGAACGTCGATCCCGCGATAGCGCACCGTGCCGCCATCCGGTTCGATCAGGCGCAGGATCGCCCGGCCCGTCGTCGATTTCCCGCATCCGGACTCGCCGACGATCCCGAAGGACTCGCCGGCGCCGACGTCGAACGACACGTCGTCCACGGCGCGGATCGTGACGGTGGTCGCGCGCGGAAAGCCGCGGCTGGCCGTGAAATGCTTGCGCAGTCCGCGCACGCTGAGGATCGTGTCTTTCATTCGCCGCGCAGCTTCGGGTCGGTGGCGTCGCGCAATCCGTCGCCCAGCATGTTGAGGGAGAAGATCAGCGTCAGGATCGCGAGGCCGGGGTAGATCGACAGCCAGGGCGCGTCGAGGATGTTCTCGAAGCCGTCGCGGATCATGCCACCCCAGGTCGGGGTCGGCGGCCGCACGCCGAGGCCGATGAAGCTCAGGGACGCCTCGACGCGCACCGCCGTCGCCATCCAGAGCGAGGCCATGACCAGGATCTCCGCCAGGATGTTCGGCAGGACATGGACGAACACGATGCGCGCATGGCTGTATCCGAGCGCGCGTCCCGCCTCGACGAATTGACGCTCCTTGACGATCAGCGTCGGTGCCCGCGCGATGCGCGCGAAGGGCGCGAGTGCGGTGAGCGAGATGGCGATCACCAGATTGTGCAGGCTGGGCCCGAGCAGCGCGACGATGATCAGGCCCAGGATCAGCGCCGGAAACGACAGCAGGACGTCCATCGCCTGCATCACCAGCATGTCGAACCGCCCGCCGATATATCCCGAGACGAGCCCTATCGTGCCGCCGACCACAAGCGCGATCGTGATCGCCGAGATCGACACGATCAGCGATATGCGCGCGCCCCAGACCAGACGCGCATAGACGTCGCGGCCGAACTCGTCTGTGCCGAACCAATGGGTCGCCGAGGGCGGCTGCAGCTTGTCGATGATGCTCTGCTCCAGCGGATCGCTGCCGGCGATCCACGGTGCCAGCAGGGCGACGACGCAGATGGCGGCGAACAAGACGAGCCCGACCCAGGATGTCTTGTTGGCCCCGAAGACGTCGATCAGACGGCCAAGAAAACCGCGGCTCATGACTGCTTCACCCGCGGATCGATCAGACCGTAAGTCAGATCGGTGAGCAGGTTCGTCACGACGATCAGGAAGCAGTAGATCACCATCAACCCCTGGAGCATCGCATAATCCCGCTGGTTGAGGGCCGTGACGATGACCTTGCCCAGGCCGGGACGATTGAAGACGATCTCGGTGAGCACCGAATTGCCGATGTTGATGCCGAGATAGAGCCCGACGACGGTCACGACCGGGATCAGGGCGTTACGCAGCGCATGGCGGGTGATCACGAGGCGAGCCGGAACGCCCTTGGCGCGCGCGGTACGCACATAATCTTCCGACAGGACCTGCAGCATGGCCGAACGAGTCACGCGCGTGATGTAGGCGACCATCACGAGCCCCAAGGTCAGCGTCGGCAGGACGAGTTTCCAGGCGCGGTCGCCGAGATTGGCGAGGTCGGACGTTCCGATCACCGGAAAGATCCGGTACTGGAGAGCGAAGACGAGCAGCAGGAAGATCCCGGACACGAACACCGGAAACGACAAGCCGATCAGCGACACGATGCGGATCACGTAATCCGCAAGGCGGTTTCGGCGCAGCGCCGCCCAGATGCCGAGCGGGATCCCGATGGCCGAGCCGAGAAGCAAGGACGAGATCGTCAGGTCCAGCGTATGAGGGAGTACCGCCGTCACTTCGTTGATCACGGGGCGGCCGGAGACCAGCGATCGGCCCAGGTCGCCCTGCAACGCCGACAGCATGAAGTCGACGTATTGAAGATGCAGCGGCTTGTCGATGCCGAGTTTGGTGCGCAGCGCGGCGAGCGCCGCCGGTGTCGCCTGATCGCCGAGCACGGTCAGGGCCGGATCGCCGGGAATGATCCGCACGATCACGAAGACGACGGTCAGCACCGCGATCAGGGTCGGCGCCGAGGCAAGGAGGCGTTTGACGAGATACCAGAACATGCCGCTCACCCGCCCACGCCCCCGCCCGCGCCCATGCCGACGCGGCGCGCCGGGCCTCTGACGTGACAGCGCACCGCGTGGCCGGGCGCGATCTCTTCGAGCCGCGGCGAGGATGCGTCGCAGGCCGGTTCGCGCAAGGGACAGCGCGCCGCGAAGCGACAGCCGCCGGGCATGCGGTCGATGGATGGCACCTGCCCCGCGATCGCGGACAAGGTCTGTTCGCTGCGATCGATCCGCGGTATCGCCCGGAACAATCCTTCGGTGTAGGGATGGGCCGGCCGCGCGAAGATCGCGTGAACCGAGGCAATCTCCACCACCTCTCCGGCGTACATGACCGCCACGCGGTCCGCGATGGTCGCGACCACGCCCAGGTTGTGCGTGATGAACAGCATGGCCATGCCGTAGGCCGTCTTGAGGTCGTCGAGCAGTCCCAGGACCTGCGCCTGGATCGTGACGTCGAGCGCGGTCGTCGGTTCGTCGGCGAGGAGCAGCGCCGGCTTGCAGGCAATCGCCATCGCGATCATCACGCGCTGGCGCATGCCGCCGGAAAACTGGTGCGGATGATCGTGGAAGCGCCGCGCCGCAGAGGGGATCTTTACCTCCTCGAGGACGCGCAGCGCCTCGGCGTCGGCGGCCGCTGCATCGAGCCCGCGATGGACGCGCAGCGCCTCCGCCACCTGGAAACCGATGGTCAGGACCGGGTTCAAGGACGTCATCGGTTCCTGGAAGATCATCGCGACGCGGTTGCCGCGGATCTTTTCGAGGCGTGCTTCGTCGAGCCGGACGATGTCCTGGCCATCGACATCGATCCTGCCCTTCGCGACCCGGCCTTGCGGCTTGGGGACCAGCCCCATCACGGAGAGCGCGGTGATGCTCTTGCCGCATCCGGACTCCCCGACCAGGGCGAGCGTTTCGTTGCGTCCGACGCTCAACGACAGGTCGCGCACGGCCGCATGCCACTGCCCGCGCACGCGGAATTCGATCGTGAGATCGTCGATCGCGAGGACGGGGCGGTCCAGCACGGACTGGTCGGTGCTGGCGCGTTGCGTGGCTGGGGTCGTCATCGCGGCGCAACTTGATCGACGGTCCAGGCGCTGTCCACCGCGCAGAGTGCAGAAGGCGATCTCATCGCAGATAAGGCTTTATCCAGCCCAGGCCTGCGGATGTTCCCGCGCGCGGACGGTACTCGCAGCCGATCCAGCCGGAATAGCCGAGTTCGTCGACGAGGTCGAACAGGAAGGGGTAGTTGACCTCGCCCCGGTCAGGTTCGTGACGCTCCGGAACGCCGGCGATCTGCATATGACCGATATGCGCGAAATCGCGCCGGATCTTGGTCGCGAGGTCACCCTCGACGATCTGGCAATGATAGAGGTCGAACTGGATCTTGAGATTCGGCGCGCCGACCTCCGCGCGGATGGCCTGGGCGTCGTCCTGGCGGTTGAGGAAATAGCCAGGAATGTCGCGGGTATTGATCGGCTCGATCAGCACCTCCCGGCCGGCGGCCGCGGCGCGCGAGGCCGCCAGGCGGAGATTGGCGACGTAGGTCGCGCGGCACGCCTTGCGATCCATGCCGGCGGCAGGGATCCCGGCCATCACATGCAGACGCGGACAATCGAGCGCCGCCGCGTAGGTCAGCGCGACGTCGATCGATGCAGCGAATTCGGCCTCGCGGCCCGGCAGCGC
This sequence comes from uncultured Rhodospirillales bacterium, assembly GCA_903860935.1. Classification (GTDB taxonomy): domain Bacteria; phylum Pseudomonadota; class Alphaproteobacteria; order CACIAM-22H2; family CACIAM-22H2; genus CAIOSQ01. Next base: position 2,050 of record CAIOSQ010000085.1, on the reverse strand, counting down.
CGCCATCCCGCGCTCGCCGCGATCCCAGTCCCCCGGCGGCAGGTTGAACAGGACGTTGCGCACGCCGCTGGCGCGCAATGCGGCGGCGACCGCTTCAACGGGATGGGCATAGGGAAAGAGGAACTCGACAGCCTGGAATCCGTCCGCGGCCGCGGCCGCGAAACGGTCGAGGAAGCCGACCTCTTGGTACATCATCGACAGGTTCGCGGCGAAACGGGGCATGCGTATCTCCTGCGCGGAAGCGAGGCTGGGGCGTGACGACGGCGGTGGGTCAGATATCCGCCGACGGGGGCGGACCCGCTGGCAGATCGATCCCCGCGAGGGCCTGGAAGACTTTGATGACGGCCGAATCGTCTTCGGCGCCCAGTCCGTGGGCCGCCGCCATCGTGAACAACTGATGCGCCGTCGCCGCCATCGGCGTCGGGAACAGGTTCTTGCGCGCGGTATCGAGGACGATGCCGAGATCCTTGACGAAGATGTTCACCGCGGAGCGTGGCGTGTAATCGTTGTCGAGCACATGCGCCATGCGGTTCTGGAACATCCACGAACCGCCGGCGCTGTTGGTGATGACCTCGTAGACCGCGCGCGGATCGGCCCCCAGCCGGATCGCGAGGGCCATCGCCTCGGCCGCGACGGCGATATGCGCACCGGCGAGCAACTGATTGACCAGCTTCACCTGTGATCCCGTGCCTGGCGTATCGCCCAGCCGATAGACCTTGGCGGCGATCGACGCGAAGACGGGTTCGCAGGTCGCGAAGGCATCGGGAGCGCCGGATGCCATCAAGGTGAGCTTCCCGGATTGCGCGCCGACGGCGCCGCCCGACACGGGCGCATCGATCAGGCGTAGCCCCGTCGCAGAGAGCTTCTCCCCCAGCTGCGCCGGATAATCCGGCGGCACGGTCGCGCTCTGTACGACCACGGCGTCGCGTGGCATCGCCGCGGCGGCGCCATCCGGACCGAACAGCGCGGCATCGACTTGCGCGGCATTGACCACGAGCACGATCGCGACCTCGGCTCCGCGAGCGGCCGCCGCAGGCGTGTCGCCCGGCACGCCGCCCAGGCCCGCGAGCGTCGCGCGCGCGTCCGGGCGGACATCGAATCCGGTGACCGCATGACCGCCCCGTAGGAGCGACGCGGCAACCCCCATGCCCATGGACCCGAGACCGATCACAGCGACCTTCATGGCATCTCCTTGTCGCGCCTCCGCCAAAAGACGTAGCGGCGGATCGCGAAGTTCCGTTTGCCCGCCGACAAGATTCGGCGTCACAACTTACCGGTCCTGGCGCGGATGAGCGACCTGAAACCGTGCCGTGCCGCGCCCCCGACCTGCGACGATGGAGCCAGCCGCGATGACTTCCGCCCAGTGCCTTCTCGGCGCGATCGCCGACGACCTGACCGGCGCGACCGATCTCTGCAACACGCTCGTCCGGGACGGCATGCGCACCGTCCAGACCGTTGGTCTGCCGCCAGCGGGCACGCCGATCCCCGATGCCGATGCGATCGTCGTCGCGCTCAAGTCGCGGACGATCCCGGCGGGGGATGCGGTCGCCCAGTCGCTCGCCGCGCTCGACTGGCTGCGCGCCGCCGGTGCCCGCCAGATCTTCTTCAAGTATTGCTCGACCTTCGACTCGACCGATGCCGGCAATATCGGCCCCGTCGCCGACGCGCTGCGCGAGCGCCTCGGCGCGGATTGCGCGCTCGCCTGCCCGGCCTTTCCCGAGACCGGACGCGCCGTCTTCCAGGGGCATCTGTTCGTCGGCGATATTCTGTTGTCGGATTCCCCGATGCGCGATCATCCGCTCACGCCGATGCGCGATCCGAGCCTGGTGCGTGTCCTGCAGCGCCAGACCGCGCATCGCGTCGGGCTGGTCGCCTATCCCGACGTCGATGCAGGACCACAGCGTATCGCCGCGCGCATGGCCGAGCTCGCCGCGGCGGGCGCGCGCCACGCGATCGTGGACGCCCTCTGCGACCGCCATCTGCGCGACATCGGAGAGGCGGCGGCCGGCCATGCGCTGATCACCGGCGGGTCGGGTGTGGCGCGCGGGCT
>CAIOSQ010000084.1 GCA_903860935.1 uncultured Rhodospirillales bacterium | reverse complement strand
GTCGCGGAACGCGGCGAGGCCCGGCCGGTCGGGCGCCAGCCGCGTCGCGATCGCCACGAAGCCCGCCGCGGCGCGCGCGACCTGCTGGCCGAGGCCCAGCGCCTGGCTCAGGCTCGCCCCCACGCGGCCAGCATGGCGGTCGCCGGCCAGCGTCACCACCGGCACGCCCATCCAGTGCGCCTCGCAGGTCGTCGTCGTGCCGTTATACGGGACCGTGTCCAGCGCGATGTCGACCTCGCGATACATCTCCAGATGGCGCTTCAGATCGGCCTGCCACGGCAGGAAATCGATGCGCGACGGGGCCACGCCATGGCCCTCGAACATCGCCAGCAGCCGCGCGCGCGTCGCCTCGTCGCGCGTGGTGCGCGATTTCAGAAGCAGCCGCGCCCCCGGCACCGCGGCCAGCACACCGGCCCACAGCGCCACCGTCGCGCCGTTGAGCTTGCTGACATTGTTGAACGACCCGAAGGTCACGCGCCCCCGCACCGGCGCCGGCAGCGGCCCGGGCCGCACCGAGGTCGGCGGCGGCTCGTAGCACAGGAAACATCCCGGCAGCCGCGCCAGCCGCTCGACCGCCAGCGCCTCGGCGCCCGGCGGGTCGGTGATCGCGTCGACGATGCGATGGTCGATCGCGGGCAGCCCGGTCGTCGCCGGATAGCCGAGCCAGGTGACCTGCACCGGCGCCGGCCGTCGCGCGAAGACGCCCAGCCGGTTCTGCGCGGTATGCCCGGCGAGATCGACCAGGATGTCGACCGCGTCCGCCGCGACCATCGCCGCCACCGCCTCGTCGGACAGGCCGGCGCAGGGCCGCCACAGCGCCGCGCGCGCCTGCAGGAAGCCGGTATAGACGTCGGGCGCCAGAACGTCCGAATAGCAGACGATCTCGACCGCCGCCGGATCGAGCGCGTCGAAGAGCGGCTTGAGGAAGAACGCCACCGAATGGCCGCAGAAATCGGCCGACACGAACCCCACGCGCAGCCGCCGCCCGGGATCGGGATCGCGCGGCACGGCGGGCGCGGCGGCCAGCTCCGCCTGCGTCTCGCCCCAGGCGCGATGCTCGGCGGTCAACGCGGCCGCATCGAGATCGTCGGCGTAGTTGAGGTCGAGCAGCATGTTCGACCACGCCAGCCGCAGCGCCGGTTTCAGCGCCACCGCCCGGCGCGTCGCCGCGCGCGCCTCCGACCGCCGCCCCTGCTTGGCGTAGATCGAGGCGAGATTGGCATGCGCCTCGGCAAGCTCCGGCGCGACGCGGATCGCCGCCTCGCCATGCGCCGCCGCCTCCGCGAGCCGCCCGGCCCGCGTACAGGTCGCCGCGAGATTGTTGAGGATCGTCGCATCCGGCGCGCCGAGCGACAGCGCCGTCTCCAGCGCCGCGATCGCGAGATCCTCGCGCTGCCGCGCCCCATGGACGGAGGCGAGATTGGCATGGGCGATGCGGCTGCCGGGATCGAGCGCGAGAGCCCGGCGACAGGCGACCTCCGCCGCGTCCACCGCGCCGAGATCGACCAGGACGCCGCCGAGATTGGCATGGCCCGGCGCCCAGTCCGGCGCGCAGGCGACCGCCCGCTCCAGCGACGCGCGCGCCTCGGCCAACCGCCCGAGCCGGCGCTGCGCCGTGCCCAGGTTGAGCGCCGCATGCGGCGAGTCCGGAAAGCGCCGTGTCGCCGCCGCGAACCGCGCCAGCGCGGCCTCGGTGCGTCCGGCCTCCAGCTCCGCCGCGCCGGCCGCGATCTCCGCGGCGAGCGCCGCGCGCTCCGGATCGGCCTGCGCGGGCGTCAGCACCGCCGCGCCGCTGGTCGTCCCGCCACTGGTCGTCGCGCCACTGGTCGTCGCGCCAATGTTCGTCGCGACTGGCGCCGCCACCGTATCCGCGCCCTCCGGCGCCGCAAGCGCCCCGGCCGGCAGCCCGGCGCACCAGCGCCGCCACATCGCGCGGAACGCCGCCTCGACCTCCGCCACGAAGCCCGGCGGATCGAGCAGCGCGGCGCGCGCCATCGCCGGCCGCAGCCCGGCGCTCAGCGCCGCGATGCGCGCGGGATCGCGCGCAAGCGCCACGGCGGTCTCGACATAGGCGTCGAGATCGCGCGCGATCAGCCCCTCCAGCCCCACCTGACGGAGCAGCGAGGCGCCGACCCGCGCGACGTGATGCGCGCCCAGCAGCGTGACGACGGGCACGCCCTGGTAGAGCGCCTCGCAGGTCGTCGTCGTGCCGTTATAGGGGAACGGGTCGAGCGCGATGTCGAGCCGGCCATAGAGCGCGAGATGATCGCCGACCAGCGGCGTGCGCCCCGCCAGCTCCAGCCGCTCCGCCTCGATCCCGTGCCGCGCGAACCAGTCGCGATAGAGCGTCGCGACACCCGGATCGGCGAAGGCCTTCTGCTTCAGCATCAGCCGCGATCCCGGCACCGCGCGCAGGATCCGCGCCCAGGTCGCGACCACCTGCGCGTTCATCTTGGCGAGCGCGTTGAACGACCCGAACAGGACCGGCGCCCCGGCGGCCGCCGGGCGCGGCGCCGGCGGCGGCGCGAAATCCGAGGCGCGATAGCACAGGAACCCCCGCGGCAGGCGCACCAGCGTCTCCGCCGCCCAGTCATCGGCCGCGCCCGGCGGATCGGTGACCGCGTCGACCAGGCGATAATCGATCGCCGTCAGCCCGGTCGTGTTGGGATAGCCGATCCAGCTCGCCTGCACCGGCGCCGGCCGCCGCGCGAACAGCGCCAGCCGGTTGTTGGCCGTATGCCCGGCGAGATCGATCAGGATGTCGATGCGGTCGGCGCGGATGCGCGCGTCCAGCTCGGCGTCGCTGGCCAGCGCCACGTCGCGCCACAGATCCGCCCGCGCCTTGAGCCGCGGCGTCAGCCCGTCGGTCAGCTTGCCGGTCGAATAGCAGACAACTTCGACCGTGCGCCGGTCGTGATGCTCCAGCAGCGCCTCGACGAAATAGGCGACCGAATGCGCCACGAAATCCGGCGAGACATAGCCGATGCGCAGCCGCCGCCCCGGATCGCGGTCATTCGCATGCGGCGCGGGCGCCGGCGCCGCCGCGATCAGCGCGTCGCCGAAGCGGCGATGCTCCGCCGCGATCTCGGCCGGCGGCATCGTGTCGAGCGAGTTGAGCGTGTAGACGAGGTTGGAGCGCGCCTCGAGATAGGCGGGATCGGCCGCGACCGCCGCGCGGAACTGCTCCACCGCCTCGGCGATCATGCCCTGCTCGCGCAGCGCATTGCCCAGATTGTTGCGCGCATTGGCATAGACCGGCTGCAGCGCGATCGCCTGGCGCAGGCTCTCGATCGCCGGCATCGACAGGCCCAGCCCCTTGAGCGCCGCGGCGCGGTTGACATGCAGCTTCGGGTTCGCGGGATCGAGCGCCAGCGCGCGATCGAGCAGCTCGAGCGCCTCCTGATGCCGGTGCCGCGCCAGATGCACGAGGCCGAGATTGGCCGGCCACGCCACCTCGCCCGGCGCTCCTGCCTGCGCGCGGCGCAGCAGCGCCGCCGCCTCGTCCAAGCGGTTGAGGTCGAAAAGCAGCGTGCCCTTGTACCCCAGCAGCCGGGCCTCGTCCGGCGCGCGCGCCAGCGCCGCGTCGTAGAGCGCGAGCGCGTCATCGAAGCGCCGCGCCTCGGCCCGCATCCGCGCCAGCTCCAGCGTCGCCGCGACATGACCCGGCGTCTGCGCCAGCAGCGCCTCCAGATCCCGTGCCGCGCCGGCTGGATCGCCCATCCGCCGCCGTGTCGCCGCGCGCCCGAGCAGCGCCTGTTCCAGCCCCGGCCGCAGCGCGAGCGCCGCGTCGAAGGCCGCGCACGCCGCCGCATCGTCGCCGAGATCATGGAGGCAGAGCCCCAGATTGGCCTGCGCCAGAGCATGGCCGGGCTTCGCCGCGAGGCAGCGCCGGAACCACTCCGCCGCCTCCGCCCCACGCTTCAGGTCTCGCAGCGCCGCGCCCAGGTTATGCGCGATGTCCCCGTCGGCGACCAATGCATAGGCGGCGCCGTATTGCGCGACCGCCCCCGCCAGATCGCCGCGCTTATGGGCGGCGATGGCGGCGCCGGCGGCGGCGGCGAAAGCGGAGGATGTCGTGGCCGGAAGAGCCGAAGCACCCGACCGG
>CAIOSQ010000083.1 GCA_903860935.1 uncultured Rhodospirillales bacterium | reverse complement strand
GTTCGCGCACGCCTACGACGCGCCTCTCGCCGTCACGACCGGCGTTCTCGCCGTGACGCAACCCCAGGCCAGCCTGTTCGCGATCCGGCGCGCGATCTCGGCGCTCGACGATTATCGCCTCACCGGCCTGTCGGTGGCCGTAGGCGCCGCCGGTTCCCTGGTGATCGGCACGGCCCTCGCGACTGGTCGGCTCGATCCTGCTGCGGCCTTCGATGCGGCGGAACTCGACGTCAGCTTTCAGATCGAACGCTGGGGCGAGGATGCGGAAGCCACGCGTCGGCGCGCCCAGCTGCGTGCCGACCTCGATCTCGCTGCCTGCTGGTCGCGCCTGATCGGGACGTGATGCGGCGCGTCGCGGCGATGTGCGCGGTGCCATGGTTGCAGCGGCCTTGGGAATCCATTACCGCTTGACGACATGGGGATGCACTTTCCTGGGGGGATAGGGTGACGCCAGTTCTGCTGGATTGCGATCCAGGGCATGACGATGCGGTCGCCCTGATCTATGCGGCGCGCCATCTCGACCTGCGCGCGATCACGACGGTCTTCGGGAACCAGTCGCTCGAGCATGTGACGCGCAACGCGCTCAGCCTGTGCCGTCTCGTCCAGCTCGACATTCCCGTGGCCGCCGGAGCCGACAGGCCGCTGGTCGCGCAGCCCATCCATGGCGGCACGATCCATGGCAAGACCGGGCTCGACGGCGCCGAACTGCCCGAGCCCGACCGCGCGCCTGCCGACATGCATGCGGTTGAACTGATCCTGCGCACGGCGCGGGCCCATCGCGGCGAATTGGTGATCGCCGCGACCGGCGCGCTCACCAACGTGGCGCTCGCTCTCGCGACAGAGCCCCGCCTCAAGGACTGGCTGCGCGGCATCACGATCATGGGCGGGACGACCGGGATCGGGAACGTCACCGAGATCGCCGAGTTCAACATCTACGCCGATCCGGAGGCTGCAGACCGCGTGCTGCGCGCCGGCGTTCCGGCCTGGCTGGTGGGCCTCGACGTGACGCGGCGTGTCGGCGTGACCGCCGCGGACATCGCAAGCCTGCGTGGCGGCGGTGTGCTCGCCCGCACGATGGCGGACCTGCTCGATTTCTTCCTCGCGTCCCTGCAACGCGTGCATGGGCTGTCGACGGCCTCGCTCCACGATCCCTGCGCCCTGGTCCCGTTCATCGATCCGTCCCTGATCGAGTACCGCCAGTGCTGCGTCCAGGTTTCCCTGGATCCTGGCCTCACGCGCGGCGTGACGGTCGCGGATCTGCGCCGCCTGCGCAATGTCCAGCTCGGACAGATCCGTCCGACCGGCCCCGCCAATGTTCATCTTGCGCGCGAGCCATCTCCCGCTCTCGTTCCACACATCCTCGCGGCGATCCGCGAGGTCGATGCCCGTTTGACCTGAACGCCGGAGGACCACGTGCGACGCAAGCTCATCATCGACTGCGACACCGGATCGGACGACGCGGTCGCGATCATGCTCGCCGCCCTGCATCCGCAGCTCGACCTCGTCGGCGTCACGACCGTCAACGGCAACGTGCCGGTCGAGAATTGCACCGACAATTCGCTGCGCGTCCTCGACTTCATCGGACGCGGCGACATTCCGGTCTACGAGGGATTGAACCGGCCGATCGCCCGTGCGGATTTCCCGATCCCGCGTGCGATCAAGAAAAGCACGGGCATCCACAGCAAGGAATTGCCCATTCCTCCGGCGCGCAGCCGCAAGCGCGACATGGCGGCGGTCGAGTTCCTGATCGAGACCTACCGCGCGGCCACCGAGGAGATCGCGCTGGTGCCGGTCGGACCGTTGTCGAACATCGCGGCGGCGATCGCGCTCGATCCGAAATTCGTCGAGCGTGTGCCGGAGATCGTGATCATGGGCGGCGCGCATCATCACGGCAACGTGACGCCCAGCGCCGAGTTCAACATCTGAGCCGATCCTGACGCCTCGGCCTCGGTCTTCGCCGCTGGTTTCCGACGTCTCGTCTGCGTGCCGCTGGACGCGACCCACGAGGCGCTGGTCTCGCTGGAGGACGCGAAGCGGATGACCGAGATGGGCACGCCGGCGGGGATTGCCTCGGCGCGCTTCGTCGAGCAGCGGATCCGCGGCTACGACGCCAACCAGCCGATGAAGGAGCGCGGCGCCGCGCCGGTACACGACGCGGTCTGCGTCGCCTATCTGGTGGATCCTTCCATCATCACCACCGAGTTCCGCCATGTCGCGGTCGAGACGATGGGCGCGCTGACCGTCGGCCGTACCGTTGTCGATACCAATTTCCGCGGCGAGCACGCGCCGAACTGCCATTTCGCCTTCCACGCGGATCGGCGCAAATTCGTCGGCATGCTCGCCGAAACCTTCGCGCGCAAGACGCATTGACAAAGAAACAGACACGAGAGGGGAACGAACGATGCTCAGACTTTCCACCTATGCCGTCGCAGCGACGCTGCTCAGCACCGCTGCTTTCGCGGGCGAGCGCGGTCCGCCGACGGCCGAATGCCCGCAGGGCGTGCTCACGCTGACCGTCCTCAAGCCGCTGAACAACCCGCCCACGCCGGCGGTGGTCAAGGCCTGGGAAGGCCAGAACAAGTGCATGCGCATCGAGTTGAACGAGGTGCCCTTCGCGCAGCTCGCCGACAAGATCGCCGTGCTCGCGGCCGCAGCGAACCCGCCGGACATCGTGATGTACGACGGACCCTACACCCAGTCCTACGCCGCCGCCGGGATCCTGCTCGCCCTCGATCCCTACCTGCCGGCGGGCGTGCGGGAGGATATCGTTCAGCCGACGCTCGACGAGCACACCTACCAGGGCAAGCTCTATTCCCCGGGCACGCAGCAGACGTCGCTGGCGCTGTTCTACAACGCCGACATGCTGGCGCCGCTGGGCATCCAGCCGCCGCGCGACGTCGACAAGGCCTGGACCTGGGATCAGGCGATCGACGCGATGAAGAAGTGCCAGAAGGGCGAAGGCGACAACGTCACCGTCTGGGGCCTCGCGCCGAGCCGCTTCGGCGCCGGCACGCCGGGCTTCGTCTATCGCGACCTGCTCTTCGTGCGCAGCCATGGCGATCCCAAGGCCGCGCCGGATTCCGACCTCTACAAGACCTACTGGGCGCTGGCGCGCGATGGCCGGTCGGCGCAGGGCTGGATCAACAATGCGGTGGCGATCGGCGGCGCGAAATACTTCGCCGACATGTTCAACGTCGCCAAGATCACCCCTAAGGCAGGCATTCCGAACGCCTTCCAGGACCGCAAGGCCTGCTTCACGATCGACGTCTCCTATTTCGTCTCGGGGCTCACCAACAACGATCCCGGCTTCAAATGGGGCGTCACGCCGCTGCCCTATGTGCGGACGCCGATCGTGCATACGGGAAGCATCACGCTGGGTGTGATGGCGAAGTCCAAGCACCCGGTCGAGGCGGCCAAGTTCGTCATCGACGTCAGCACGGGCCAGATCGCCGAGGACTACGCGCGTGCCTCGCGCGGCCTGCCGACCATGAAGTCGATCACGGCGCGCATCTCGGAACTCAAGGAGTATCCGCTTAACATCTTCGTCGATCAGATCGAACGCTACGGGCACCCGCGGCCGCCGTCGCCGAACTTCGCGCAGTACGACAAGATCGTGTCGGACGCGCTGCGTGACATCGCCTACGGTTCCGACGCCAAGACCCGGCTCGACACGGCAGCGCGCCAGGCGCAGCCGATCCTGCAGCGCTGACGGAGAGCGGCCGCCGGCCATTCCGGTCGGCGGCCGTCCAGCTTTCATGGACGCAGCGGGAAAACTCCGCCACTGGGCGACCGTCGCCGTGTTCGTCGGTCCCTTCCTGGGCATGCTCATCCTGTTCCAGTACGTGCCGGTCGTGGCGATGCTCCGCGACAGCCTGTACGATTTCTCGCTGCTCAATCCGGATCGGCGGAGCTTCGTCGCGCTCGGCAACTACCTGACGCTGCTGGAGGATCCTGACCGCCAGCAGGCCTTTCTCGTCACCTTCGTCTTCGCCTTCGGCGTCGTCGCGACGGTGATTCCGGTGTCGTTCGCCATCGCGATCTATCTCAACGGCCGGCTTCCGGCTCGCGCGATCGTGCGCACCGTAGTCTTCCTGCCGGTCGTCACCTCCGTCGTCGTGATCGCGACCATGTGGACTTTCCTGCTCGATCCATCGAACGGCCTGATCAACAACGCGTTGGCTACGCTCGGCCTGCCGCGTGGCGAGTATCTGACCAGCAAGTCCCAGGCGCTGCCCTCGATCATCGTCATGATGCTCTGGCAGCAGACGGGCTTCGCGACCGTGCTGTTCCTGTCCGGGTTGCAGGGCATCCCGCGCGATCTCGAGGATGCCGCCCGCGTCGATGGCTGCGGTCCCTGGCAGCGCGTCCGCTTCGTCGTGATCCCGCTGCTCGCGCGCACCACGGTCTTCGTCGTGGTCATCATGACGGTGTTCTCGCTTCAGGCCTTCGCGCCGTCGCTCGTCATGACCGGCGGCGGGCCGGAGGGTACGACGAACTTCGTCGCCTACGACATCTACGCGCTGGCGTTCCAACTGCAGATGCCCGGCCTCGCCTCGGCGGTTTCGGTGGTCTTCATGGTGATCGTCCTGACGATCAGCCTGATTCAGATGCGCGTGCTGCGCGCGAAGGGGGCGGAGTGAAGCGGGTCCTGCACTACGCGGCCGGCGCGGCCATCCTCGCGGTCATCCTTTCCATATTCCTTGCGCCCTATGCGTGGATCGTCGCGTCGTCGTTCAAGCAGCACTTCGCGATCTTCCGCGATCTCAAGCCGATCAGCTGGGCGACGTTCTTCCCCGCCGATCCGACGATCGACAATTTCGTCCATCTCTTCGTCAATCGGGGCATCGGCCGGGCGCTTGTCAACTCGGCGATCGTGTCGTCCTGTCAGGTGCTGGGCACACTGGCGCTCTGCGCGCTGGCGGCCTACGGGCTGACGCGGATCCGCTTCCGTGGCTCCAACGTCGTCTTCGCGCTGGTGCTGATGACCTTCCTGCTGCCCATCGAGAGCCTGATGGTGCCGCTCTACATGCACGTCACGAATCTCGGCTTCGCCGACACGCTGGTCGGCGTGTTCATTCCCTGGATCGCCAGCCCGTTCGGATTGTTCATGCTGCGCCAGGCCTTCGAGGAGATTCCCCGCGAACTCGACGAGGCGGCGCGCATCGACGGTGCCGGGCATTTCCGGATCTTCTGGAGCATCATCCTGCCGAATGTGCGCACGCCGCTCGCCACCCTGGCGCTGGTGACCTTCCTGTTCTCGTGGAACGCCTTCCTCTGGCCGCTTGTGATCCTGCACTCGCCGCGCAACCACGTCATCCAGCTGGCGATCGCCCAATCGGTGTCGATCGCGCAGCTCCCGAACTGGGGCGAGACCTTCGCCGGCGCGACGATCGCCACCGTGCCGCTGATCGTCCTGTTCCTGTTCCTGCAGCGCTATTTCGTCCGCGGGATAGCGCTCACCGGGGTCAAGGGCTGAGGGGCAGCCGAGCGATGCGCCCGAGCATGCGGCGATAGAGTTCGACGGGGTCCGCGCAATCGCGGATCCACAGGCAGTTGCGCGGGCGCGTCGTGCGGTGCCACCAGTCGACGACGGTGGCCCCGCGCGTCAGGTCGGACGCCGTCTCGATCTCGACATTGCACTGACGCCCGGCGAACAGCTCAGGCCACAGAATCCAGGCCATCGCGAGCGCGTCGTGGAGCGGGCGGGTTCGCGTGCCGTATTTGCGGTTTCCCGCGACCTGGAAGAATTCCATCATGCCGGCGCAGGCCTCGCCGACGCGCGTGCCGAGGCCGCGCAGGTCGGAGATCCAGTTCTCCGGCGTGAGGGTGCGGTTGGTGCAGTCGATTGGAATGGCGACGAGTTCGATGCCGCTGGAGAAGACGATGGCGGCCGCCTCCGGATCGACGAGGATGTTGAACTCGGCCGCCGGCGCGTAGTTGCCGCCCTCGAAGAAGCCGCCACCCATCACGACGATCCGGTTTATCCGATCGGCGAGTTCGGGGGCACGTCGCAGCAGCAGCGCGATATTGGTCTCCGGTCCCAGCACCAGCAGGGTCACCGAGCGCGGTTCCGCCGCGGCAAGCGTCCGGACCAGGAAATCGACCGCGTGATCGGGCTCGGGGCCGCGCGCGGGATCGGGCCAGTCATAGCCGTCGATGCCCATCTTGCCGTGAATGTCATGGGCATGCATTGGCGCTCGCAGCAGGGGACGGTCGGCGCCCGCGAAGACCGGAACACCCGGGCGGCCCGCGAGTTCGACCACGCGCCGCGCG
>CAIOSQ010000082.1 GCA_903860935.1 uncultured Rhodospirillales bacterium | reverse complement strand
GCGCCCCCGCGAAGGCGGCGAGCAGGAAAAGCGGCACCGAAACGAGAAAGACCGCACGGCCGACGCCGCGCGCGTCGATGTCGCCGCCGCGGGTGAACAGGAGCAACCGGCCGCCGACCTGCAGCGGTCCGATCAGGGTGAACAGCAGCACGCCAGCATCGCGCCCGACGCCGCGCTCCTCCATCAGCGGGAGGAAATGGAAGGTCATCGCCGTGAAGGCGATGTTGTAGGCCGAGAACGCCACCAGCAGCGCCCAGAACCGCCGGTCGGCGATGGCGGCCCGCGTCGAGGAATCGGCGGCGGCGCGGCGCGCTGGCGCCTCGGTCCGGGGCATCCGGGATGGGGCCAGCATCACGGCATGTATCCCCGCCGCCAGGACCAGGTTGATCGCGGCCAGAACCAGCACGGCTTGCCGCCAACCGATCGCCTCGACCAGGACATGGGCGAGCGGGATGAAGGCCGTGCTCGCGAGACCGCCTACCAGGGTCATCTTGAGGATGGCCTTGGGCGCGCGTTCCCCCATGGTCCGGGTCAGGACGGCGAAGCCTGGCTCGTAGAGCGTACAGGACATCGCCAGACCCATCGCGACCGAGATCGCCCAGAAGGCGAGCGGCGTCTCGACGAACGCCCAGGCGGCGACGGCCGCGCTGCCGAGCAGCGACCCGCCGGTCAACACGGGCCAGGCGCGCCCGCGATCGATCTGGGTGCCGACCCAGGGGGCGAACAGGCCGGAGACGACGAGCCCGATGGTGATGCCGGTGCTGAGCACGGTCGGCGACCAGCCGAGTTCATCGCGCATCGGCACGACGAAGACGGCGATGCTGTAGAACAGGATGCCCCAGGAGACGAGTTGCGCCAGCGACAGGCTCCAGAGGAACATCGCATCGCGCCGGGCCGCCGCTGGCCCGACGGGGTGTTCGACGGGGCTCACCCGCCAGTGACGCTCATATGGCGCTGCACGGCAGGACCTTGGTGGCGTCGGTCGATGACGAAGTCGTGGCCCTTGGGCTTGCGGTCGATGGCCGACCGGATGGCGGCGTCGAGGGCGTCGTCGGCCTCCGATTCGCGCAGAGCCTGACGCAGATCCGCCGCGTCGTCCTGGCCGAGGCACATGAACAGCGTTCCGGTGCAGGTCAGCCGCACCCGGTTGCAGCTCTCGCAGAAATTATGGGTGAGCGGCGTGATGAAGCCGAGACGCTGCCCGGTCTCCCGCACGGTGAAGTAGCGCGCGGGGCCGCCCGTCCGGTAGTCGGTCTCCTCGAGGGTCCAGCGTTGTCCAAGCCGCGCCCGCACGAGGCTCAGCGGTAGATACTGGTCGAGACGGTTCTCGGAGCCGATGTCGCCCATCGGCATCACCTCGATGAAGGTGAGATCGTGGCCTTCCTCGCCGCACCACGACACGAGGCGGTCGAACTCGTCCTCGTTGAAGTTCTTGAGCGCGACCGCGTTGATCTTGATCCGCAGCCCGGCGCGCTTCGCGACCGCGATGCCGCCGAGCACCTGATCCAGACGTCCCCAGCGCGTGATGGCCGTGAATTTCTCGGCATCGAGCGTGTCGAGCGACACGTTGATCCGGCGTACGCCGGAGGCCACGAGCTCGTCGGCGTATTTCGCGAGCTGGCTGCCGTTGGTCGTGACCGTGAGTTCCTCGAGCGCGCCGCTGGCGATATGGCGCCCGAGGCCGCGGAAGAGGCTCATGATGTTCCGTCGGACCAGCGGTTCGCCGCCGGTCAGGCGAAGCTTGCGCACGCCGAGCCGCACGAAGGCCGAGCAGAGCCGGTCGAGTTCCTCGAGCGTCAGGACCTCCGCTTTCGGCAGGAAGGTCATGTCCTCCGCCATGCAGTAGACGCAGCGAAAATCGCAGCGATCGGTGACGGAGACGCGCAGATAGGTGATCCGGCGCGCAAAGGGATCGACGAGCGGGGCGTGCGTGCGGTCCATGGTCATGCGCGAAAATCTAGGCTGCGCGCCCGCGGAAGTCACCCCTCCGCCGGCGCGGTCACGAGACCCTTGAGCGGGCACCGCCGGCCCGACCTTGCCGGCCCGACCTTGCCGGCGTGGCGCCGCGACCGACATAGTGCCCAGCATGGAAGAATTCACGGTCAAACCCGATCCGGCCGACCCGCGCCTCACGCGCCGCGTCGTCGGCTGGGACCAGGACGGCGCGCCCGTCGAGGCGTCGATCGTCGTCGAGCGTCCGTTGACGCTGTATCTCAACGGTCATGAAATCGTCACCATGATGACGATCGGCGATCATCCCGCCTGGCTGGCTGTTGGCTACCTGCTGAACCAGAACATGCTGCGTGCCGACGACGAACTGGCCGGGGTCGATCATGACGAGGAGACCGGGACCGTCGTCGTGCGGACCCGCGCGCGGACGAATTTCGAGGAAAAGCTGCGCAAGAAGACGCTGACCTCCGGATGCGCCCAGGGCACTGCGTTCGGCGATCTGATGGAACGATTCGACAGCGTCGCGCTTCCGGCCGATGCGGTCCTCCGCACGTCCTGGCTCTACCGCCTGCTGAGGAAGATCAACACCGCGCCGTCGCTCTACCTCGAAGCCGGCGCGATCCATGGCTGCGCCCTCTGCCAGCAAGACCGCGTCCTCGCGTACATGGAGGATGTCGGGCGGCACAACGCGATCGACAAGATCGCCGGCTTCATGTTCGCCAATCGGCTCGGCGGCGCTGACAAGATCTTCTACACGACCGGCCGTCTGACCTCGGAGATGGTCATCAAATGCGTCCAGATGGGGATCCCGATCCTCGTCTCGCGGTCCGGGTTCACGGCCTGGGGCGTCGAACTCGCGCGCCAGGCCGGGCTCACCCTGATCGGGCGCGCGAAGGGCGCGCGCTTCCTCGTCCTGTCCGGGCCGGATCGCGTGCTGCGCGACATGGACGCGCGCGATGTCGTGACCGAAGACCGGCGCGCGGGGCGGAAGGGTTCGGATACGGATGGCTGATCCGACGATCATCGGACTGGTGCTCGCGGGTGGCCTGTCGCGGCGGATGGGCGGCGGCGACAAGTGCCTGCGGCCCCTAGGTGGACGCCCCATCCTGGCGCGCATCCTGGAGCGGTTGCGCCCACAGGTCGGCACGGTCGTCGTGAATGCCAACGGCGACCCGGCGCGCTTCGCGGCCTTCGGCGCGCCGGTGGCCGCGGATACCGTGGACGGGTTCGCAGGTCCGCTTGCCGGGATCCTGGCCGGCCTGCGCTGGATCGGGAGCAACCGTCCCGAGGCGCGTTTCATGGTCTCGGTCGCCTCGGATGCCCCGTTCTTTCCGGCCGACCTCGTCGCACGACTGGTCGCGGGCGCCGAAGCGGCCGGAACGCCCTTGGCCTGTGCCATGTCGTATGGGCGGACCCATCCGGTCTTCGGCTTGTGGCCCGTGAGCCTCGCCGATGACCTCGAACACGCGCTGCGTGTCGAGGATCTCCGCAAGGTGGATGCCTGGACCGGCCGCTACGGGTGTGCCGCCGTCGCGTTTGCGGAGACGGGATTTGACCCGTTTTTCAACGTCAACCGTCCCGAGGACTTGGCCGCCGCCGAGGAAATGCTTGCGCGCACGCCGGTCTGACGGCTTTAAAACAGGCGAAATCCAAGTGGTGTGGATCGCCTGGATGGAACCGAGGGCAATGGGCACATGGACCAGGCGCGGCTGATCGAGACCTTGGAGATTTTCTCGGCGCGGATCTGCCACGATCTCGTCGGGCCGGTCGGCGCCATCTCGAACGGTGTGGAACTGCTCTCCGAAGGGGGCATGAGCGGCGATCCCGAAGTGATCGCGCTGATCGCCGATTCCGCGCGCGGGGCGAGCCGCCGGCTGCAATTCTTCAGGAGCGCGTTCGGCGCCGGCAACACGGTTTCGGGCGGGCAACCCATCGAAGGCGCACGTGCCCTTGCGATGGATTATTTCGCCGACGGGCGGGTCCGGATCGCATGGCCCGTCCCTGGAAGCGCCCTTGAGACGCGGGCGGATCGCAGGACCGTGCGGCTCCTCCTCAATCTTCTGCTCGTCGCCGCGGATTGTCTGCCGCGTGGCGGCACCGTATCCGTCGACGCGCTTCCCGCGCCGGATGGCGGACTTGCGGTCACGATCCGTGCCGAGGGCACGCAGGCGCGGATCGTCGACGAGCAGCGCGCGATCCTGACCGCACCGGCGCCGGCGGCGAGTGATGCGCCGCCGCCCTCGCCGCGTGCGGTCCCTGCATGGCTGGCGTCCATCCTCTGCGCGCTGGCCGCCGCGACTCTTGCGGTCGAGGAAGCCGACGGGGCCGTCGCGTTCGCGCTGCGGCTTCCGGCGCGCGCCTGACGCGCGGGGTGCGGATCGCCAGGACACCTCGGGACACGCGCCGGCATGGACAAACTGCTCAGGGATTTCCTGGATGACAGCGCCGAGCACCTCGGCGCCCAGGGCGAGGCGATCGCGCGGCTCGAGGCGGAGCCGCAGCGTCTCGACCTGCTGGTTGGCATCTTTCGTGTGTTCCACACGATCAAGGGGACCTGCGGGTTCCTCGGCCTGACGCGGCTTGGACGGGCTGCGCATGCTGCCGAGAACGTGCTGGAAAGGCTTCGTGACGGCACGATCCCCGTGACGCCTGCCGCGATCGGCCTGGTCGCCGAGCACATCGACCGGATGCGCATGCTGGTCAGCGCCACCGCCGCGCGCGGTGTCGAGCCTGATCTCGAGGAAGGCGATGCGGTCGCGCGCCGGTCGCGTGCCGATGAGGCAGGCGCGAGCAAGCCGGAATTGCGGTCGGTGCGTATCCCTCTCGACCAGATCGACGGGCTTCAAGCCGCGATCGAGGCGCTGCGGCGCGCGCGCGGCGACGTGGCCGCCGTGGCGGCCTTTCACCCCGGGCTCAAGCGCCTGGACGCCGCGATCGCCGTGCTCGCCGAGCGTATCGCGCGGCTGCGCATGGCGCCGCTCGGCAATGCCTGGATCGGCCTGCACCGGCTGGTGCGCGACCTCGGCCAGGAACTGGGAAAGCGGATCGATCTGTCGCTCGTCGGTGCCGAACTCGAGATCGCGCGCCGGACCGCCGAGTTGCTCAAGGACCCCATGATCCACATGGTCCGCAATGCCGCCGATCATGGTCTCGAGACGGCGGAGGAGCGTCGCGCCGCCGGAAAGCCGGAGGCAGGCCAGATATCGATCCGCGCGATGCGGCGCGATGGGCATCTCCTGATCGACCTGTCGGACGATGGTCGCGGCCTTCCGCTGGAGCGGATCCGCGCGCGGGCGGTCGAGGCCGGCCTCGTGCCAGCCGACGAGGCGGGTCGGATGGCAAGCGGCGACATCGCGCGCTTCGTCTTTCGGGGTGGGCTGTCGACGGCGGATCGGGTGACGGACGTGTCGGGCCGTGGCATCGGCCTCGACGTCGTGCGCGCCGTGGTCGAGGCGCTCGGCGGGACCATCGATCTGCGGACGGCGCCAGGGCAGGGGACGAGTTTTGCGATCCGGATCCCGGAGGCGCCCGTCGGCGCGCCCGCCGAGGACGGCGAGGCGGAGCGCACGCCCAGGCTCCTGCTGGTCGATGACAGCGGCGGATTCCGCGATCTCGTGGAACCGCTGCTCACGGCCGCGGGCTATGTGGTGAGCACGGCCTCCGACTGCGCCGGCATCGTCGCCCTGCGGGCGGAGGGGCGCGGTTTCGATCTCGTACTGGTCGATCCGCAGACCCCGGGGCTGGATATCGGCGCCCTTGTCGACGCTCTTGCCGCCGCGGGCGATCAGGTCTCAGCCCCCATTCTCGCCCTGGTCGCGGAGGGCGGGGCGGCGGCTGCGGTTCCGGCCTGGGCCGCGGCCGTCATCGACAGATCGGACAGCGCCGCTCTGCTGGCCCGTGTCGGGGCGGCGGCCGGACAGGGGCGGCAAACGGGGTGAAAGTCGCGCTGTCGACTTGTGATGCCGCCTGATCTAGGGTCGCGAGCAGTGCCAGACCTGATCATGGCTTTGGCGGGAGCGTTCGGCATGTTGGCCTGTCTCGTCGTTGACGATTCGAAAGTCGTGCGGATGGTAGCCCGCCGTGTGCTCGAGGGTATGGGTCTCGCGGTCGACGAGGCATCGGACGGGCAGCAGGCAATTGCGGCGTGCACGCAATCCATGCCCGGCCTCGTGTTGCTGGGCTGGGAGATGCCGGGGATGAGCGGGATCGACGTGCTGCGCGCGCTCCGCGCCGCGCCGGGCGGGGCGGCGGTGCGCATCGTCCTGTGTGCGGCGGAGACCGATCCCGAGCGCGTCAGGCAGTGCCTGGAGGCGGGTGCGGACGAGTACGTGATGAAACCCTTCGACGGGCAGATCCTGCGCACGAAACTTGCCCTGCTGGGGACCGGCCACGGCGCGACGACGGCGAGGTTCGCCTAGATGCGTCCCGACAATCTCGATTATCTCGTCGCCTGGCTTCAGGAGCGGACGGGCTTTGCGCTGGGTCGGGATCAGATGCATCTGGTCGAGGGGCGTCTGTTCCCCGTGGCGCGGAAATTCGCGATGGGCGACCTGGATACGCTGGTCAGCGAATTGCGCAGCGGCAAGACGAGCGATCTTCCGGTCGATGTCGCCGATGCGATGATGACCGCCGAAACGGCGTTCTTTCGCGATCCAGCCGTCTTCGCCGGACTGCGCGACCGCGTCCTTCCGGCGCTGGTGGCGGCGCGCGGATCAGAACGCCGTCTGCGGATCTGGTGCGCCGGCGTCTCGACCGGGCAGGAGGCGTATTCGCTCGCCATGCTGGCGCGCAATCCCGCCCTGGGCCTGGATGGCTGGCAGGTAGAGATCGTCGCCACGGATGTCTCTCGGCAGGCGATCGAGCGCGCGCGCGCCGGATCCTATTCGCATTTCGAGATACAGACCGGGCTGCCTGCACGGCTGATGGTCGAGAATTTTCGCCGCCAGCAAGAGCGCTGGACAGTCTTGGAACCGCTCCGGCGCGCGGTCGCCTTCAAGGAACACAATCTTCTGGGGGAGGCGGGTGCACCCGGCGAGTGCGACCTCGTGCTGTGCCGCTATGTGTTGAGATCCTGCGCCGCACGAGCCCGCGCGGACATACTGGGCCGGATCGTCGGCCAGATCGGGCCCGGCGGCCTTGTCTGTCTCGGGCTCGACGAAGCGGAAATGGCCGCGCAAGCGGGCCTTATGCCCCTCGACGGCGCGCTGGGGATCTTCGTCCTGCCGCGTTGACCCCAGCGAGTCCTCAGGCCATCGCTTCCTTTTCGCCGCGGACCTTGCCGGTCGCCGGATCGCGCAGGACATAGCCGCGACCCCAGACGGTCTCGATGTAATTCTCGCCCTGGCAGGCCGTGGACAGTTTCTTGCGCAGCTTGCAGACGAAAACGTCGATGATCTTGAGCTCTGGTTCGTCGATCCCGCCGTAGAGATGGTTGAGGAACATCTCCTTCGTCAGGGTCGTGCCCTTGCGCAGCGAGAGCAATTCCAGGATCCCGTATTCCTTGCCGGTGAGGTGGATCGGAGCGCCGTTGGACTCGACGGTGCGCGTGTCGAGATTGATCGTGAGGCGGCCGGTCCGGATGATCGACTGCGAGTGGCCCTTGGCGCGGCGCACGATCGCGTTGATACGCGCCACCAGCTCGCGCTTGTCGAATGGCTTTGTGATGTAGTCGTCGGCCCCGAAGCCAAGGCCCTTGAGCTTGTTGTCGAGTTCCGACAGGCCCGAGAGGATGAGGATGGGGGTCTTGACGCGGGCTGCGCGCAGACGCCGCAGAACCTCGTAGCCGTCGATATCGGGCAGCATCAGATCGAGAATGATGATGTCGTAATCGTAGATCTTGCCGATCTCCAGCCCATCCTCGCCGAGATCGGTCGTGTCGCACACGAACCCCTCGGAGCGCAGCATCAGCTCGATGCTCTTCGAGATGGCGGAATCGTCTTCAACGAGCAGGACTCTCATTCTCGGACTCCCCAGTCTTCCCACGCAAGAACGTATTAACCTAACCGTATCCTTGCAATCGTTAACGAAAGACGAATCCCCGTCAATCCTTGCGAAAGCTTGTTTGCGCCGAGGGCGAGCCGGGTTGAGGGTTCGTTTACCATGTGCGTGCACGCTTGGACCCAGCGGAGCCACCTAGGCGCCGCGCCTCCACGGGAAGGTCCACTCGCATGACCATGCTCGCGCCCAGCCTGACGATCCGCCGCCTCGCGCCGCACCGCTATTTCGGCCGTGTCAGTGCCGTGATGGGGCTGATGATCGAGATCGGGGGCATCGCACAGGTGCTCTCGGTAGGCAGCCGATGCGTGGTGACTGCACGGTCGGGGAGCCAATTGCTGTGCGAGGTGGTCGGCTTTCGCGGCAGTCGTGCGGTCGCGTTGCCCTTCGGGGCGCTCGACGGCATCGGAATCGGATGCCGGGTCGAGATGATCGATGCCGATCCCGTCGTCTATCCGTCGCCCGGCTGGCTGGGCCGCGTCGTCAACGCCCTGGGCGAACCCCTCGACGGCAAGGGGCCGTTGCGGCACGGCGCAGAGGCGCGCCCGATCAAGGGCGCGCCCCCCGCCGCGCATGCGCGGCAGCGGGTGCGCGGCAAGGTCGATCTCGGTGTGCGCGCGATCAACACATTCACGACATGCTGCCGCGGGCAGCGTATGGGGATCTTCGCCGGTTCGGGGGTCGGCAAGTCGACGCTGCTGTCGATGATGGCCCGCTACACCAGTTCGGACGTCTGCGTGATCGGACTCGTCGGCGAGCGCGGTCGCGAGGTGCAGGAATTCCTCGAGGACGATCTCGGGCCGGACGGCCTGGCGCGCTCGGTCGTGGTCGTCGCGACATCGGACGAGCCGCCGCTGATGCGCCGTCAGGCGGCCTACCTGACGATGGCCATCGCCGAGTATTTCCGCGACCGGGACAGCGACGTGCTGTGCCTCATGGATTCCGTGACACGCTTCGCGATGGCGCAGCGCGAGATCGGGCTGTCTGCCGGCGAACCGCCGGCGAGCAAGGGCTACACGCCCTCGGTTTTCGCGGAACTGCCGAAGGTCCTCGAGCGTGCCGGGCCAGGAACCGGCGCGGGGTCGATCACGGGTCTGTTCACCGTTCTCGTGGATGGCGACGATCACAACGAGCCGATCGCCGATGCGGTGCGAGGCATCCTCGATGGTCATGTCGTGCTCGATCGCGCGATCGCCGAGCGCGGCCGTTATCCGGCGATCAACATCCTGAAGTCGATCTCGCGCACGATGCCGGGCTGCAACTCGGCCGCCGAGAACGCGGTGGTCGCGCGGGCGCGGCGCCTGATCGCGCAATACGAGGACATGGCCGAACTGATCCGTCTGGGCGCCTATCGCCAGGGCAGCGACGCGCGTATCGACGAGGCGATCCATTTCCAGCCTGCGCTCGACGAGTTCCTTGGCCAGATCAAGACCGAACCGGCCGCGCTGAACGAATGCTACATGCAGTTGGCCGACATCCTCGGCATGGAACCACCGGCGGCATGACGTCATGAAGGGGCTGGATACGCTCATCCGTGCGCAGCGCTGGCGCGTCGACGCCATGCGGCGCGAGATCGTCGAGTTCGAGGGGCTGGTTGCCCTGCGCCAGGACGAGGCTGCGCGCTTCGAGGCGGAAGTCATCGCCGAGCAGCGGCGCGCGGCCGGCGACGAGGTGGGCCTCTACGCCTATGCCGGCGGCTACGCGGCCAGCATCATCATGCGGCGCGCCGACATCGCGCGCGCGATCACCGAGGCCGAGGCCGAACTGGTGGAGCGGCGCGCGCAACTTTCCGACCTCTTCGCGGAACTCAAGCGCTACGAAATCGTCCTGGAGCGCTTCGAAGCGCGTGCGGCGCAGGAAGCCGCAAGGCGTGAGGCCATCGCGCTCGACGAACTCAGCCTGGAGATGCACCGGAGGGGGCAGGGCTAGCTCCCCGCTGCGTGATCGGGGCGGCGGCCGTGCACAGACTCGTCGCGACCGCTCGGGAATCTTCCAGCAGGAAACGCGACAGCAGCCCCGCATCGAGCGCCACCAGCCCGCCCGAGATCCGCGGCGACACGCCGGCGCCGATCAGCGCAAGGCTGCCGCCATGGGCCGCCGCGAGGATGTTCCCCAGTCGGCGTGCGGCGTCGAGCCGTGTCGCGATCATGCCGGTGCCGCCGAGCGCAGCGAACGCGCGCGCGGCTTCGGCCGATTCTTCGGCGTCATGTCCGCCGGGCAGCACAAGCACGGGCGTGGTCTCTGCGGCCTCGCACCAGTCGAGCAGGGCCTGCCTGTCTTCACGTCGCACGAGATCGAGGCCGGGCGTGTCGATCAGGCGCAGCGTGCCCGGCTGATCAGCCGGACCATCCCGCATCGCCGCGGCGAGCGCGGTTGTCGAGGCGGCGACCGTCACGTCGCAGCCGAGCGCCTGTGCGTAGCGCTGGATCTGCTCGACGCCCGCCGCGCGCAACGTGTCCGTGGTGATCAGGTGGACCCTTCGATCGGCGGCGCGCAGAAGGGCCGCGATCTTGGCGATGGTGGAGGTCTTGCCGCATCCTGGCGGTCCGGCGAGCAGCAGGGGTTGTGCCATGCGCGCCGGCTGAAGCGGCGCGAAGTCGAAATGGGACGCGAGCGCGGGACGCAGATTTTCGGCCAGCGGGTCGGATTCGATCTCGCCCCGGCGCAGGATCGCGGCGAGCCGCTCCGGAACGCCATGGCGTTGCAGGAGCGTGGCAAGCTCCGAGGTCTGGCGCGCGGGCTGGGGAATTTCGGCCGCTCCTGCGTCCGCCGCCGACGTGATCGGCGGCGGCGCGTCGAACCCATCCGACGCCGCGGCCACGACACGGACCGGGCCGCCCTCTGGCTCGTCGGTGGCGATCACGAACGCGTCCTCGCCGAGTTCCGCGCGGAGATTCTCCATCGCTTCCGCGAGGGTCGGCGCGACGAAGGTGCGCATGCGCATCGTCGCCGCCTCAGATCTGTCCGACGGTGCGGATGCGGGCCTTCGGATGGATCTCGTTCTGCGACATCACCGACGTGGTCGGGCGGAACCGTTCGACGATCGATCGCACGAACGGGCGGGCGAGGGGCGATGTCAGGAGCACCGGCGTCTCGCCGAGCATGGCATGGCGCTCGAAGACCTGACGCACCTTGCCGATGAATTCCTGCAGCTTCGACGGGGCCATCGACAGCTGCCGGTCGTCGCCCTGGCCGATCAGCGATTCCGCGAAGCTCTGCTCCCATTCGGGGCTGAGCGTCACCAGCGGGATGAAGCCCTGTTCTGTGGTGTTCTGTTCGCAGAGCTGGCGCGCGAGGCGCATGCGGACATGTTCGGTGATCTGGGTCGTGCTGCGTGTGCTCTGGCAGGCTTCCGCGACGCCCTCGAGGATCTGCGGCATGTCGCGGATCGAGATCCGTTCGGCGAGCAGGTTCTGGAGCACGCGCTGCAGGGCGCCGACGGTGATCTGCGAGGGCACGATGTCGGCGACGAGCTTCTGATGGTCGCGGCCAACCTCGTCCAGCAGCTTCTGGGTCTCGGAGTAGGAGAGCATCTCGGACATGTTGTCCTTGATGATCTCGGTGAGGTGGGTGGTGATCACCGTCGCCGGATCGACGACGGTATAGCCCTTGAACAGCGCATCTTCGCGCAGCGATTCGTTCACCCACACCGCCGGCAGACCAAAGGTGGGCTCCTTCGTGGTTTCGCCGGGCAGCGCGATCGTGTCGCCGCGCGGATCCATGACCAGCAGGGAGTTCGTCCGCAATTCGCCGCGACCGGACGCGATCTCTTTCACGCGGATGACGTAGGAGTTCGCGGCGAGCTGCATGTTGTCCTGGATCCGCACGGACGGCATCACGAAGCCCATGTCGGCGGCGAGCTGGCGGCGTAGCGCGCGGATCTGCTCCGTCAGCCTGCCCTTGTCGTTGCTGATCAGCGTCAGAAGCGCGTAGCCGAGCTCAAGCCGCAGGATATCCATCTGCAGGGCGGTGGAGATCGGTTCTTCCGGCGTCGCGGCCGGGACCGCCGCGTCAGCCTCTGCCTGCAATTCTTCTTGCGAGCGCCTTTCGCTGATCTTGAACGCGAGGTAGCCGGTGATCGCCGAGAGGGCCAGGAACGGGATCATCGGGATGCCGGGCAGCAACGACATCAGGAACGTCAGCAGCGAGGACAGGCCGAGGGCGGTCGGATAGCCGCCGAGCTGTCCGAACATCGCCTTGTCGACAGCGCCATCGACGCCTGCCTTGGAGACGAGCAGGCCCGATGCGGTCGACACGATCAGCGCCGGGATCTGGGTCACCAGCCCGTCGCCGACCGTCAGGACCGAGTAGGTATGCATCGCCTGGGTGAAGCCGAGCTTGTGCTGCACCATGCCGATCACGATGCCGGCGATGACGTTGATGAAGGTGATCAGCAGCCCGGCGATCGCATCGCCCCGGACGAATTTCGCGGCGCCGTCCATGGCGCCGAAGAAGGCGCTCTCGTCCTCGAGTTCCTTTCGGCGACGCCTTGCTTCCTTCTCGTCGATCAAGCCCGCGGAGAGATCGGCGTCGATCGCCATCTGCTTGCCGGGCATCGCGTCGAGGCTGAAGCGTGCGGAGACTTCCGCAATGCGGCCCGAGCCTTTTGTGATGACCACGAAGTTCACGATCAGAAGGATCGCGAATACGATGATACCGATGACGAAATTGCCGCCGGTCAGAAGATGACCGAAGGACTCGATGACATCGCCGGCGGCATGGGTGCCTTCATGGCCATGTGTGAGGATGATGCGCGTGGTCGCCAGGTTGAGCGACAGGCGCAGCATCGTCGATATCAGCAGGATGGTCGGGAAGGAGTTGAAGTCGAGCGGCCTGTGGATGAACAGCGACGTCATCAGGATCAGGACCGACAGCGTGATCGACAACGCCAGTCCGGCATCGAGAAGCCATTTCGGCACCGGCAACAGCAGGACCATCAGGATCGCCACGACGCCCAGCGCGAGCGCGATGTCGCCGCTGCGCAGCGCGGCCCCTATCCGCCGCAGCGCCGCATTGGGATCCGATCCCCCGCCATTGAACGCCTGATCCGCCATCGTCGATCCGAAGCCTGCTCAGTCCATCTCGTCAGGCCGGCACGCGATCGCCATCACGCGGCGGCGGAATGCGCAGGCCATCGTCGCTGTACTGCTTCAGCTTGTTGCGCAGCGTACGGATCGAGATGCCAAGGATGTTGGCGGCATGGGTGCGATTGCCAAGGCAGTGGCTCAGCGTGTCGATGATCAGGTCGCGCTCGACGTCGGCGACCGTGCGGCCGACGAGTCCACGCACCGTCTCGGGACCGGCGGTCGCGACCCCGGCCACCGCGGCAGCCGGCATCGATTCGGCGCTCGGGCTCGGCCGGATCTCGGCGCGTGTGGCCCCGGCCAGGATGATCGCCTCCGGTCCGATCGCGTCGCCCGAGGCGAGCAGCACCGCACGGTGCATCGTGTTCTCGAGTTCGCGGACATTGCCCAGCCATTGATGGGCGCGGAGCTTTGCCAGGGCCTCGTCGGCCATCGGACGCAACGCAATGCCATTCGCGTCGGAATACTTGCGCACAAAATGGTCGGCGAGCATCGGAATGTCGTCGGGACGGTCGCGCAGCGCCGGCAGGCGCAGCGTCATCACGTTGAGGCGGTAGAAAAGGTCTTCGCGGAACCGTCCGCCGCGCACTTCGGCCTCGAGGTCGCGGTTGGTGGTCGCGAGAACACGGATGTCGACCTTGATCGGCTGGTTGCCGCCGACGCGATCGATCACCCGCTCCTGGATGGCGCGCAGCAGCTTCGCCTGGAGGCGCACATCCATCTCGCTGATCTCGTCGAGAAGCAGCGTCCCGCCATTGGCTTCCTCGAATTTGCCGATGCGACGCGCCACGGCGCCGGTGAAGGCGCCCTTCTCATGGCCGAACAACTCGCTTTCCAGGAGGTTCTCGGGGATCGCCGCGCAGTTCACGGAGACCATGATCCGGTCCGCACGCTTGCTGCGCTTGTGGAGGTAGCGCGCGAACAACTCCTTGCCGGTGCCGGACTCGCCGCAGATGAGCACGCTGGCATCGGTCGCTGCGACTTGCTCGGCGAGCCGCAATGTCTCGCGCATCGCCGGGTTGTTGAACAGGATGGAACTCGACTCCTCGGTCACCGCCGCGAGCACGGCGGCGATGAGTTCGGCGTTCGGAGGCAGCGGCAGATACTCCTTCGCGCCGGCCTTGATCGCCCGAACCGCGGCGGCCGCATCGGCGCCGATCCCGCAGGCGACGACGGGAACGTGGATGCGCTCCGCCTTGAGGGCCAGGATCAGGGCGCCGATGTCGAGGTTGACGTCGACCATGATCAGGTCGGCGCTTCGTCCGCTGCGCAGCGCGTTCATGCCGGTCGCGATATCGTCGACCTGCGCGACCTTGGCGCCGCGGGAGATGGCGATCTTTGCGGCAGCCGAGACCTGGCCGCCGAGCGTGCCGACGATGAGGAGACGCATGCGAGTGCTCCGGGTTCTGGCCGCGCCCTCAGGCGCGGTCCGCCTTGATGATTTCGGTCATCGTCACGCCGAGATGCTCGTCGACGACGACGACCTCGCCACGCGCGATCAGACGGTTGTTGACGTAGATGTCGATCGCTTCGCCGACCTTTCGGTCAAGTTCGACGACCGCGCCGCGGCCGAGGCGCAGCAACTGGCTGACCTGCATGGTCGCGCGGCCGAGAACGGCGGAGACCTGGACAGGGACGTCGTAGACGGCTTCGAGGTCACGCGCGCCGCGGGCCGATTTCTCGCCGCCCGCATCCATGCCGCCGGTGTCGAGTTCGTCGAGGGAGAAATCATTGTCGGCTGCCATTTGGGACTCCGTCCGAGGGATTGTTGATCGGGAAGGCGAGGGTCAGGTGGCGTCTGGGGCTGAATCTGGGCTGGTGTAGCGTTCGATCACGGCGTCGATCTCGGCCCAGAGGCGGGCGGTGTCGCGACTGACGCCACCTTCGGACCATTCGATGCGCGACTGACCGTCGGACAGCGCCGGATCGGCGATCAAGGTGACCTGTCCCGCGAAGCCGGTCCGCTCGATCGTTCGCTCGAACCGCGGGCGGATCTGCCCATCGAGGCCTTCGGGAACGCGGACGACGAGACGTGGCTCGTCCGGCATCAGTGCGACGCATTGGGCGAGCAGGGTCTCGATCTCCGCGACCTCATGCCTTGCGGTCAGGGTCGGAAAGAGCTTGCGCAGGATCTCGACCGTCGTCGCCAGGGTCTCGCGGGTCTGCTCGTCATGGCGCGCGTTGATCTGCTCCAGCGTGCCGGCCATGCCGGCGAGGATCCGGTCGAGCGTCGCCGCGGCGCGGGCCTCGATCTCGGCCATCGCCTTCGCCTTTCCGGCGGCGTGACCCGCCTGTTCGCCGGCCTTGCGCGCGGCCTCGAGTTCGGCCGCCGTGAAATTGTTTCGCGGCGCCGGTGCGGCGCGCGCGCCGGCTTCGAAGCGGGTCTGGAAGAGGAATTTCGCGGGGTCGGGCATTGTCATCTCAATAGATCAGCTCGTCGTCGCCGCCCTTCTTGTCGGCGAGAAGGATTTCGCCCTTGTTGGCGAGCTCCTTGGCGATCGTGACCATGTACATCTGGCTCTCGTCGACGTCCTTGAGGCGCACCGGACCCATGCTCGCCATGTCCTCCTTGAGCAGCTTGCTCGCGCGCTCGGACATGTTGGCGAAGAACAGGTCGCGCATCGATTCGGTGGAGCCCTTGAGGGCGACCGCGAGCTTGGTCTTGTCGACGCCACGCAGCAACGTCTGTACGCCGCCCGGATCGAGGCGGCCGAGATCGTCGAAGGTGAACATCAGCGACCTGATCTTCTCGGCCGATTCTTTGTTCCGTTCGTCGAGCGCCGACATGAAGCGCGATTCGGTGTTGCGGTCGAAATTGTTGAAGATCTCGGACATGACGTCGTGGGGATCGACGCGGCTCGTGCGTGCCAGGTTGCTCATGAACTCGGTACGCAGCGTCTTCTCGACGTCTTCGAGGATCTCCTTCTGGACCGTCTCCATGCGGAGCATGCGCATGACGACCTCCATCGCGAAGGCCTCGGGCAGTTGGGTGAGGACCCGCGCGGCATGGTCGGGCCGGACCTTGGTCAGGACCACGGCGACGGTCTGCGGGTACTCGTTCTTCAGATAGTTGGCGAGAACGCCTTCGTTCACGTTGCCGAGCTTGTCCCACATGGTGCGGCCCGCGGGACCGCGGATCTCGTCCATGATCTGCGCGACGCGGTCCGAGGGCATCGCCTTGCTCAGCATGCGCTCGGTCGTGTCGAAGGTGCCGATCAGCGCGCCGGTCGAGGAGATCTGCTCCGCGAACTCGATGCAGATCTTGTCGAGGACATGCGGGCTCACCGCGCCAAGCGACGCCATCGCCGCCGTGAGTTCCTTGATTTCCTCGTCGGCGAGCAGCGCGAACACGCGCGCGCTGTGCTCTTCGCCGAGCGCCAGCAGCAGGGCCGCCGCGCGCTCGATGCCGCTCATCGAGCGGATGTCTTCGCGAACCTTGGTGGCCATGGTCAGCCTGCCTCCTGGTAGATCCAGTTACGCAGGATCGCGACGGTCTCGTCGGGATGCTTGTCGACGATCTCTCCGATCTTCTTCATGGACGACGCGCCCATGCGTCCGTCGATGCTGTCGAGGTCGATCTGACTGGCCGGGTTCTGAGCGACACCGGCGGCGACCGCGAGAGCGGTGCCGGCGGCCGGCGCGGCCAGGGCGGCCGGCATCGCGCCGGATTCAGGGAGTGCCGCCGTGCCGGGTCCGACGACCCGCATCGTCGCCGCGCGACCGATCGCGCCGATGAGGGGGCGCGCGACCAGCAGGATGACCAGGATCGCCACGATGAAGAGGATGGCGAGTTCCGTGATGCGAAGGATTTCCGCGCGCGAAAGGTCGAACATGCCCGGCTCCGCGCCGCCGGCGACCGCGCCGCCTGCGGCAAATCCGTCCGGCGCCGCGAAGGGCATGTTGATCAGTTCGAGCGTGTCGCCGCGGCGTTCGTTGAAGCCCACGGCGGAACGCGCGGCCAGTCGCAACTGCTCGATCTGCTCGGGATTGCGCGCCTGGTAGCTCGGCTTGCCGTCCGCGCCGATCGTGGTGATCCCGTCGACGATGATCGAGGCGGAGAGCCGCTTGACCGAGCCGACCTCGCGGACATGGCTGGTCACGCGCTTGGTCACTTCGTAGTTGATCGTCTCTTCCTGACGCGTGGTGCGGCTGCGGTTCTGGTTGCCGCCGCCTGCCGCGTCGCCGTCGGGAATGTTGTTGGCGACGGTGACGCCCTGGTTGCCGCTGCTCTCGGTCGAGTCGGAGTTCTCGGAGACGGTTTGCTGGGAGCGGATGACCTGCCCCTCGGGGTCGAAGCTCTCCGAATTCGTCACGATGCGGTCGAAATCCATCTCGAGGGAGACTTCGGCGCGGACCCGGCCGGGGCCCACGGCGCGCTCCAGCTGTTCCTCGATCTTGCGGGACAGCCGCTGCTCCATCTCTAGCCGCCGCTCGTCGGCGCCCGACGCGGAGCTGACGCCGGAGCCGTCCTCGCCGTCGCCCGTGCCGCGCGCGAGCAGGGTGCCGCGATCGTCGACGATCGACACGCGGGTCGGCTTCATGCCGGGTACGGCCGATGCGACCAGGGACTGGATGGCACCGACGTGGTTGCGGGGCAGACGGCCCGTCTCGCGCAGCTTGAGCACTACGGAGGCGCTGGGCTCCAGCCGCTCGCGGCTGAACACGTCGCGACGTGGGATGGAGAGATGCACGCGCGCGCCGGAGACCGGGCCGAGCGACCCGATGGTGCGGGCGAGTTCCCCTTCGAGGGCGCGCACGAGGTTGAGGTTCTGGACGAAGCTGGTCGCGCCGAGCGCGCTGGACTGGTCGAAGACCTCGTAGCCGATGGTGCCGCCGCGCGGCAGGCCCTGCTCGGCCATGCTCATGCGCAGGCGCAGGGCGCGGTCCTGAGGCACCCAGACCTGCGAGCCGCCGGCGCGCAGTTCAAAGGGAACGTTCTGCGCCTCGAGCTTTGCGACGATCTGGCCCGCGTCGTTCTGGTCAAGATCGCCGTAGAGCAGGCCCATCGGCGGTTGCGAGAGCTTGTTGGCGAAGAAGCCGAAAAATCCGAGCAGGCCGAGGGCGACCGCAGCCATGAGGCCGACCCTGACCAGACCAAGGCGCTGAAACAACGAAACGAAGTTTTCCACTGCCGGTTCCGCCCGTTCGCTTCTGGGGGCTACCGCGACGGCCGCCCCCTGGTTCCACGAACAAGGTTAAGCGGGCAGTGTGAACGGGACGTTAATCGCCGGGAAAAATTTGCCGAGTGAGCGGTCCGGGCGGCTTGGCACGCCTGGCGTGGTTGGTCGGCTGGCTCAGGGGGCGGCCGCGGCGGGCGCGCGGTAATCCTGGAGGCGCGTGGTGCGCAGCCCGGCGACGCCATGCTTCTGGATCAGACGCTGCCACGACGTGAATTCCTCGACCGACAGCCGGTAACGCGCGCAGGCTTCCTCGAGCGTCAGTACCCCGCGCGCCACCGCGGCGACGACGGCGGCCTTGCGGCGGATTACCCAGCGCTTCGTCTCGGGCGGCGGTAGATCGGCGAGACCGCCGTCGAGGAGCGCGGACGGCGTCTGCCGGTCGATCGTGTGCAGGTGGATGTCGCTCATTCTCATATGCTCCGATTCGCGGGTCGTCTCAGGCGTCGGATGAGGCCACGCTAAGGCCGTCCGGCTTAAGATTCGGCTAAAGAGGATGCGGGGATTTTCTTTGGATTTGAGCCAATTAGCGGTGCCGCATCAGCGCAGGTCGCGCACCGTCTTGCTCATCTCGTCGGCGGTCTGGACGATCTGGGCGGCGGAGGCGTAGGCGCGCTGCGTGACGATCATCTGGGAGAACGAGTCCTCCAGACTGACGTTGCTGAGTTCCTGGCTGCCCGACACGATCGCGGCCGTCTTGCCCGCGGCCTCAAAGCTGGGGGCACCCGACTGGCTGGTCACGGCGAACAGGCCGCGCGACTCCGCGGCGAGGCCGTTCATGTTCGAAAAGAGCGCCACCGGCAGCTGATAGAGCGGCGTCACCGCCCCGGATCCGAAGACCGCCGAGACCACGCCGCCTGGCGCGATGTCCCAGTTGAGGAAGTCGCCCGAGCCCAGCCCGTCCTGTGCGAAGGCGGTCTTCGCCGGAACCACGCCAAGCTGGCGTACTTTCGAGACGTCCAGACTGAACAACCCGCCGACATCGAGGGTCGAGGGGCTCAGAAGCGAACCGGCGCCGTCGAAGGTGACCGTGGTCGTGCCGCCGACCGGTGCGCCGGCGCCGTCGCGGAAGGACGCCGTCCAAGTGTTCGGAGCGGTATTCGTCCAGTCGGAGAAGATCCGGCGCTCCAACCCGGCATCGTCGTACCGGAACAGCTCGAAACTCGCGGTGGCCGTGCCCGAGGCCGGGATCGTCGCCGTGAGGGACGCCGATGACGTCGCCCGGCCGGTGAAACCCTCGGCGAGGGACTGGGGAATGGCGGTGAGGTCGGAAGCTCCTGTTCCCGAGACCTTGCCGGTCGCATCGATCGGCCAGGCCATCAGGTAGAGGTCGTCATAGGCCGAGAGATAGGAGACGCCGTTGGCGGTGGCGGCGTCGAGCGCCGTGCTGCCCAGGGCGCCGTTGCGTGAATAGAAGAGCTCGCCGCCGGCCGCGGGCGTGGTCGAGTAGACGAACATGCCGGGGCCGTCGAGCGCGAGATCGAGCGCCCGCCCGGTGCGTTCGAACGTGCCGGCCATGTCGACAAGGCGCTTGGTCTGCGCAACCACGCTGCCGGCGACATGATCGCCGGGCAGGGGATTGGCGATCATCGAGGCGAATTGGACGTCGGCGCGCTTGTACCCGGCCGTGCGCATGTTCGCGATGTTCTGGCTGATCGCCCCCATCGCTTCCGAATGCGCCAGCATCGCGGCGACGCCGTAGTCGAAGGTCGTCATCGTGCTCATCGGTACGTCTCCTGGCGGCGGGCCGTCTCCGGAGATC
>CAIOSQ010000081.1 GCA_903860935.1 uncultured Rhodospirillales bacterium | reverse complement strand
CCAGCGATCACGACCCGCTGCTGCTGCGCCTCGCCTTCGCGGCCCCCGTGCCCGAGCCGTCCAGCCTCGCGCTGATGCTGGTCCCGGCCATCCTCGCGGCTGCGCGCCGCCCGCGCCGCCATTCCAATTCGGGGACGGAGCCCGGATTACGCCAGACCGATGGTGGGGGAGAGCAGAGCGACCGGAGGAGGTAAGCCGGGCCCCGTCCCCGGTAATGCATCCCCGGTAATGCATCCCCGGTAATGGGGCGGAGCCGGCGCCCGACCTTGCCGGCGGCGCGATCCGGCACAGCTTGGGGATCATGTCCATGAGCAACCGCGCCTCGGAGGAAAACAGCATGGCCAAGACCCAGATCGCACAGGTGCCCCGCGCCACGCCACGCGCGACCGAGACGCCCGCCCTGGCGCAGGCCGACATCGATCGCCGCGTCTTCGAACTCTACGACGAGTACTGTCACGGCCGCATCGATCGGCGCACTTTCATGACCCGGTCCGCCGCGGCGGTGGTCGGCGGCCTCGCCATGGCGGAGGCACTGCTGCCCCACTATGCGCGCGCGCAGACGATCTCGTTCACCGATCCGCGCATCAAGGCGAGCTATGTCGCCTACGACTCGCCAGGCGGCAATTCGGGAACCATGCGCGGCTATCTGGTTCAGCCAACCGGTCAGGGGCCGTTCCCCGCCGTGCTCGTGATCCACGAGAATCGTGGCCTCAACCCCTATGTCGAGGACGTGGCACGGCGCCTTGCCGCCGACGGGTTCCTTGCGCTTGCGCCCGACGGCCTTGCCCCGCTCGGCGGCTATCCGGGCAACGACGACGACGGCCGCGACCTGCAGGCGCGACTGGATCAGGCGAAGCTGCGCATGGACATGCTCAACGGCGCGCGCTTCGTGAAGGCCCATCCCCGGTCCACCGGCCGGCTCGGGATCACGGGGTTCTGCTGGGGCGGCGGGACGACGAACTGGCTGGCGGCGACGCTTGGCAGCGACCTCCAGGCCGGCGTTCCCTATTACGGTGCCGCGGCGGCGACCGAAAGCGTGCCGGCGATCCGCGCCGCGATGCTCATCCACTACGCGGAGAGCGACGAGCGCATCAACGCCATGTGGCCGAGCTTCGAGGCGGCGATGAAAGCCGCCGGCACGCGCCACGAGATGCATGTCTATCCAGGAACCCAGCACGGCTTCCACAACAACTCGACGCCGCGCTTCAATGAGGTTGCGGCAAAGCTCTCGTGGGAGCGCACGGTTTCCTTTTTCCGCCGCCATCTGGCCTGACGGCGCCGACCTGCAAGGCTTCGGCTGGGCAATGCGGGGACGGAGCCCGGATTACCCCAGGCCGATGGTGGGCGAGCGGCCGGAAGAGGTAAGCCGGGCTCCGTCCCCGGTTGTCTGGCGCGCCGTCAGCGCTTCCATTGCGGCCGCCGGGCGCGGCCGGTCTTCGAGTTGACCGCGCCGGCGGTCGAGCGCGGGGCGGCCTTGCCCGCCGACTTCGCCGCGTAGCCGCCCGCCGCGCGCGCGTCGGCGACACCCGTCCCGGCGGCGCCGGCGGGCATCTCGAGTTCGATCGATTCGAGGCGGCGGATCTCGTCGCGCAGCCGCGCGGCCTCCTCGAATTCGAGATCGGCGGCGGCCGCCTTCATCTTCTCCTCGAGTTCGGTGATCACGGCGCGCAGATTGTGCCCGACCGCATGATCCGTCCCGTCGACGCCCGTCTCGACCAGGACATGGTCACGCTCGTAGACCGAGCCGAGAATGTCGCCGATGCCCTTGCGCACGCTCTCCGGCGTGATGCCATGGGCCTCGTTCCACTCCACCTGCTTGCGCCGCCGGCGCTCGGTCTCCTCCAGCGCCGCCTTCATCGAGTCCGTCATCCTGTCGGCGTAGAGGATCACGCGCCCGTCGACGTTGCGCGCCGCGCGGCCGATCGTCTGCACCAGCGAGGTGCGCGAGCGCAGGTAGCCCTCCTTGTCGGCGTCGAGGATGGCGACCAGCGCGCATTCCGGGATGTCGAGGCCCTCGCGCAGCAGGTTGATGCCGACGAGCACGTCGAAGGCGCCGAGGCGCAGGTCGCGGATGATCTCGATGCGCTCGAGCGTCTCGACGTCGGAGTGG
>CAIOSQ010000080.1 GCA_903860935.1 uncultured Rhodospirillales bacterium | reverse complement strand
GTCGAGAAGTTCGACTACCGGCGCGGCTTCAAGTTCTCCACGTACGCCACCTGGTGGATCAGGCAGGCCGTCACGCGCGCCCTGGCCGACCAGGCGCGCACGATCCGCATCCCGGTCCACATGATCGAGACGATCAACAAGCTGGTCCGCACCTCGCGCCAGATCCTGCACGAGATCGGCCGCGAACCGATGCCCGAGGAACTCGCCGAGAAACTCGGCATGCCGCTCGAGAAGGTGCGCAAGGTCCTCAAGATCGCCAAGGAGCCGATCTCGCTCGAGACGCCGATCGGCGACGAGGAAGATTCGCATCTCGGCGACTTCATCGAGGACAAGAACGCCGTGTTGCCGGTCGACGCCGCGATCCAGGCCAATCTGCGCGAGACGACAACGCGCGTCCTGGCGACGCTCACGCCGCGCGAGGAACGCGTCCTTCGCATGCGCTTCGGCATCGGCATGAACACCGACCATACGCTGGAGGAGGTCGGCCAGCAGTTCAACGTGACACGCGAGCGCATCCGTCAGATCGAGGCGAAGGCGCTGCGCAAGCTCAAGCATCCGAGCCGCTCGCGCAAGCTGCGCAGCTTCCTGGATACCTGAGCGACGGCCGCGCACGCGGCCGGCCGGGGTCGGGCCTGTAGCTCAATGGTTAGAGCTCGCCGCTCATAACGGTGTGGTTGCAGGTTCGAGTCCTGCCGGGCCCACCCCGCCCCCTTTTTCGCCCCGTCCGGCCGATGCGGCGTCCGGCCGATGCGGCGTCCGGCCGATGCGGCGCTCAGGCGATGCGGCGGAGGCCGGCGGCGAATCTCTGCCACCGCTCGACATAGCTGGCCGCGCTGCGCGCGATGCCGGCGATGGCATCGTCGTCGAGTTGGCGCACCGCCTTGGCCGGCGCGCCCACGATCAGCGAACGGTCCGGGAATTCCTTGCGCTCGGTGACGAGGGCGCCCGCGCCGACCAGGCAGTTGGCGCCGATCCGCGCCCCGTTGAGGATCGTCGCGCCCATGCCGATCAACGTGCCGTCGCCGATGGTCGCGCCATGGATGATCGCGTGATGGCCGATGGTGCAATCCGCGCCGACGGACAGCGTGAGCCCGGGATCGGTGTGCAGCATCGCGCCCTCCTGGATGTTGGTGCGCGGCCCGATCACGATCGGCTCGTTGTCGCCGCGCAGCACGGCGCCGAACCAGATCCCGACATCCTCGCCGAGTTCGACCTGACCGATCACGTTGGCGTCCGGCGCGATCCAGAACCGCCCCTCGGGCGGGAGGACGGGGATGAACCGCTCAAACGCGAAGACAGGCATGTCGATTGTTCCTCTCCGGGGTTGCGACGCGCCGACCCGCTCCTCGAATGGCGCTCTTGTTCGGTCTGGGCGAGAAGCCAGTCGGCGACCCGCGCGACCTCGGGCCGATTGCGCGCGCCCGGGCGCGTGAGGAGGTAATAGGAGCGACTGGGCTGGAGTTCGATCGCGAACGGCTTCAGCAGCCTGCCCGCGCGCAGTTCCTCCTGCGCGAACGGGAAGGGCGCAAGGGCGACGCCCTGCCCTTCGATCGCGGCCTGCAGGACGACATTGGCGTCGGAGATGATCGTGGATGACCCGAACTCCAGCCCAGGCCGTCCGACGAGTTCGAGCCACGAACTCCACTCGGCCCGGTCGTGCTGGTGCAGGACAGGGAACCGGACAAGGTCGTCGGGCGACGACAGGCCGCCCAGTGTCCGCGCAAGACGCGGACTGACCACGGGAGCGTAGCGGATCGAGAAAAGATACGCGCTCTCCAAACCAGGCCAATCGCCGTCGCCCCAATCGACCGCGATCGGGGCTGGCATGGTCGCCGGTCCGGTGATGCGCGGCCGCCCGATGACGTTGAGCTCGACCGACGGAAGCGACTGCCTGAAGCTCTCCAGCCTGGGGGTGAGCCAACGCGCCGCGAAGATGGGACCGACGGCGAGATCGACCCGCTTCGGCGAAGCGGCCGCGTGGTTCTCCAGTTCGCGAGCTATGGAGGCGAAGGCCTGCCTCACGACGTTGCCGAGGGATCGGCCCGTATCCGTCAGCAGGACCTCGCGCGGGCGCCTGACGAAGAGCCGGCAGGACCAGTCGCGCTCGAGCCGACGTATCTGGTTGCTGACGGTGGTCGGGCTCACGCCAAGTTCGACGGCGGCATCCTTGAACCGGCCGAGACGCGCGGCAGCCTCGAAGGTGCGCAACGCGGTCAGGGGCAGTCGCTTGACGCGGATCTTCATCGCCGCCTCCGGGGGAATGGATAATTCAGCGAGCATCCATAGGACAGAGTTTTGTCGTTTGTCGATCAGCCCGCCACTGATCACCCTCGCCTCGAAAGCGGCATACGATGCGGGAAAGGGCGGCTTGATGGAAGGCAAGCGAAGGATACGGGGCGGAGCGTTGCTCGCCCGTGCGCTCCATGAAAAAGGCGTGGAGCACGTGTTCACCCTGTCGGGAGGGTTCTGCAATCCGGCCCTCGAGGGCTTCATGGAACTGCAGATGCGGGTGATCAACTGCCCTCACGAGCAGGTCGCCGGACATCTCGCCGACGCCCATGCGCGCATTTCGCGCAAGCCGACCGTCTGCCTCGTCGGGCCTGAAGGGTTCGCGAACGCGGTCCCGGCGATGATGGAGGCATGGGGCGAGCGCTCGCCGGTCATATTCGTGACCGGATCGAGCACGCTGAAGCGCCGGGGCGCCGGCGGATTCAAGGAGATCGACGACGTCGCGATCGCAGCGCCACTCACGAAATACAGCATCAGCGTGACCGACGGCACGCGCATCAGCGAGTTCGTCGATCGCGCATGGACGATCGCGACCAGCGGCTATCCCGGTCCCGTGCATCTGAGCCTGCCGGTCGACATCATGTTCTCGTCCTTCGACGAGGATGCCGGACGCGAGGAGCGTCCCTTCTCGCGAGGTCCGCGGCCCGTTTCCCGCGCCTGGCCCGAGCCGTCGGCCCTCGACGAGACGCTCGACCTCGTCGCCTCCGCGCAGCGCCCGATACTCATCGGCGGCCATGGCGTGTGGTGGAGCGGCGCGGAGCGACGCCTGGAGGCGACGGGAATGCGCCTTGGCATCCCGATCTTCAACGTCCCCTACCACCAGAAACTGCTCGGGGAGGAATGCGAGGCCTATATGGGTCTCGCGGATGTGCACCAGTACCAGCCTTCGCGCGCCGCGCTCGAGGAATGCGACGTCGCCGTGATGATCGGCGGTCGATTGGACAACCAGATGAACTTCGGCAACGCGCCTTTCTTTCCGGCGTCCACGAAGCTGGTCTGCGTCAACGGCTCGCACGAGGAACTGGAATTCAATCGCGCGGCCGACCGTCTGCTGCTGAGCGATCCCGGGGCGTTTCTCGACGCGCTCTCTGGCATGCAGGCCGCGGGACGCTGGCGCCTCGACCGCGCGTGGTTCGACCTGAACCGGCGCCGGCGCGGCGCCTGGGTCGAGCAGACCCTCGCCGACCTGGAACGGGACGTCGCGGAGGCTTCCGCCACGTCGGACAAGATCCATCCGCTCCAGTTGTCGCTCGATGTCCAGGCAGAAATGGGCGACAAGGACTGGCTCGTCTTCGACGGCGGAAACACGCATTTCTGGTCGGAGATCGCCGTCAACCTCGCCGGCTGGCACGGGCGCAAGCTCGCCGGCATCCTGCATCCCGGAAGCTTCAGCCTGCTCGGCGTCGGCGTGTCGCTTGCGCTCGCGGCCAAGAACACCCATCGCGATTCCAACGTCGTCCTGATCAGCGGCGACGGGGCCTTCCTGTCCGGCGGATTGTCGATCGAGGCCGCGTTCCAGGAAAAGCTGCCGATCGTCGTGGTGATCGACAACAACGGCGGCCTCGACTGCATCTCCCAGCAGCAGGAACGGCTCTTCGCGAGCGGCAAGCACTTCGCCACCGATTTCCGGGACATCCCCTTCCACAGCATGTTCGAGGGGCTGGGCGGGCATGGCGAACTCGTCGAACGGCGCGAGCAACTCGGGCCCGCGCTTCGGCGCGCGATCGCCAGCGGCAAGACGGCCTGCGTCAACGTCAAGGCCAGGGGCGTGATCAGCCCGATCGTGCTCGCCACGACCAGCAAGCGCGACAAGGCGTCCATCGAGTGAGGCGGTGATGGCTATCGTATCGACACATACGCTCGACGCCGTCGAGGGGCTGCACGCAGGGGGCGTCGAGGTCACGCTGCGCCGACTGGCCCGGGACGGGGCCGGCACGGTCGTCTTCAGCGTGCCGACCGATCCCGGAGGGCGCCTGAGCCAGACGGTAGAGATCGCCCCGGAACACGCGGGCGCAGACTACGAACTGATATTCGCGGTGGCCGCTTATTTCGACGGTCGGCCCATGCCGGTGGCGGGACGGCGGATAGTCCGTGACATCGTCCTGCGCTTCTCCATGCCCGATCCCGACGGGCGCTACCACCTGCCGGTCATTCTGTCGCCCAACGGCGTGTCGGCGTGGTGGTCGAACTGAAGCAGGAAGAAAGCCCATGTCCACATCTGGCCTCAACATGTCGCGCCGGATCCGGCGCACGCCCTACACGGACCGCGTGGAAGCGAATGGCGTGACCGGCTTTTCGGTCGTCAACCACATGCTGCTCCCAAAGGCATTTGGACGATCCGTGGAGGACGACTTCGTCCATCTGCGCACGCATGTGCAGATCTGGGACGTGTCCTGCCAGCGCCAGGTCGAGATCGCGGGACCGGACGCCGCCCGTCTGGTCCAATGGATGACGCCGCGCGACATCTCGCGTGCCGCGATCGGCCAGTGCCTCTACGTACCGCTGATCGACGAACACGCGGGCATGATCAACGATCCGGTGCTGCTCAAGCTCGCCGATGACCGGTTCTGGCTCTCGATCGCCGACTCCGATGTGCTGCTCTGGGCCAAGGGCCTTGCGATCGGGCGCGGCCTCGACGTGTCGGTCGAGGAACCGGACGTCTCGCCGCTCGCGGTGCAGGGACCGAAGGCAGAGGATCTGATGGCCTCGGTGTTCGGCGACGCCGTGCGCGAGATCCGGTATTTCCGCTTCGGCATCTTCGATTTCCGCGGCACACGAC
This sequence comes from uncultured Rhodospirillales bacterium, assembly GCA_903860935.1. Classification (GTDB taxonomy): domain Bacteria; phylum Pseudomonadota; class Alphaproteobacteria; order CACIAM-22H2; family CACIAM-22H2; genus CAIOSQ01. Next base: position 13,671 of record CAIOSQ010000080.1, on the reverse strand, counting down.
AGGTCATCGCGCGCACCGGCTACTCGCGGCCGGGCGGCTACGAGATCTTCCTCAGGGACGGCAGCCTCGGCGCCGCGCTCTGGGACACGATCTGGAAAGCCGGAAAGCCGCTGGAGATCGCGCCGGGATGCCCCAACGTCCCCGACCGCATCGAGGCCGGACTGCTCTCCTACGGCAACGAGATGACGCGCGCGAACAACCCGTTGGAATGCGGAATGGGAAAATTCTGCAAGACCGACGGCGAGATCGAGCATGTCGGCCGCGACGCGCTCGCCAGGATCGCCCGCGCGGGCGTGGAGCGGCAGATCCGCGGCATCGTCTTCGATGGCGGTCGCTGCCCTCCCTGCGGCAAGCCATGGCCGGTCGTCGCCGGCGGTCCGGACGGACCACAGATCGGTCAGGTGACGTCTGCCGGCTGGTCTCCGCGTCTGCACCGCAATGTCGGGCTGTCGATGGTCGCGCGCGAATTCTGGAATCCCGGCCAACCCGTGACGGTCTTCAGCGTCGATGGGGCAGCACGGGCGGGCGTCGTCTCCAGCCTTCCCTTCGCCTGAGACCATGGCGTCGGACACGCCGGACGCGGCCGCGCTTCGGCGCGGCTGCACACGTCTGGCGACCTCCGCCAGCCTCGAATTGCTGCCTGGCGCGACGGCTCAGATACCTGAGCTGGCGCGTCTGCTGCCTGCGGGCGCGCGTATCTTCGTGCCGCACCTGCCCGGGCGGCCGATCGGCGACGCCGTGCCGACCCTGGTAGCCCTGCGCCAGGCCGGCTTCGAGCCGGTCGCCCATGTCGCGGCGCGTCGGCTCGCCAGCCGAAGCGAATATCGGTCATTCCTCGAAGCGGCGCGTACGGCTGGCCTGCGCGAGATGCTGGCGCTGGGGGGCGATCTCGATCCTCCCGCCGGCCCCTTCCGGGAGGCCGCCGATCTCCTCGAGGGCGACATGATCCGCGATGCCGGGATCGGCGTTGTCCATTTCGGGGCGTATCCCGACCCGCATCCGCGAATTCCCGCGGAGATTCTCGCGCGCGCGATGCAGCGCAAGCTCGACCTCGCTGCGCGCCAGGGCATCGCGACGGGAATCGTCACGCAATTCTCCTTCGCGGCGGAAAACGTCGCGACGCTCGCGCGCGGGGTACAAGCCGGCAGCCAGATCCGCCTGGGCATCGCGGGGCCATGCGGCATCGCGACGCTTCTGCGATTCGCGCGGCTCTGCGGGGTCGCAAACTCGCTTCGTGCGGCCGCTCATCTGGGCGTCGGCGCGCTGCAGCTGACCGGCGGCGCTGACCCGACCGCGAGCCTGATGGCGCTGGTCGCCGCACTTGGCGCGAGCGAAGCCGATGGCAGCCGCCATGCCCTGCATGTCTATGCGTTCGGCGGTGCGCCCAAAGCCGCGGCATGGCTCGCGAGCATCGCGGCGAACCGTGAAGCGCACTAGCCTGGCGCCTTGATCTGGGACAATGTCCGTCTCCTTCAGGGAAGAACAAGGGAACGGCAGCACAATGTCTGACACCAAGATCATCGAGACCCTGTCCGGCGTCTCGACCGCCACGATCACCACGATCCTGCTCAAGAAGGGGCTGCGCAATGTCTGGATGCGCGGCACGCGGCCGATCGCGCCCGGACAAAAGCGCGTCGTCGGGCGCGCCTTCACGCTGCGCTTCGTTCCCGCGCGCGAGGATCTGGCGACCCCCGAATCCTGGTCCTCGCCCATCTCCACCCGCGCCGCCATCGAGGCGATGCCGGAAGGCTGCGTCGCCGTGGTCGACGCCATGGGCCACACGGATGCGGGCATCTTCGGCGACATTCTCTGCGCGCGCATGCACAAGCGCGGCGTCGCGGCGCTGGTGACCGACGGCGTCGTGCGTGACCTCGCGGGCGTGCTCGGCACCCATCTGCCGGTGTGGTGCAGCGGTGCCGCGGCGCCGCCCTCCGTCGCCGGCCTGACTTTCGTCGCGTGGCAGCAACCGATCGGTTGCGGCGGCGTCGCCGTGTTCCCCGACGACTGGGTCGTCGTCGACGACGACGGCGCGGTGCTGATCCCGCAGAAACTGATCGACGAGGTCTGCGCCGCCGCGCCGGAGCAGGAGCGCATGGAAGGCTGGATCATGGGCGAGGTCGACAAGGGCGTCGTCCTGCCCGGCCTCTATCCCATGAACGCCGAGACCAAGGCGCGCTACGAAGCGAGCAAGACGGGCTGAGCCGCCACGCACCCGCGGGCGCGGCGGACCGGGATCTCAGCCGGCCGCTCGCCCCGCGAGGGCGAAGAGGAACGCGCCACACCAGAAACCCAGAGCGAGCGCCGCCGAGGCCGTGGCGAAGCGCCAGTAGGTGTCGGCAAGGATCGACGCGATGATGCGCTGGGCCTGTGCCTCGGGCAGACCATGCGCGCGGCCGAGCAGGATCCAGGTCTCGGTGCGCCGATAGGGCCGTCCCGGCGCACGTACCGCCCGCAGCGCGAGGATCGCCGCGGTCAGCATCGACAGGATGGCGCCGGTGCGCATCGCCATCACCGGCCATCCGATCAACCCGCTCATCGTCGCCGCGATCGCCAGGAGCGCGAACAGCCAGGCCCGCCCGATCGAATGGCGCGCGCAGCCCCGGATCCGGTCGCGCGGATCGTCCGGCACCGCGGTCATGCGACGGCCCGGCCGGTCAGCCTGCTCCCGGCAAGGGCATGTGGCCAAAGCGCCAGCCCAGGCTGCCGAGCATCAGCGCCACCGATGCGCAGGCCCAGATCCACAGCGCGTTGCGCCCCGTCGGATCTCCCGCGAGCCGCTCGAAAAGCGCGGCGGGCACGCCCGCGAGCAGCAAAGCCCCGGTCGACGTCACCAGCATCGACGCGAACAGCACCAGACCGGCGCTGCCGAGCAGGAAGGGCGGCATCCAGACCCAGGCGAAGATCGCGACGATGGTCGTCGCCGGCGAGACCATGCCGTTGATCGCCGACGAGAGAAGGACGATCGAGAAGATGTTGTGCCGCTCCATGACCGGCCTCACCCGACGATGCCGCGCGGCGCCAGGCCGAACGCGACGAAGGCCACGAAGACGAGCGGCCGGACGAACCAGTAGAGCCAGAAGAACGTCACCAGCGGCATGAACATCGGACGCACATAGCGCGGCGTGACGAGGGCGCAGAGACGCACCGCCCACTCGGTCACGAAGACGAAGCCGCGCCAGATGTAGTTCGTCGGATGGATCGCCGGCACGAACCAGGCGAGCAGGAACCGCCCGACGCAACTCCATGTCACGATGCCCAGCGCGTAGATCGCGATCCAGAACGGGGCATGACCCCAGAGGAAGTCGTTTGCGTCGGTCATGGATGGTCCGGAAATAGCCGCAGCGGAGACAAGAAAAAGGGCGGAGCCCGTCGCCGGACCCCGCCCCTGTCTTCAGTCGTGTTCAGCGTCGTGTCAATGCGCCGCAGCGCCCTCGATCGACTTCACCTCGCCGGCCGGAACACGGATCGAGTCGATGAAGTCCTGCATGTCCTGCGACGCCGGCTCGGACATCTTGCCGACGATCCACTGGACCAGGAAGGCGACGGGGATGCCGAAGATGCCGACCGAGATGTTGTTGATGCCCCAGATATAGGCAACATCGCGGCCACGTGCCTTCACGATCTGGATGTCGCCCATCCAGCTCATCGCGCTCTTCACCCAGGGACCATAGAACTCGGTCGCGACGAGGAAGAACATGCAGGTGGCGAAGCCGGCGGCCACGCCCCAGACGCCCGCCGCGTTGCCGCAGCGCTTCCACCAGATCCCGAGCACCAGACCGGCGAACAGACCGGAGGCGGCGATCGAGAAGGCCCAGGACACCAGGAACAGGATGTCCGCGCCGAGTTCGCCCGCGGTGTAGGCCGCGATCACGGCCACGATCAGCAGGAGCACGCGGCTGATGACGAGCCGACGCTTGGTGTCGGCGGCCGGGTCGATCATCTTGTAGTAGACGTCGTGGCTGAGCGCGTTCGCGATCGCCAGCAGCAGGCCGTCGGCGGTGGAGAGCGCGGCGGCGAGACCGCCCGCGGCCACCAGGCCCGTGATGACGTAGGGCAGACCGGCGATTTCCGGCGTCGCGAGCACGATCGCATCGGTGTGGATGCGGAACTCGTTCAGCTGGAGGATGCCGTCGGCATTGCCCTTCACGCCGGCGCAGATCGGGAAGAGCTGCGCAGCGTTCGCCGCATCGCACGCACCGACCAGCGCCAGGCCCGGACGTCCCCAGGTCGCCACCCAGCCGGGCAGCTTGTCGATCGGCGTGCCGATCAGGTTCTGGTAGACCTCGAGCTTGGCGAAGGCCGCGTAGGCCGGCGCCGTGAAGTAGAGCAGGAAGATGAAGAACAGGCTCCACGCCACGGAATCGCGCGCCTGACGCACCGACGGGGTAGTGAAGTAGCGCATCAGGATGTGCGGCAGCGAGGCGGTGCCGAGCATCAGGCAGAAGATCAGCGCGAAGTAGTTCCACATCGCGGTCGCGCTGTATTGCCCCTTGGCGTCGACGAAGGCGGCAGCATGCCCCTGCGCGACCCCCAGCGTCTTCTCGAGCACCTCGATCTTCTCCAGCGCGAAGCCGTACATCAGCTGCGGGATGGGAACCCCGGTCAGCTTGAACGACATCACGATGGCCGGGATCAGATAGGCGATGATCAGGATGATGTACTGCGCCACCTGGGTCCAGGTGACCGCCTTCATCCCGCCCAGCAGCGAGCAGACCAGGATGCCGATCAGGCCGACGAAGCAGGCCAGCTTGTATTCCATTCCGAGGAAGCGGGCCGTGATCACGCCGACGCCGACGATCTGGGCGACGACATAGGTGAACGAGGCCATGATCAGAACGATCACGGCCAGCGTGCGCGCCGCGTTTCCGCCGTACCGCGCGCCGAAGAAGTCAGGCACCGTGTACTGACCGAACTTGCGCAGATACGGCGCCATCAGGATCGACACGAGGACGTAGCCGCCGGTCCAGCCGAGGACGAAGGCAAGACCGCCATAGCCGCCGAAATAAAGCGAGCCGGCCATGCCGATGAAGGACGCGGCGCTCATCCAGTCCGCGCCCGTGGCCATGCCGTTGTAGAAGGCCGGAACCGAGCGCCCCGCGACGTAGTATTCGGAGACTTCGGCCGTGCGCGACAGGACGCCGATCAGGGCGTAAACGCCGATGGTCAGGAAGATGTAGAGATAGCCGAGGATGGTGGACGGGACGCCCATCCATTCGAGGATGCCGATCAGGACCACGAACCCGGCGAAGGTGCCGGTGTACATGGCGTAGATACGGCCGAGATTGTTGATGAAATTGGAACCGCCGACTGCGTAGGACATCGTTCAGGCCCTCCCTTCACTCGTCCGAGACGCCGAATTCTTCATCGATCGCGTTCTGCGCCTTTGCGTTGTAGAAGCACATCGCCAGGAACGCGATCAGCGACCCCTGCGCGGCCATGTAGAAGCCGAGCGGGAAGCCGAGGATGCGGATACCGTTCAGCGACGGCGCGAAGAAATGCACCACGAAGCTGAAGAAGAACCACAGCGCCAGGATCGTCCACATGAGCTTCGAGGTCTTGCCCCAGTAGCTCTGCATCTGATCGGGCGTAAGCTTTGTCGCCATTGCGTTTTCTCCTCGATCTCTGTCTTGCACGACCCGCCGCCGGCGCGCGAATCTCCCGGCCTTGCGGACCCACAAACGAACGAACGCGCGCACCTAAGTTTGGAGGGACTGCGGAACTCCCTGGTTCCAGCCGACCCTGACAACGGTATTAACTTTTTGATTCTTGGTCTATTACGCGACATACCATCATGTCCCGAAGCCGGACAACGGGTTTTCGCGGCGGCATCCCCTCGCCCGTCCCTGCCGGCCCGCGCTGGAGCAAGGCCTGGATGCTCAACAGGTTGATCGATCACTTCCGGCCGCCGGCCATACGGACGCTGCCCGCGTTTCGCCGCTTCGTGTCGGGCGAGGCGTCCTATCTCGCCCAGCGCTCGACCTACGAGTTCACCCGCAACACCCTCGCCTGGTACGGCCAACACGCCTTCGCCGACGACCGGTTCAACGACGCCTTCCGCGTCTGCCGCTGGGAGGCGTATGCGGCGCTGACGACGCGTTTCGTCCTGCTGGCGCGCGCGCGTCTCGACGTTCCCGGCGCCGCCGCGTCGGCGCGCGCCGGGACGGCCCTGGCGGATCAGGCGGCGGCGATGCTCGCGGAATATCCCCTGCCGCCGCACCGGCAGGCGTGGGACGACATCCTGGATGCCTTGCGCCTGCGGCTCGCGACCTTCGATCCCGTCGCCCCGCCCGGCCCCGCCGCGCTCGGGGACGAAGCGGCGGCAGTCGTCTATCCGACCCTGCCGGCGCGCTCGGGCAACGCGACGGAGGACCGCGAGGTCATCGCCAACGCGCTCCGCTTCGGCACCATCGCCGTAAACGACCGGCTGGGTACCCGCCTCGACCGCACGGCGATCCTCGGCCAGTTGCTGGCCGAGGGCGCTCCGCGGTGACGGCGGCGCCGCGCGCGCGTTCCCAGATCGCGGTCTTCGCCAAGCGGGTCCGCGATTTCGTCCGCCGCCAGCCGCATTGCGTCGCGCCTGGCACGCCGGTCGCGGAGATCCTCGCCGGGATGTCGGCCGTCGATGCGTCGAGCGCCCTGGTGGTCGATCCGCAGGGCCGCCTGATCGGGATCCTGACCGAGCGCGACATCGTCCGCCGCGTGGCGCTGCGGGCCGGCCCGGAGACACCGGTCGAGCGGATCATGACCGCACCGGTCAAATCGATCGCCGCGGACGATCTCCTGTTCCGCGCCGTCGGTCGGATGCGCCGCGCGCGACTCCGCCACATGCCCGTCATCGATGCCGCCGGGCGACCGGTCGGCGTTCTCGACCTCAACGAAGCCCTCGCAGCCGCCGCTGCGCGCATGGTCGGGCAGATCGACCGACTGACGCAGGACGCGTCCATCGACGGCCTCGCGGAAATCAAGCGGGCCCAGGCCGAACTGGCGCAGGACCTGCTGGACGACAACATCCCCGCCCCGGAGATCCAGGCGCTGGTCACCGACATCAACCTCGACATCCACCGCCGCCTGCTCGCCGCGGCGACGGAGGAGATGCGCGCCGAGGGCTGGGGCGACCCGCCTGTGCCCTTCACGCTGCTGGTCATGGGCTCCGGCGGGCGCGGGGAGAATTTCCTGTTCCCCGACCAGGACAACGGCTTCATCCTCGCCGACTATCCCGACGCCGAGCATGGCCGGATCGACGCCTGGTTCACCGCGCTGGCCGAACGCTTCACGCGTGGCCTCGACCGCGTCGGCTTTCCGTTCTGCAAGGGCGGCGTCATGGCGACCAATCCGCTCTGGCGCAAGACCGCGACGCAGTGGCGCGACCAGATCTGGCTCTGGGGCGAGCGGCGCAGCCCGGTGGCGGTCCTGTTCGCGGACATCTTCTTGGATTTCGCACCCGCCTGGGGCGACGCGACGGCAGCCGACACGCTGCGCGCCGAGATCGGGCGGATGCTCACCCGGTTTCCGGCCCTGCTGCGCGCCATGGCGGAAGACGAGACCCGCCGCGGCGTCGCGCTCGGCCTGTTCGGCGCGCTCAAGGTCGACGGCGACGCCGCCCATCCCGGGCGCACCGACCTCAAGCTGCACGGGACGCTGCCCCTGGTCGGCGCGACCCGCCTCTATGCGCTGCGCGCCGGGCTGCGCGAGACCGGGACCGTCGCACGCCTGTCCGCGCTTGCCGCGCTGGGCCGGATCGATCGCGACGACGCCGACGCGCTGACCCAGGCCTATGGGCGCGTGACCTTCGTGCTGCTGCGCCAGCAACTCGCCGATTTCCATGCGGGGCAGACCGTGGGCAACCATGTCGACCCCGCGCAGCTGTCGCGACTCGAGCGCGAGGAGCTTGTCGAGGCGCTGAAGGCGATCGACCGGCTGCGCAAGCGCGCCCGCGCCGATTTCACCGGGGCGTTCTGGTAAGGTCGCCGCCCCTGGCATAGGGCAAGAACACCTCGAAGCGCGCGCCCTCGCCAGGCGGCGAGGCGGCGACGATGCTGCCGCCGAGATGCGCGACGATGCGGCGACAGATGGCGAGCCCCAACCCGGTCCCCTGCGGCTTGCCGCTGCGCGGATCGGCGAATTGGCGGAATTTCTCGAAGAGCAGCGGCAGATGCTCCGCCGCGATGCCCGGTCCGTTGTCCTGGACGGTCAGACGGATCCCCGCCCCCTCGCCGCGCAGGGCGACCTGGACGCGACCGCCCTCCGGGGGCGAGAACTTGACGGCGTTGGACAGCAGGTTGATCGCCACCTGCATGAGTTGGTCGCGATCCGCCGGGACTGGAGGCACCCGCTCGTCGAGCATCGCGTCGAGCACCACGCGCCGCTCCGCGAAGATCCCGCTGGTCGCGGCGATCGCGCCGGTCACGACCTCGCGCAGGTCGGTCGGCGCGATCTGCCAGTCGAAACGCCCGGCCTCGATCTTGGCGAGGTCGAGCACCTGATTGATGAGCCGCGTCAGCCGCTCGCTCTCGGCGATGACGATGCCGAGGAAGGCACGGCGATCCCCGGCGCTCAGATCGGCGTTGTCGTGCAGGATCTCCGAGAAGGAGCGGATCGAGGTCAAGGGCGTGCGCAACTCGTGCGTGACGGTCGTCAGGAACTCGTCCTTCAGCCGGTCCAGCTCGCGCAGCCGCAGATTGGCGGCGCGCAGCTCCGCGGATGCCGCCTCGAGAGCCGCCGATTTCTGCTCGAGCTGGCGCGAGTATTCGATCACCGCCGTCGCCTCGTCGAGGATCGCCATCACCTCGTCGAGACCGACATCGCCGCCCTTCACCGCCGTCGCCATCACGACGCGCGCGGAGGCCGCGCCGATCGCGCCGGCGAGCAGCCGCTCGGCGAAGCGCACGACACCGGCATCGGCGCGTTCCAGGCGCTCGGGATTCAGGCCGCGCGCGCGGGCATGGGCGGCGAAGGCCTGGCGCGCGCGCTCCTGTCCGACGAAGCGTCCGACGAGGTCGATCAGCTCCGTCACGCGGGCCTGGCCACCCCAGACATGGGCGCGCTCGCCCTCGGCGTGGCTGAAGGCCTCGACGAAGCGCGTCGCCTGGATGCGCTCGGTGGCGCTGGGCCGCGTGGCGAGCGACAGGCCCACGAACAGGCCGAGATTGGCGACCATGCTCCAGACCAGCGCATGGGTCAGCGGATCGCCGAGCGGCGCGCCGAACAGCGCATAGGGCCGCAGCGCAGCGACCCCGAACGGCCCCTCGGCGAGGAAAGCCGCGTCGATCCACCCGGATCGCGCGATGGCCGGCACCAGCAGCGTGTACGCCCAGACGGCGAAGCCGCCTGCGAGCCCGCCCAGCGCGCCGATCCGCGTCGCGCCGCGCCAGTACATGCCGCCCAGGATCGTCGGCGCCAACTGCGCGACCGCCGCGAAGGAGAGCAATCCGATCGATACCAGCGCGTAGGATCCGCCGATCAGGTCGAAATAGAGATAGCCGAGCGACAGCACGATCACGATCGACCCGCGCCGGATCGCCGCGAGCAATCCCGTGAGGTCCGCGCGCCCCGCGAGGTCGAGGCGCCGGATCCGCAGCAGGATCGGCATCGCGAGGTCGTTGCAGAGCATCGTCGCGAGGGCGATCGTCTCGACGATCACCATGCTGGTCGCTGCCGAAAGCCCGCCGACGAAGGCGATCAGCGCCACATGCGTGGCCCCGGCCGCGAGCGGCAGCGCGAGCACGAAGAGGTCGCCATCGACGCCGCCGCCGGGGAAGGCGAGCAGCCCCGCGAGCGCGATCGGGAATACGAAGAGGTTGATCAGCAACAGATACAGCGGAAAGAGCCAGGACGCCTTGGCGAGGTGCCGCTCGTCGACATTCTCCACGATCGCCACCTGGAACTGGCGCGGCAGGAAGAGGATCGCCGCCATCGACAGCAGCGTCAGCGTCACCCAGCCCGCGGGCCCGCTCGCCCCGGCGCTGCCGAGCAGCGGTGCGATCGCCGGGTCGGCGGCGGCGCGCGCGAAGATCTCGGCGGGTCCGTCGAACATCACGAAGGCGACGAAGAGACCGACGGCAAGGAACGCCGCCAGCTTGACGATCGACTCGAAAGCGATCGCCGCGACCATGCCCTCGTGCCGCTCCGTGGCGTCGATGTGCCGTGTCCCGTACAGGATGGCGAAGGCCGCCATCAGCGCGGCGACATAGAACGCCGTGTCGCCGAGGATGCCGCCGCCGCGATCGCTGCCGGCATGGGCGAGCACGTCGACGCTGGCCGAGACCGCCTTCAGCTGCAACGCGATATAGGGGGTGATGACGATCAGCGCGACCACCGCGACGAGACCGCCGAGCAACGGGCTTTTCCCGTAGCGCGCGGCGACGAAGTCGGCGATCGAGGTGATGCGGTTCGCCTTCGAGATGCGCAGCATCTTGCGCGTCACGTGCCACCACAGAACGCCGGCCAAGGTCGGCCCGAGATAGATGGCGACGAAGTCGATGCCGTTGGCGGTCGCGCGGCCGACCGAGCCGTAGAACGTCCAGGCGGTGCAGTAGACGGCCATCGACAGCGCATAGATGGTCGGGTTCGCGATCACGCTGCGCCCAGCGTCGGCACGACGGTCGCCCCAGCGCGCGACCGCGAAGAGCACGCAGAGATAAGAGATCGCGACCGCGGCGATGGTCCAGCGGCTCATCGCGGCGCCCTCACGGCGGATCCTCGCCGTCCGGACCGCCGCGCGCGACGAGGGCCAGCAGGACGACGATCAGCGCCCAGGCAGCGAACACGTAGAGCAGCAGCGCGGGCACACCGCCCACCAATGCGGGCTGCTGGAAGAAGCCTATCGCCACCGGGCTGAACAGGAACGTCGCCAGGAGCAGCAGGCCGACCAGTCTTTCGCCGCGTCGCATCCGTCCCGTCCCGCCGGCTCAGAAATCGCGCGCCCGCGCGCGCAGCTCGAAGGCCATGCGCGTGGCCTCTAGAAGCTGGTCGAGCGTCGTCACGCCGCGCCTCTCGAGCTGGTCGAGCAGCGCGACGAATGCCGCGGCCGTGGCCATCGCGTCGCCGAGCGCCGTGTGTCGGCCGGCGATCGGCACGCCGGCGCGCGCGGCGATCGCGTCGAGATCGTGATCGGCGATGTCCGGATGCAGGAAGGCCGAGATGAGCAGGGTATCGAGCACCGGCATGTCGAAGACGGCGCCGCTCTCCGCCTCCTTCATCCGCAGGAAGGTGAGGTCGAAGGCGGCGTTATGCGCCACGAGAGCCGCGCCCTCGCAGAAGGCGCGCAGCTGCGGCAGCACGACCGCGGCCGGCGGCGCGTCCGCCACCATCGCGTCGGTGATGCCATGGAAACGGATCGAGCCCGCCGGGATCGGCCGCCCGGGATTGACCAGCCGCGCGAAGGTCTCGCCGGTGAGGATACGCCCGTTGACCACGCGCACCGCGCCGATCGAGACGATCTCGTCGCCGGCGGAGGGCTTGAGCCCGGTCGTTTCGGTGTCGAAGACGACGAAGGTCATGCGCCTGAGCAGCCGCCCGTCGCCGACGCCGGCGCGCGCCAGCAGGTCGAAATCGTAGAACTCGGGACGCGCGGGCAGGCGTGCCGCGGATCCGGCCGACATCCGCGCGGGCCCGGCCGCGGCGGGCACCGGGACCCTCAGGCGCGCGCGCCCGTCGCCCAGCGCCTGGCTCCAGGCGGCGCTGCCATGGCGCTGCAGCACGTCGGCCAGCGTCGCCGCGCCGAGCGCGCCGGCCAGCGCCTCGCCCAGCCAGGGATCGATCCGCGACGCCGGGATCGGCGCGCCGGTCCACACCAGATCGACATAGGCCGTGCGCGCGCCGGCCGACGCCTCGACATCGAGGGACGCCACGGCTGCCGCCTGCGCGATCCGCTCGGCAAGCCGCGCCAGCGCGACGACGAGGGATTGGCTGTCGACATGCAGCCAGAGCGGCAATCCCACAGGAATGACCGCCGGTCCGCCGTCTTCCTCCGTACGGCGGGCCAGCAGACGGAAGACGTCGAGCGAGAGGACATCCGCCAGCGGCCAATGCCCGCCCTCGAGATCGCGCGCCGACCGGTCGAAGCCGTCGAGGCACGCGACCAGCGCGGCGCTCTCGCGCTGGACCACCGTGTCGAAGGCGGCGCGCTGCGCGGCGGGCATGTCCGGAAACGCGCCCAGCATCTCGGCCGCGGCGCCGAGATTGGCGATCGGGCGGCGCAAGCCATCGGCGAGGTCGCGCATCGCGCGGTCGCGCGCGGCGAGCGCGGCGACCTCGCGCGTCGCATCGGTCAGGGTCAGGACATAGCCGGTCGCAACCCCGTCCTCGGACCGGGTCAGGGCCACGCGCCCCGAGAGCAGCCGCGAGGCATCGGCCGTCGCGCAGACGAGCGGGCAGACCTCCGCACCGTCGCCGCTGCCGTGGAACAAGCGCTCGAGCGCGTGCAGGACCGGTTCGCGCGCCACCGCGTTGAACAGAGGCCGCCCCAGCCCGACCTCCCCGGCCCCATGCAGCAGGCCGAGCGCCGCCTGGTTGCACAGCAGTACCCGGTGATCGAGGGTGCAGATGAGGACGCCCTCGGCGAGGTCACGCAGGATGGTCTCGAGCCGGTTCTTCTGTTCCGCCGCGCCACGCGTGGCGACCTCGATCGCGGATGCATGGTCGCGGCGGCCGGCGGCGAGCGCGGAGGCCAGCGCCGCCACGGCGCCGGGCAGCGGCGCAAGCCAGGGATGACCGCCCGGCGCGAGCGCGCTCCCGGCGCCGGACTCCGCCGCGAAGCGGGTTTCCGCCGCGAGCTGGCGCAGCGGCAGCACGATCCGCGCGCGCAGGACCAGGGCCGAGACGCCGAACGCCACGAGCGCCGCACCCAGCAGCGCCACGCCGAGTTCGACCGGCGTCAGCGCATCGAGGCCGCGCCCAGCCTCCGCGGGCGTGGCGTTTCCGGCGACCAGCAGCGCCGCGCCGGACGCGACGCCGAGGGACGCGGCGACGCCCAGCGCGATCCAGAGCCGACGGGCATGGGGGCGACGCTCCGGGCGCCACGCCCCGCCCTCGCCGGCGGCCTCAGCCACGATCGGCCGCGAGCAGCGCGCGCACGCGCTCGACCAGCGCGCGCGTCGAGAAGGGCTTGGTGACGTAGTCATCGGCGCCGAGCGCCAGCCCCTTCTCGCGCTCGACGTCGCGCGAGCGCGCGGTCAGCATGACGATGCGCGTCCGCGCGCAGGCCGGGTTCGCGCGAATGGCCTGGCAGACCTCGTAGCCATCGCGTCCGGGCATCATGACGTCCAGCAGGACGAGATCCGGCACCTGCGCCGCGATCGCGCTCAGCGCCGCGTCGCCATCGCGCGCGACGCGCACCTCGTGGCCCGCCTGACGCATGAGGAATTCGAGCGACAGCACGATATTCGGCTCGTCGTCGACGACCAGCACGGACGCCGCCATGCGTTCCCCCCGTCTTCGCGGCGCGCCTTCCGCGCCTTGTCACTTCGCACCATAGGCTGGCCCGCACAGGGCCGCCACCGCGCTCGGCGCGCCGGAATTGTCCGGCGGTGCTTTCGCGGACGGGCGGAGCCCCTATATGCTGCGCCCATGACCGACACCGCATCGAACCAGGATCCGGGCTGGATCTCCATCCCCGTCTCCGTCCTCACCGGCTTCCTCGGCAGCGGCAAGACGACGCTGCTGGGCAAGCTC
>CAIOSQ010000079.1 GCA_903860935.1 uncultured Rhodospirillales bacterium | reverse complement strand
GCTGTCCCCTGTCGCGGGCACGGCCTATCGCGATGCCGGCGCGGCGCGACCGACGCTCGCCGCGATCGCGCAGGTCCACGAGGTCGGCCGCGCCGCGCCCTCCGCGCTCGATCCACGGGCCACGCTCGGCCGGGCGCTCGCGGCCCTGGCGCGCCGCGGCGTGGCGCCGGAGATGCGCGTCGGCGCGGAACTCGAATTCCATCTCTTCGACGCGGTCAGCTTCGCCGTCGGGCCGGCCGCCTGCGGCTTCGCCGTGACGGCCTGGGACATGGGCGTGGCCGCTGTCCATCGCGGTCATGGCGTGCGCCATCCCGGGCTGCATCTCGCCCTGCCGCCGGCCGACGCCGCCGCCGGCTGGCGTGCCGAGGTCATGGCGGCGGCCGAGCGCAGCGGTCTCGAACCGCTGCGCCACCAGCACGAGGCGGGGTGCGCCCAGCACGAGATCGCGCTTCGCCATGCGCCGGCCCTGATCGCGGCGGACCGGATCCAGGGTGCCAAGGCGCTGGTCCTCGCCATGGCGGCGCGCGCGGGCAAGGTCGCGACCTTCATGCCGCTCCCGCTCGGGCAAGGTCCGGGCTCCGGGCTGCATCTCAACCTGTCCTTCTGGCGCGATGGCGTTCCGCTGCTCGCGGCGCTGGGCGGCGAAACGCTGGCGCGCGGCTTCGTCGGCGGGATCTTCGCGCATGCGCGGGCGCTCAATGCGCTCGCCAATCCGGCGACGAACAGCTTCAAGCGTCTCGCCCGGCTCTACGCGCCCAGCGCGCGGCTGGTCTGGGGCATCGCCAATCGCGGCGCCGCGGTGCGGCTGCCGCACGCGGAAACACCGGGCGCGATACGGCTGGAGCTGCGTTTTCCGGATGCGGCCGCGAACCCCTATCTCGCGCTCGCGGCCGTGGTCATGGCGGGGCTCGACGGCATCGCGCGCGGGCTCGATCCCGGGCCGCTGGTCGCGGAGGATCCGCGCCGCCGCACGCCCTGGGACATGCGTCGCCGCGCGACGCCGGGATTTTCGCTGACGCTCGCGGAAGCGGTGGCCGCGCTCGATGCCGATCGCGGCTTCCTCATGGCGGAGGGTGTCTTCGATCCGGCGCTATGCGACGCGCTGGCGAGCGAACTGGCCGACAGCGTGCGGCGCGATTGCGCGACGCCCAGCCCGCAGGACTATCTCGCCTATCTGGGCGTATGACGCCCGGGCGTTGCGGCGACGGTCGCGGCGGCTCCGCGCGGTGCGCAGCCGCCGCCACCGCCACCGCTCACAGCGGATAGTCGCGGGCGGGATCGACGCCGCAGCTGACGAGGAACTTCCGCAGCTGCGCCACGTCGTCCTTGGCCAGGTGATGATGCGGCGTGTGGAACACGGCGGTGTGGCCATGCAGCGTCACGCCGATCCGGGCCTTGTGGCGATTGTCGATCTCCGCGCCGAGATGCGACAGCACCGACGCGACGTCGCCCATGGCGATGTTGGCGCTGATCGGATGCGCGAAAAGGGCGTGGAGCGTCTGGCGGTGATGATGGTTCATGGATCCTCGCAATCGCCGCTCGAAGCGCGGCGATCGCGAGTATCGCGCCGCGATCGCGCGCGCGGCCCGCGGCCAAAACGTCGCAGCCCCGCGACAGGTCAGCGCATTTCGGGAACTGTTTGCGGATCGCGGCGCCAGTCGCGCAGCCGCGCGAGGATCCGTGCGCGGGCAGGTTCGTCGAGATCGGGCCAGCCGGCGATCTCGTCGACGCTACGGCCGCAGCCGACGCAAAGACGCGTGCGCGGATCGAGGCGGCACACGGCGATGCAGGGACTAGCGCTCATGCGCCGCGCGGCGGCCGCTTGCCGGCTCAGCGCTGCAGCGGTTCGAAGAACGTGACCACGACGCCGTCGGGGTCGAGCATCGCGAATTCGCGGCTGCCCCAGGGCTTCGGGGCGAGCTTTCCGTCGGGATGGACGACGCCGCGATTGACGCAGCGCGCGTAGAGCGAGTCGATGCCGTCGACGCGGATGCGGCACCCGGCCGTCTCGAGCGCGCGGGGATCGTCGCAGCGAAAGAAATGGATCTCGGCGCCGTCGCGCTTCATGCCGGCGTGCTCCGTCGGTTCGCCGCGGGCGAAATCCCGCCGGAAGCCAAGCACGGATTCGAAGAAGGTCACGGTTGCGTCGACGTCGCGCGCCGGCAGCATCGGCACGGCGAAGGCGAAGATCGTTTCGGGAATGTCGAGGTGTCTGTTCGCCATGGCCATCCTGTCCTGTTCGCCCGTCCGGGGCGGGCTACAGAATGATCGAGACGCTGCGTGGTCCGGAAGCGGAAAGGCGGTCGGCGCGCGCATAGGCGCCCCGCGCGCCGCGCCAATCCTCGATATGCGCCTGGGTGCCGGGATCGCGCTGGGCCAGATATTGCGCCACGAAGCCGGCAGGCATCGCCGGCGGCGGGCGGCGCATGGGCGCGCGCTGCTCGCGCCAAGCCGCCCAGCCCGATGCGTCGCCCTCGTCCTGCGCGTGCGCAGCGTCCCGGTCCGCCTGGCGGGGCGGCAGGATCTCGACGCGATCGGCGCTGCGGGTTGCGTAGCGCGTCGCGAGGGCTGTGAGGGCGAGCGGTTGCATCGCGGTTTTCCGCAGCGAACATAGGTGGGCGCGGCGCGACGTTTCAATAGAAACCAATTAAAATCGTAGTTAACGGTGAATTCATCACTCATAATCGCGATCAAGCCAGCGGATTCACCTCGTGTTAAGATCTAAAGCCTAGCTTCGGCGAGACGTGTGCGACTCCGATGCGGGGCGCGGGCGTAACAGAAATCTCCTCCCTCGAATTCAAGGGACAGACGCGGTCCATGCAGGACACGGTGCCAGAAGGGCAGCGGTTACTGACGGCTCTCCTAGCCGCCTCGGATATCGCCTACGCCTGGAATGTTCGCTCCGGAGCCATAGAATGGCTGTCGGATCCGGCGGTGCTCGGCGCGCAATTCGCGTCGATCCGAAACGCCGATTCGCTCGCCGCGCGCATTCATGCCGAGGACGCGACCAACCGCGCAGAAGCGCTCGCTCGGCATCTGGCCGGCGGCGGCGCCGAACCCTACGAGTGCGAATACCGGATCCGCGACGATCACGACGATCCTGTCTGGGTCCATGACCGCGGGGTCGCGGTCTATGACGACGCCGGACAGCCCGTCTCGATCACCGGCATCCTGCGGCTGGTCGGCGCACGCAAGGCGCGCGAGGCGCAGCTCGAATATCTCGCCAACCACGACGAGCTCACCGGTCATTACAACCGCGTGCGCCTGCGCGACGCCCTGGAGCATGCGCTGGGATCGGCGCGCCGCTACGGCGTCGCCGGCGCGTATCTCGTCGTGGGGATCGACAAGCTCGGCCCCATCAACGACGCGTTCGGCTTCGACGCGGCGGATGCGGTGGTCGTCGCGATCGGGCGTCTGCTCGACCGCAGCCTGCGCAACACCGACATCATCGGCCGGATCGGTGCCGATCGCTTTGGCGTGGTCCTCAGCCATTCGCCGGTGGTCGATCTCGCGATCACCGCCGAAAAGATCCTGTCCGCGGTGCGGCAGGCGCGCATCGACACCGAGGGCGGCGAGCTGCATGTCTCCGTCTCGATCGGCGGCGTCGCCTTCCAGGACAATCCGCCCGCTGTCGCGGACATCATGAGCCGCGGCGATTCGGCCTTGCAGACCGCCGAGCAGCAGGGGCGCGATTGCTTCGCCCTCTACCAGGACGCGCCGTCGCATCGCGAGCAGCGCCGTCATGCGATGTGGGTGGTGGAGGAGGTCCAGTCGGGCCTCAAGGACGGGCGCGTCATGCTCGCCTTCCAGCCGATCGTCGATGCGCTCAATCACAAGCCCGATCATTACGAGTGCCTGATCCGGCTGCGGCGCCGCAACGGTCAGGTCATCGCCGCCGCGTCCTTCGTGCCGCTTGTCGAGCAATCCGGGCTGATGCGTCAGGTCGATCGCCGCGCGCTCGAACTGGCGGTCGAGGAACTCTGCGCCTACCCGGATGTCCGCCTGGCGGTCAACGTGTCGGGCCATACGACCAGCGACCGCAACTGGCTGCGGACGCTCGGGACGCTCGTGCGCGGCATTCCCGAGGTCGCGCAGCGCCTGACGGTCGAGATCACCGAGACCGTGGCGCTTCAGGACATCGACGAGACGGCGCGCTTCGTGCGCAAGCTGCGCGATCTCGGCTGCCGCGTGTCGCTCGACGATTTCGGCGCCGGCTATACCAGCTTCCGCAATCTCAAGGCGCTTGAAGTCGATTGCGTCAAGATCGACGGCTCCTTCGTGCGCGGTCTCTCGGAGAACATCGACAACCAGCTCTTCGTACGCACGCTGATCGGTCTCGCCGACGGGCTCGGGCTGTTCACGGTCGCGGAATGCGTCGAGAACGATCAGGACGCGGCGCTGCTCACCCGGCGTGGCGTGCGGTTCATGCAGGGCTGGCGCTTCGGCAAGCCAAGCATCGAACGCCCCTGGCTGATCCCCGCGTCGACGAGCCAAGCGGGCGCCACTCTGCCCAAGCTGACGGTCGTCAACGGCGGTCGTGCCGGAGCCTGAGGGCGTTCAGGGCCTGGTCAGCGCCGCGAGTTGGCGCTGGATCGCTTCCATCTGGCGCTGAAGATCCTGCAGCGACGGCGCGGCTCCGGGTTTCGCCGGCTCGCCGGTCTTGGCCGAACTGGCGCCGGTCGCGCCCGCGTTGCCCGTCTGGCCCGTACCCGCCGAGCCTGCGCTGGCCGAGCCCGTGCTGGCCGAGCCCGTGCCCGCCGAGCCCGTGCTGGCCGAGCCCGTGCCCGCCGAGCCCGTGCCCGCCGAGTTGGCGGCAGCGGGCTGGCCTGCGGGGGAAGCCGCATCCTGGCCGGCCCCGAACGGCGCCCACATCTGCGTCATCGCGGACTGGAACAGCGCGAGGTTGCGC
>CAIOSQ010000078.1 GCA_903860935.1 uncultured Rhodospirillales bacterium | reverse complement strand
GTCATCGCCTCCCACTGCCAGCCGCCATAGACGAACACGTCGCGCGCGATCGCCTCGGTCTGCCACGGCGACCGGCCGAGCACGAAGGGCCGCATCGCCTCGACCGCCGCGAGCGTGGTGGCGGTATCGCAGTTCATGCAGGATTCGCCCCATCCGACGAGCCCGTCATCGGTGACGAGCTTCACCACCACATCCGACACGCCCCCGCGCGAGATGAGCGCGCTCTCCTCGGCATGACGATAGGGAATGACTGCGGGAAAAGTCTCCATCGCGACGATCTTCAAGGGGGCACTCCGGTTTCCGGGATGTGATGAGCGTCCGCCGGACAGATAACGCGGCGGACGGCGCATGATATCAGGCATCGATACCCGGGACCGAGCCCGGATCACTCCCCTGCGCCGGCAGCAATCCGGGCTCTGAGCTATCCCCGGTCACTCGGCCGGCAGCCTGTCCTTGCGCCGTGCCGTTACGACCGGCGCGCCGCCGCGGAAATGCCGGACGAGCGGCAGCCAATTGAGCCCCAGATGCGACGCCGCCGCGGCGCAGAACGCGATCGACGCGACGATGTGGACATGGCTCCAGGCCTCGTAGGGGATGCCCAGGAACGCCCCCGTCGCGCCGCCTGCGCCTGGGGCACATCGTGCCATGCGAACAGACCCAGCCCCGAGGCGACCATCGCCACGAGAGAAATCACTAGACAGATATCGGTCCAACGCCGCCGCATCTCTTTCCTCCGTGTCGTCGCGCGTCCCGCCGGACGAGGGCGGTCCCGTCTGCACGCGACGGTGGCGCACGGCGCCGCATCCGGCAATTCGCATTCCCCGCTCCCGGCAACGCCTGCGCGCGCATCGGTCCTGCGCGGCCAACAAGCGAGGCGGCGCGGCGCCCACGCGACACGGGCTCGCATTCGCGGGCGGGATACGCGGGACCATGGCCCCGATCTCTCTTTCCAAAAACCTCCCCCCAAAACCTCCCCAGCTTCGAAATCCGTCGGGAAATCAAAGCTGGGGAAGTTTGAATCCGGGATTGGCTTCAGGCAGCCGGATACGGAGCGTGAATTCGTAGCTCGTCATGGCGCTTGGCCTTCCTTCCCTCCGGTCTGCAGTCGCAGACAGCCTTCGACGATCCGGCGGATGGCCCAGGCATGGCTGTCGGGATCGCGCGGCGTGCTCCAGACCGATTGCTGACGGAATTCGCCGCAGCGGCAGGCTGGATCATTGAACGGACAGCGCCGCCGCCCCCAGGCATGTCCCTTCGCCTTGATCCAGGTCCGCCCTTCGGCTTCGGCGACTGGGGACAACGGGCGACAGGTCCGCCATCCAGATCTACGCATGGGCGCTCCTGCCCGATGGGCGTTCGCTAGGTGATTTGCGCGATCAAAGGCCAACAGGCGAATGACGTTGCAGTCGTCGTCTGCTGGGCGACGACACCGCGCGCCGCAATGATGGGAGACCGGGCACGCTCGCCGTCGCTTCAGGTCTTCCCTCCGCTGCTTTCTTCCACCCTCCCCTACGCACCCCGCCCGATAAGCGTTTCGCGCCCGCCCCGCCTTGCGCATCTTCTCGCCACCACTGGCAAGCGAGAGCGCGTGCGATGACCCCGCTGAACCCCGATCTGATGACCGCCGAGGAACGGATCGCCGAACTGGGCGAGATCCTGGCGCGTGGGTTCGTGCGGCTTCGGGCGCGGAAGTCCAGAGCTATATCCGCCGACCGTGGAGAGAGTTGCGTCGACTTCGCGGGCGACGGAAGCGGTCATGGCGCTGCGACCCAACCGAGACAGGCAGGACCATGACCGACACCACCGTGCTGGCGCGCATCGCCGCGCCGCGCCGCATGCCGACGGCGGAGCGCGAGGCGCAATGGACGCTGCTCTTCGACGCCCCGCCCCCGCCGCATAACCGGCGCTTCCTGGAAAGCCGGCTCATCTACCGGATCCAGGAACTGGCCTATGGCGGCCTCGCGCCCGAGACCGTCAAGCGGC
>CAIOSQ010000077.1 GCA_903860935.1 uncultured Rhodospirillales bacterium | reverse complement strand
CTGCGCCCCGACCAGCGCCAGCAGAGCGAGGCTGGACCACAGCAGGTCGCCCGCCATGTGGCCGAGGACGAACCCGAACCCGGCCCGGCGCCCGCGCGCTGCGCACAGACCGAGCAGCGTGACGAAGGCCGGCCCGGGCGTGATGATGTAGAGGGCGCCAGCCGTGGCCGCGAGAACGGGCAGGCTGGCGCTCACCTCACAGGACGCCGTAGCGGGCGAAGACGGTCGCGAGCTTTTCGCCGCGCTTGAGGGCGGCGAGCGTCTTGTGCTCTCCCAGCACCTTCTCGAGCGCGGCTTTCAGCACGTCGACCTCGATCGCCTTGGGGATGGCGACGACACCGTCGGCGTCGCCGAAGACAAGGTCGCCCGGCTCGATGCGGACGCCGCCGACTTCGACCGGGACGTCGATCTCCGCGACGATCCCGCGCCCCTTCGAATCGAGAGGCCCGATCCCCGCGGCGAAGACCGGGAATTTCATCTTTCGGATCGACACGATGTCGCGGACCAGGCCGTCGGTGACGCAGGCCGCCGCGCCGCGCGCCTTCGATGCGGTCGACAAGAGGCCGCCCCAAGGCGCTATGCGCGGATTGCCGGAGCACCCGAGGACGCAGACCTCGCCCTTCTTGAGGTCGTCGACCAGCTTGATCTCGAGTTCATAGGGGTTGCCCGGCTGCACGTGGAACATCTCGCGATACATTCCGGTGCGGGCGCGGCCGAGGAAGCTCAGCGATTCGTCGAGCGGCCGGATGCCGGGCGTCATGGCCTGGCGGGTCCAGCCGAGCGCGTCGAGCGTATCGGACACCACGGCGACGAAGAGATGCTTGCGTGCCTTGGCGAGGAGGGCGGGGGTGGCTGCGGTCATTGGGGTCGGCTCCCGTTCGGAGGTCGTCGGTTCAGTAGGTCGCGCGCCCACCGGAGATGTCGAAGACGGCACCGGTGGAGAAGCTCATCTCCTCGGACGCCAGCCAGCAGATCATGCCCGCGACCTCCTCGACCTTGCCGAAGCGGCTCATCGGGATCTTCGACAGCATGAACTTGATATGCGTTTCGGTCATCTGCTTGAAGATGTCGGTTTCCACCGCGGCAGGGGTCATGCAGTTGACCTTGATCTCGGTCGTGGCGAGTTCCTTGGCCAGCGACTTGGTCAACGCGATCAGTCCCGCCTTCGCCGCAGAATAGGCGGAGGCGTTGGGATTGCCCTCCTTGCCGGCGATCGAGGCGATGTTGACGATCCGTCCGTAGTTGCGTTCGCGCATCATCGGTACCACCGCGCGCAGGCACAGGAACGGCCCGGTGAGGTCGATGTCGATGACCTTGCGCCAGTCCTCGGGGGTGTAGTCCCAGACCGTGACATTGGGGCCGGTGATGCCGGCGTTGTTCACCAGGATGTCGATCTGGCCCATCTGTCCGATCGCGGCCTGCGCGGCGGCGGTCACGGAGGCCGCGCTCGACACGTCGACGACCGTCGTGTGGACGCGCCCTGCGCCGGCGAGGCGCTTGGCCGCGGCGTCGAGTGCGGCGGCGTCCATGTCCCACAGGCTGACCTCCGCGCCCGAATGCAGCATGCGCTCGGCGGCAGCGAGCCCGATGCCGCGCGCGCCGCCGGTGATGACGGCCTTGCGGCCGGCGAGGTCGATCTTGTTCATCTGCGGGTTCCGTTCTCGAAGGTGGAGTGTCGCGACAGTTTCCGGCCTCGCGCGCTTCGGGGCAAGTCCGTCGGTGCCCCCTTTTCCGCGCTGTCAGTCGTGCCGCGAACGCAGCAGCCCGGCCCAGGCGGCGCGCCAGCTGCCTTCGGCGAGAAAGCCCGTGGCGAGCGCGCCGCCGCCGAGGATACCGGCGATCGTGAGCGGTGCGCCGAGCGCCAGCGCGGACGCGGCGGTCACACCCTGGCCGATCGTGCAGCCTCCGGCCAGTACCGCGCCGCAGCCCATCGCCGCCGCGCCGGCGATGTGGCGCACGAGATCCTGCCGCGTCGTGAAGCCCTCCCAGCGGAAGCTGCCGCGCATGCGCGCGGAGGCGGCGGCGCCGGCGACGACGCCGAGGCAGGTCGCGATCGCGAAAGTGAAGCTGCTTCCGGTTGCGAACATCAGGTAGACGATCGTCTCACCGGCGGGACCGACGAAAGTCAGGGACGCGGGAGCGACGGGGTCGAAGTCGTCGGTGCCGAGGATCCCCGTCGCGGTCCAGCCGGCGACGACGAGGATCCCCGTCAGCACCGCGCCGACCAGCAGCGGGACGCGGCCGCGCAGACTGTGGTCGGCGAGGGCCCAGAGGGCGAGCGGTGTGGCGCAGGCAGCCGCGAGGACGAGCCGGCCCGCCACGGTCGCGCCGATTCCGCTCAATTCCGGCAGCGTCTGCGCGGCGGGCAGGGGCAGCGCGGTTGCAGCGCCGAGCGCAGTGCGCAGCGGCGCCAGGATGCCACGCATGGTCGCCATCGCGACGATCCCGAGTACGAGGATGACCACCAGGGATTTGAGGTTGCCGGCACCCAGCCGCGCCAGGGATCGACTGGCGCATCCACCGGCCAGGGTCATGCCGATGCCGAACAGGGCGCCGCCCAGCAGGTGTCCGAGCCAGACCAGCCGCGTGCCGCCATGGATCGAGCGCTGCGGTTCCACCAACCCGCTGGCTGCGAGGACCTGGGTGCCGATGATCGCTATCGCGGATGCAAGCGCCCAGGCCTTGAGGCGGGTCGTGTCGCCGAGCCCGGCCCAGTCGCTGACCGCGCCCATCGTGCAGAAGCCGCTGCGCTCGGTAACCGCGCCGAAGGCGATGCCGATGACCAGGCCGGCGGCCGGCAGAAAGGCAGGAAGGGAGGCATCCATGCAGCGTGTCTCGTCCTCGCGGCGGATCGCAAGCGGCGGCGACCTGGGTTATAGGTCTCGGCGCGTGATGGCGCCAAGCGGCGCCATTGCTCCGGGCGCACGACCCGGGAAAGGAGCATCCGCGGCCATGGCCGATCTTCTCGACGTCACGGGTCTCACCTGTCCGCTGCCGGTGCTGCGGGTCCGCAAGCGACTGCGCGATGTGCCGGTGGGGGACGAATTACGGATCCTGGCGACCGACCCAGGCGCGCCGCGGGACATTCAGGCGCTGTGCGAGACCGGCGGCCATGTCTTCCTCCAGTCGCGCGAGGCCGACGGCGTGTTCGAGATCCAGATCAGGCGCGGCGCGTGAGCGCGCCGGGGGCGGAGCCACGCGCCGAGTCGACCGCACCGCGCACCGGGTTCATCCTTCTGGGATTGCTCAGCTTCTTCTGGGGCATCAACTGGCCGATGATGAAATGGGGCGTGACCGAGGTCAGCCCCTGGAGCTTCCGCGCCTTCTGCATCGTCGTCGGCAGCATCGGCCTCTTCGTCTGCGCGCGGCTTGCACGGCAGAGCATCACGATCCAGCGACGCGATTTGCGGCCGTTGCTCGTCGCGGCGTTCTTCAACACGACGGTGTGGCATCTCTGCTCCGCCTATGGGCTCGTCCACATGGCGTCCGGGCGCGCGGCGATCATCGCCTTCACGATGCCGCTCTGGGCGACGCTGCTCGCGGTCCCGGTGCTCGGCGAGACGATCACGAAGGCGAAGATGGCCGGACTTGCGCTCGGCCTGGCTGGGCTGGCGCTGCTGCTCGTCGGCGAGGCTGCGGCGATCGGCGCGGCACCGCTCGGCGCCCTGCTGATGCTCGGCGCCGCCCTGGGTTGGGCCGCCGGCTCCCTCGCGGTGAAGCGCCATCGCTGGTCGATGCAATCCTTCCCGCTGACCGGCTGGCAATTGCTGCTCGGCGGACTTCCCATCCTGATCGGATGGTGGATTCTCGAGGGTGACGGGACGTGGCTGCGGCCCGGCATCGACGCGCCGTCCTGGCGCGGCCTGCTCGGGCTGGTCTATGCGGCGACCGTGCCGATGATCTTCTGCCAATGGGGCTGGGTGCGCGTGCTCCAGGTGTTTCCGGCCTCGGTAGCGGCCGTGGGCACGCTGCTCATCCCGGTGGTCGGCGTGTTCAGTTCGGCCCTGCTGGTCGGCGAACGGATCGGCCTGACCGAGATCGCGGCCCTGGGCCTGATCACCGCATCCCTCGCAGTGGTGCTGGGACCGCGCGTGCCGGGGGTGCCGCGGCGCTGACCGCGCGGTGCCCCAGGCCGTCAGGGCGTCTCGCGCGCGGCGTCCACGGTCACGGGTGCGGCCGCGACGCGGCGCTGGCGCCGACGCCGCGCGATATAGGTGCCAAGGAAGACGAGCGCGAACATCGTCAGCATCGTGATGCCGAAAGCCAGGACGATGTTGCCGATCATCTTCTCGAGCGCTTGGCCGAAGACATAGCCGAACCCGGCGAAGCTTAGCGCCCAGGCGCCGGCGGCGATGAAGTTCAGGATCGCGAAGCGCAGCGGCGCCACGCCGCTCGAGCCCATGGCGAAGGATGCGACGTTCCTGACCCCGTAGATGAAGCGGAAGGACAGGATGAACCAAGTGTCGTAGCGGCGCAGCAGGTCGAGCGCGGTTTCGACGCCGCCCTGCCACTTCGGGTAGCGCTGCAGCAATTGGCCACCCCAGCGGCGGCCGATCCAGAACCAGCATTGATCGCCGCAAAAGGACCCGATCCAGGCCGAAAAGAACACGGCCGTCCAGTCGAGAAGACCATGATGGGCCGCCATGCCCATGAAGATCACGAAGGTCTCGCCTTCGAAGAACGTCCAGATAAAGATGCCCGCGTAGATCAGGAGGCCGTAATCTGTGACGAGGCCCTGGATTGTCTCGATGTCCACGGAAACTCTTTTCTGTTCGCGAGGATGGGAGGCATAGTCTCGGTGGCCGAGTGGTCGGCGTACGTCCACCCGGCGCGAGGTATCGCCCGAAGGGAGCATAGACGAGAACCATGTTCCGGCAAGTCAGGCTTTTCGCCGTCGTCGTCCTGGCGCTCGCAGGCGCGGCGCTGTCCTCAAGCCCTGCCGCCGCACAGCAGCAGGACGCCGCGCCGCCGCCGTCATCTGCCAAAAAGGATGGTACCCATCCCGACGCGCGGCTTCTCAACCAGTCCAACGCGCGGGTCGTGCATGCCGGTCCTGGGGCACCGATGCGTGGGACCGTGCATGTCGCCCCGGCCCAGGCGAAACGCGACGCACGCAAATAAGTCGCGCGCGCATGCGTCCGCGAGCGTGGGCGTGGTGCCGGCTGTCGGAATTGAACCGACGACCTACCGCTTACAAGGCGGTTGCTCTACCCCTGAGCTAAGCCGGCGCGCCCCGCGGAGCGCTACACCTTTCGCCGCGATTTCTCAACCGCCCGACGCACCGCCGCGGAAAGCCTCGTAGAGGGCGATCGCCGCGGCGTTCGAGACGTTCAGGCTCTCGACGCCACCCCCCTGCATGGGGATGCGCACCAGCAGGTCGCAGCGTTCGCGGGTCAGGCGGCGGAGGCCATCGCCCTCGCTGCCGAGGACCAGGGCGACCCGGCCAGTGAGATCCGCCTCGCGGATCGTCTGCTGGGCGGTGCCAGCCAGGCCGATGCACCAGACATTGACGGCCTTGAGGCTGTCGAGGGCGCGCGCGAGGTTGACGACGCGCACGAGTGGCAGTTTGTCGAGCGCACCAGAGGCGGTCTTCGCCATCACCGCGCTGGCGGCTGGTGCGTGGCGTTCGGGCAGGATGACGGCGTCGACCCCGAAAGCGGCGGCGCTGCGCAGGATGGCGCCGACATTATGCGGGTCGGTGACCTGGTCGAGGGCAACGAGGCGCACGCGCGGCCGGTCCCCGATCAGGCGGATCAGGTCGTCGATGTCGAGCGGTTCCAGGTCGCTGGCCTGCACGGCCACGCCCTGGTGGACCGATCCGCGAGGCAACAGCCCCTCCAGTTCGTCGCGCGACAGCGCCTGGGCCAATGGCAGGCGGTCCCCGCGCGCGGCTTCCTGGGCGGCGATCCGGGGCGAGAGATCAGGCAGCGTCTCGGACGCGACCACGATTCGGAAGATCCGGCGCGCCGGATTCGCGAGCGCCGCGAGCGCGGCATGCGTGCCGTATATCCAACCCGGGCCACCGCCGCGATGCGCCGACGGCGCTGCATCCCGGCCCGAGGACCGGACGGAAGAGGCATCCTCGAGGCCCGGTGTCGTCACGGCCCGCGCGGTCCGGCGTTCGTCCCGTGCGGACCAGTCCCGCGCAGGCTTCCCGTGTCGGGGCCTTTCCTGATCGGGCCGATTCCTATCCGGCCGATTCCTATCGGGGCGGTCCCTATCGGGGCGGTCCCTATCGAGGCGATCGCTATCGGGGCGATCCCTGTTCGAGCGGTCTTGATACGGCCGATCCTGCTTGGGACGCCCCTTCTTGAGCGGGCCCTTCTTGAGCGGGCCCTTCTTGCGCGGGCCCTTCTCGAGCAGGTCCTGCCTCAGGGCAGGCTGGCCGGCACGGCTCCGCTTCGTCTGTGGACGGTCCGTTCCGGGGGCGGCGTCGGAGACGTCTTGGGTTTCATGCCTGGACCGGGACCCGCGCTGGGGACCTGGCATCGGCGGGCGATCAGCGTGACGGCGAGGCTTGCGCTTCATGGGATGGCCCCGTAGTATCTCGCGTGAAGGTATATCGCAAGTCACTCCTCCGCTGGGCGGGAATACGGTCCGCGGATGGGGCGGCTTGTTTTGTGTCGCAAGTTGGTCGTTGACAGAAAGCGGGGCTTTCACATAACTCGCGCGCTCCGCCGGAGACGGCGG
Source organism: uncultured Rhodospirillales bacterium (assembly GCA_903860935.1). Lineage (GTDB taxonomy): Bacteria > Pseudomonadota > Alphaproteobacteria > CACIAM-22H2 > CACIAM-22H2 > CAIOSQ01. The sequence goes on along the minus strand of CAIOSQ010000077.1, from coordinate 525 downwards.
GTCCGTCGCGGGTAGAGCGGTGTTCTGGACGGAGGGGTGGCCGAGCGGTCAATGGCAGCAGACTGTAAATCTGCCCTCTTAGGAGTTCGAAGGTTCGAATCCTTCCCCCTCCACCAGAACGCGATCCCCGCTGCGGTGCGTCGTCGCAGCGCGCCAGGGCGGGTTTTTATGTCTGCTCGGGCATGGCGTCTGCGTGTGAAGTGCCGTCGCGGTCGCGGAGGTTTATCGGGGGCGTGTCCGACGGGGCCGGGCCCAGGCGGGTGTAGCTTAATGCGGGTGTAGCTCAATGGTAGAGCTCCAGCCTTCCAAGCTGGCTACGTGGGTTCGATTCCCATCACCCGCTCCAAGTTGATGATCGCGCCGGACCGACCGGGCCGGCACAGACTGAGGCAGGAAAGAGGCGACGATGAGCAAGACGAAATTCGAGCGGAACAAGCCGCACTGCAACATCGGGACGATCGGGCACGTCGACCATGGGAAGACGTCTCTGACTGCCGCGATCACGAAGGTGCTTGCGGAAGCAGG
>CAIOSQ010000076.1 GCA_903860935.1 uncultured Rhodospirillales bacterium | reverse complement strand
GTCGGTCTCGATGCGCGCCGCCTCGATGTCGGCGTCGGCCAACTTGCAGTGCGAGAAGTTCGTCACCGCGGTCGGCGTCTGGATGATCGAACGCGAGTGGTAGAACTGCGTGAGGTAGATGTCCGCCACCGGGAAGCGCGCCGCCGAGTAGTGCACGATGCCCGAGAGGTTCTGGCGGATCTGCGCGTGGAAGGTCTGATGGTCGACGAGGTCGATCACCATGTCGATGCCCGCGCGCTTGAGCTGCGCCTGCACGATCTGGATCGTGCCGAGCATGCCCGGGAGCTGGGTGTGGATCGCCTTGATCTGCACGCCGTTGGGATAGCCGGCCTCGGCGAGCAGCGCCTTCGCCTTCGCGATGTCGTGCGCCGGCAGCGGCACCTGATCGTCGCTGCCGACATAGCCCGTCGGGATCATCGACTTGCCGGGAACCTGGAGCAGCGGACCGCGGCCGCGGGCGATCTCCTCGCGGTTGACGGCATGCGCGATGGCCAGGCGCACGCGCTTGTCGTCGAGCGGCTTCATCGTGGTGTTGAGATGCAGCAGCCCGAACTCGGCGGGACGGATGACGTCGACGATCGTGTTCGGCAGCGCCTTGGTGCGCTCCGCCCAGACTTGGTCCTGGCGCCCGTAGATGACCTGGATCTCGTTGGCCTGGAAGGCCAGGTCGCGGCTCGCGTCGGACTGGATGAACCGGTAATGCACGGTGTCGATCTTGGGCTTGCCGCGGTAATGGCCGGCATGCGCCTCGAAGGTGACGCGGTCGTTCGACTTGTGCTCCTTGAACGCGAAGGGGCCGGTGCCGACGGGATTGAGCTTGAAGTTGTCGCCGTACTGCTCGACCGCCTTCTTCGAGACGATGAAGCCACCCTGGTAGTTGAGCAGCGAGCCGAGCAGGAAGGGCACGCGGTTCTTGAGGGTGATGCGGACGGTGTGCGAATCCACCGCCTCGATCTTGTCGACCGCCGCGAAGTCGGAGGCGAAGGCGGAGGTCTTCGAATCGCCGGCACGGCGGATCGAGAAGACGACGTCGTCGGCGGTCAGCTCGCCGAAGCCCTTGTGGAACTGGACGCCGCGACGGAGCTTGAAGGTCCAGGTGAGGCGGTCGGCGGAAACCTCGTAGCTCTCCGCGAGATCCGGCTCGAGATCGTCGAGGCTGATCGTGCCCGGCTTGGAGCGCATCAGGCCGTTGAACATCCAGCTGGCCATCGGCCGGTCCTGGGTGGTCGTCATCCGGTGCGGGTCCATCTGCTGGACGTCCTGCGCGGCCATGCCGACGCTGAGGACCTTCTGCGCGAGCGCCGGGGCGCTGGCGAGGCCGATCGCCGTCGCGGCGAGCAGCATGGTCGTCGTCTTGTTCATGTCGTCAACCTCCCTTGGTCATGGACTCAGGTTAGCCGAGGCGCCGGCGGCGCGCTCGCGAATCTGCCGATCGAGAAGGGCTCGACCGGAGAAGGGGTACGGCCATCCGCGACCAGCTCGGCGACGATCTCGCCCATCGCGGGGCCGAGCTGGAAGCCGTGGCCGGAGAAGCCGAAGGCGTGGACGAGGCCGGGCGTGGTGAGGCTCGGGCCGATGACCGGAATGTCGTCCGGCATCTCGCCGTCGAAGCCGGTCCATGTGCGGATGATCCGCGCGTCGCGCAGCTGCGGCAGGATCTCGAGGGCGCGCGCCATCGCGTCGCGCGCGACCTCGGCGCGCGGGCGCGACAGGCCGGCC
>CAIOSQ010000075.1 GCA_903860935.1 uncultured Rhodospirillales bacterium | reverse complement strand
GGCGGGGGTGATAGATGCCCAGGGCATCGCGGCCGATCTCGCGATCGGCCTGACCCGGCTCGCGGCGCTCGACCCTGCCCTCGACGGTGCGCTCGCGATCCGCGCGCGTGTCGACGGGCCGCTCGCCGCGCCGTCCGTCGCCGCGCGGATCGAGAGCGCCGCGCTGCGCCATGGTCGGTTCGTCGCCGAGGCGCTGCGTGCTTCGCTCGACGTCCAGCCGGCGGCGGACGGGGCGCGCGCGGCGCTGCTCGACCTCACGGCGCGGCTGGCCGGCCGGCCGCTCGCCCTGCGTGGGCGGGGCCGTCAGGCGGCGGATGGCGCGTGGAGCTTGGCGATCGAGCAGGGTTCCTTCGCGGGCGTGGAGGCCACGGCCACGGCGCGCGGCCGTGATGCACGGCCTGAGGCGGCAACGCTGGAGGCCACCGCGCGCGACCTCGCGCCGCTGGGCCAGGTCGTGGGCGTTGCGCTCGGCGGCACGGCGCGGGTCAGCGCGGGTATCGAGGGCGAGGCGCTGCGGTTCGTGCTCGACGCCAGGGGCCTCGCGCTTGCCGGGGAGACGGCGGCGCTGCGGCTGGAGGCGGAGGGGCCGCTCGCCGCCCTGCGCACGCGGCTCGCCCTCGACGCGCCATCGCTGCGCGGGACGGCACGCGCGACGCTCGCGGCCGGGGCCGCGCCGCGGCTGCGGCTGGAGGCCGCGGAGTTCGCTCATGGCGCGCTCGCCATGCGGCTGCGCGAACCGGCACGTGTGGAATGGCGCGACGGGCTGCGGATCGAGCGCCTGCGCCTCGCGCTCGGCGACGGGACGCTCACGCTCGACGGGTATGCCGGCGCAGTGGCGAGCGACCTTCGTATCGCACTCGCCCGCGTGCCGGTGGCGCCGTTCGCCGCCTTAGCGTCGGGCGTCGCGCTGGATGGCGTCGTCGACGGCGAGGCGCGGCTGACCGGACCGATCGCGGATCCCGGCGGCCGGCTCAGGCTCGAGGCCAGCGGCCTGCGTCTTCCGGGTGTCGAAGCGGCGCGGGGATTGCCGCCGGCCACGCTGCGTCTGGAGGCGACGCGCGGCCGCGGCCCGATCACGCTCGATGCGGAGGCGCGGCTGGGCGCGGCCGGTCGCCTGCGCGTGGCGGGCGAGGTCCCCCTCGGCGCGACGGCGCCGCTCGCGTTGCGTGCCGACGGGCGGCTCGATCTCGCCCTGAGCGACGCCGTCCTGGCACCGGCGGGACGGCGCGCGCGCGGCGATGCGACCATCGCCCTGCGGATCGGTGGCACGCGCGTCGCGCCCGCCGCCTCCGGATCGCTGCAACTCGCGGATGCATCGTTCGAGGATCCGCTGCTCGGGCTTCGTCTCGACCGGATCGCCGGTACCGCGCGCATCGAGGAGCGCGGCCTGCGCGACATCGTCCTGCGCGGGCGCGCCGGTGGTGGCGAGATCGACCTGTCCGGTCGTGCGGACGCCGCGCCGCGCGGCGGCGTGGCGCTCGATCTGCGCCTTGCGCTGCGCCGCGCGCAGTTGCTGCGCAGCCGGCAGGCGGATATCGCGCTCGACGGCGCGCTGGCGCTGAGCGGCCGCCTGCCAGATGCGCTGCGCCTGTCGGGCGAGGTGTCGGTTCCGCGTGCCGAATTCCGCCTCGCCGAGGCCCTGCCGCCCGACTTCCCGGTCCTTGCCGCGCGCGAGACCGGTGCCGCGCCCATGCGCCACGCGCGCCGTGTGGCGGATGGTGCGCCGGGCATCGCGCCGGCACTTGCGGGCGTGGCGCTCGATCTCGCGATCGCGATGCCGGATTCGGTCTTCCTGCGCGGGCGCGGGCTCGACGCGCAGGCCGCCGGTGCCCTGCGCGTCGCGGGCACGCTCGCGGCACCGGTCCTGCGCGGCGAGGCGGTCCTGCGCCGCGGCAGTTTCGATCTGCTGTCGCAGCGCCTCGACTTCACGCGCGGCGTGGTCGCCTTCGACGGCGGCGCGCTCGCCGATCCCAGGCTCGATTTCGAGGCGCGGCGCGAGGCAAGGGGCATCGTCGCGTTCGTGCGCGTGTCCGGGCGTCCGTCTGCGCCGTCCCTGACGCTCGCCTCGGAGCCTGAGCTGCCGGCCGACGAGATCCTGGCGCGGCTCCTTTTCGGGCGTTCGGCTGCGGAATTGTCGCCGCTGGAGATGGCGCAGATCGCCCAGGGCGTGGCGTCGCTCTTCGCGGGCGGCCCCGGCGGCGGGTTCGTCGACGCGGTCCGGCAGCGGCTCGGCCTCGACCAACTGCGCCTGTCCTCGTCC
>CAIOSQ010000074.1 GCA_903860935.1 uncultured Rhodospirillales bacterium | reverse complement strand
CGTCCGAAAGAAGGATCCGACCCATGAGCACGCCTCCGATCACGCTGATCCGCAATCTCGACTGGCTCGTCGCCTGGGACGTGGCGGCCTCCGCGCATGTCTACATGCGCGGCGCCGACCTCGCCTTCGCGGGCGACAGCATCGTCCATGCCGGTCCCGGGTTCACGGGCGTCGCCACGACGACGATCGACGGCGCCGGGCTGATGGCGTCGCCGGGCTTCGTGAATGTGCACGCCCATCCGAGTTCTGAGCCGGGCAACAAGGGCGTGCTGGAGGAACTGGGCAGCCCCGCCCTCGGACAAAGTTCGCTCTACGAGTACATGCCGATCTTCCGGCTCGAGCCCGAGGCGGCGGAGGCGGCGACGCAGGTCGCGATCTGGGAATTGCTCAAGAGCGGCGTGACGACCTTCTGCGATCTGTCCGGCGCGCGCGACGGCTGGGCCGATCAGATCGCGGCAACGGGCATCCGGGCGGTCCTCTGCCCGATGTTCCGCGCCGCCGGCTGGTCGACATCGAACGGCCATTCGGTGGAGTACAACTGGGACGAAGCCGCCGGCGAGCGTGGCCTCGCCCAGGCGCTCGAGGTGATCGACGCGGCCGCGCGGCACCCGTCCGGCCGGCTCGGCGGAATGATGGGGCCATCGCAGATCGACACCTGCGGCGCGGGATTGCTGCGCGAGAGCCTGGCCGAGGCGCGCAAGCGTGGCATTCCGACCCAGCTGCACGCGGCCCAGTCGATCGTCGAGTTCAACGAGATCACGCGCCGCCACGGCAAGACCCCGATCGAGTGGCTCGATGCCAATGAATTGCTCGGCCCGGACATGATCGTCGGCCATGGGATCTTCCTGAACGACCATCCGCAGCTGCATTGGCCGCACGCCGACGATTTCGGGCGTCTGGCCCGGTCCGGTGCGCAGGTCGCGCATTGCCCGACCGTCTTCGCGCGCCGCGGCATCGCCCTCAACACGCTCGGCCGCTATGTCGAGGCCGGGATCGTGTGCGGCATCGGCACCGACACGTTCCCGCACAACTACCTCGACGAGCTGCGGCTCGCCGCCTACGCGGCGCGGATCGTCTCCGGAAACTTCCGCGCGGCCCGCACCGACCAGGTCTTCGATGCCGCGACGATCGGCGGCGCGCGGATGATCCGCCGCCCGGATCTCGGACGGCTCGCGGCGGGAGCGAAGGCGGATTTCTTCCTCGCCGAAACCGGCCACCCGGCGATGCGGCCGCTGCGCGATCCGCTGCGCAGCCTGATCTACTCGGCGGGCGATCGCGCGGTGCGCGACGTCTATGTCGCCGGTGTGCAGGTCGTGCGCGACGGCACCGTGCCGGGGATCGACATCGAAGCCGCCCATGCGCGGCTTCAGGCGGCGCAAGATCGTTCGCTCGGCAGCACCGCAACGCGCGACTGGGCCCGTCGCGACGTGGACACGATGTCGCCGCGCGTCTACCGCCTGAGCGAGCGATGACGGTCACGCCGCCACTGCTGACGGTCGAGGACCTCCAGGTCCGCTTCCGCTCCGGCGGCGGAGAGATGCGTGCCGTCGACGGCGTCAGCTTCGATCTGGCGGCCGGCGAGACCCTCGGCATCGTCGGCGAGTCCGGCTGCGGCAAGTCGATGACGTCCCTCGCGATCATGCGCCTCGTGCCGGAACCGGCTGGTCGGATCGCGGGGGGGCGCATCCTGTTCGATGGCGAGGACCTCGCGACGCGGAGCGAAGCCGAGATGCGGCGGATCCGCGGCGGGAAGATCTCGATGATCTTCCAGGAGCCGATGACCAGCCTCAATCCGGTGCAGCGCGTCGGCGACCAGATCATCGAGGCGATCAGGCTCCACGAACCGCTCGACGCGCGGGCGGCGCGGGCACGAGCGCTCGAGATGCTCCGCCTTGTCCGCATCCCCGACCCGGAGCGGCGGATAGACGACTATCCGCATCAGATGTCCGGCGGCATGCGCCAGCGCGTGATGATCGCGATGGCGCTGGCCTGCAACCCGCGCGTCCTCATCGCGGACGAGCCGACGACGGCCCTGGACGTCACGATCCAGGCGCAGATCCTCGACCTCATGCGCGACCTGCGCGACCGCCTCGGCGCGTCCATCGTGCTGATCACCCATGACCTGGGCGTGATCGCGGAACTCGCCCAGCGCGTGGTCGTCATGTATGCGGGCCGCATCGTCGAGGAGGCGCCGGTCAGGGCGCTCTTCGACGATCCACACCACCCCTATACGATCGGGCTGCTCGGCTCCGTGCCGAAGCTGAATGTCGAGGAAAAGCGTCTCGCGACCGTCGAGGGCAGCGTCCCAAGTCCCTTCGCGCGCCTCGACGGATGCCGCTTCCATCCGCGTTGCCCGTTCGCGGACGCGGGCTGCCGCACCGAGGTGCCCGTCCTGCGCGAGATCACGCCGGGCCATCGTGCGGCATGTCTCAAGGCCCCCTTGATCGCGGTGACGCCATGACGGTCGCGCCGCTGCTCGATGTCCGCGGCCTCGCGAAGCATTTCCCGGTCACGCGGGGCATCGTGCTGCGACGGTCGGTGGGCGCCGTGAAGGCCGTGGATGGGGTCGATTTCTCGGTCGCGAAGGGCGAGACACTCGCGCTTGTCGGCGAGTCGGGCTGCGGAAAATCCACGACCGGCCGGCTCGTGCTGCGTCTGATCGAAGCCAGCGCCGGCTCCATCCTGTTCGACGGCCACGATGTCCGCGGTCTCGCGCGCCAGGATCTGCGCGCGCTGCGCCGCGACATGCAGATCGTCTTCCAGGATCCTTACGCATCCTTGAACCCGCGCATGACCGTGCGCGAGATCCTCGACGAACCGTTGCGCCTGCATGGTCTCGGCGATCCGGGGACGCGGCGCGCGCGGATCGACGCCCTGCTTGCCGAGGTCGGGCTCGCCACCTGGCAGGCGTCGCGCTATCCCCACGAATTCTCCGGCGGCCAGCGCCAACGCATCGGCATCGCGCGCGCGCTGGCGACCTACCCGAAGCTCGTGATCTGCGACGAGCCGGTCTCCGCGCTGGACGTGTCGATCCAGGCGCAGGTCCTGAACCTGCTGAAGGACCTGCAGCGCGCGCTTGGCCTCGCCTATGTGTTCATCGCCCACGACCTCGCCGTGGTGAAGCACGTCGCCGACCGCGTCGCGGTCATGTACCTGGGCAAGATCGTCGAGCAGGGACCACGCGAGGCCGTGTTCGCGCGTCCGCGTCATCCCTACACCCAGGCCCTGCTCGCGGCGATCCCGTTGCCGCGGCCCGATGCCGCTGCGCGGCGCCGCGCGCCGCTCGAAGGCGACGTTCCAAGCCCGCTCGATCCGCCACCGGGATGCCGGTTCCACACACGCTGCCCGCACGCGGTCGCACGGTGCCGCGGCGAGGACCCCGTGTCGCGCATGGTCGATGGCCGCATGGTCGCGTGCCATCGTGCAGAGGAGGGGCTGGGTGGCTTCGCCCTGCCGGAGGCCGATGCCTCGCCGCGCTACACGGCGAAGCTGGCGCTTTATCGCGCGGCCGCCGGATCGCGCGACGCCGGCGATCCGGCGGGCGCGAACATGCTGTCGCGGCTCTGACCCTGGCGGGTCTCGAAAGGTTCGACGTCGCGCTCGCGCAGATGGAGTTCGCGAATGCCGAAGAAACCGTCGGCGCGGGTGAAGCTGTCATCCGCCGGTCGTTCGCCACGCGCCCAGCGTTCCTGCGCCATGCGGTTGACCGGAAGGATACGAACTTCGCGGAAGCCATGACCGAGCGCCGTGCCGTCGCTCGCCTGTGCCTGGACCTCGACCCTGTATATCGGACGCTGGAGATCGCCGGGGCAGGGACCGTCATAGCCGGACAGCGCCCCGGCCGCGATTCGCGGCGGCGTCTGAACCGGCATCGCCACGGTCCAGTCCCGCGGTGTCTGGCGCAGCACGCCGACATTCGTCATGCGTACCGCAAGCTGCGCGGTGCTCGCAGGAAGGACGCCGAGCGCGATCTGGGGAGAGACGCCGCCGCTGCAGAGATTTTCGAGCTGGAAGGCCACGCCGACCTCGATGCGCGGCAGCGGTGCGGCCGCGTCGCGGGCCGGCGTGCACCCAACGAGCATGACCAAGCCGAGCACCGAAGCGGCAATACGGTTTCCACGACGCATGCGGCTGTTCTAGCCTGCGCCACGGGTTTCGTGAACCCCCGCCCGCGCGGGGGCGGATCTAGGCGGGTTGCAGCGACATGAGCGAGACGATCGAGTGCGTCGTGATCGGGGCTGGCGTAGTAGGGCTCGCTGTCGCCCGCGCGCTTGCGCTGGCGGGTCGCGAGGTGGTGATTCTCGATGCGGCCGATGCCATCGGGACGGAGACCAGCTCGCGCAACAGCGAGGTGATCCATGCGGGGATCTATTATCCGACGGGCAGTCTCAAGGCCGAGCTTTGCGTCGAGGGCAAGCACGCGGTCTACGCCTACTGCGCCGAACGCGGGATCCCGCATCGCCGCTGCACCAAGCTGATCGCCGCGACGCGACCAGAGCAGGTCGCGCAGCTGGAAAAGATCCAGGCCCAGGCGCGCGCCAACGGCGTCGACGACCTCGTGCTGATCTCCGGTGCCGAGGCGCGGCGCATCGAGCCCTTGCTCGCCTGCGACGCCGCGCTGGTGTCGCCCTCGACTGGGATCGTCGACAGCCATGCGCTGATGCTGGCCTATCAGGGCGATGCCGAGGACCGCGGCGCGGCGCTGGCCGTGCTGAGCCCGGTGCGTGGCGGCGCCGTGCGCAACGACGGAATCGAGCTCGAGGTCGGCGGCGCCGAGCCGATGCGGCTGCGCGCGCGGATGGTCGTCAACGCCGGCGGCCTGGGCGCACAGGCGCTCGCGGCGGCCATCGATGGCCTCGACCGGCGGCATGTCCCGCCGCTGCATTACGCGAAGGGGAACTACTTTTCGCTCACTGGCAAGTCGCCCTTCACGCGTCTTGTCTATCCGGTGCCCGAGCCGGGCGGGCTGGGGGTCCATATCTCGATCGACCTCGCCGGGCAGGCGCGCTTCGGACCCGATGTCGAGTGGATCGGGTCCATCGCCTATGACGTCGATCCGCATCGCGCCGACAAGTTCTACGCAGAAGTCCGACGCTACTGGCCGGGCCTGAGGGACGGCGCCTTGCAGCCCGCCTATGCGGGGATCCGTCCCAAGCTTGGACCCGCCGGCACGCCGGCGGCGGATTTCGTGATCCAGGGGCCGGATGTCCATGGTGTCCCGGGGCTGGTCAACCTGTTCGGCATCGAATCGCCGGGGCTCACGGCCTCGCCCGCGATCGCCGCGCGCGTCGTGCGGATCCTGGAGCCCTGGTTCTGAGCGTCGCCGGGGTCAGGGCGTCAGCTTCTGTAGCCGATACCCGCGCTCCTGCATGCAGTCGTCGAAGGCCCGCTGACGGTCGAGCGCGGAGAGCATCTCCAACTGATGGAGCCGGGCATTGGCCATCGCGCGATCCGATGCGCGCCGCGACCACCAGGCGTCACGTTGCAGCTGCTGGCGCTGGAACCAGAGCGAGCGGTCTGTCCGCAACGCTGCCTCCTGATGACAGGCGCTCATGTCGGCGCCACGCAGGCCCACGCCATCGCCGGGACCGACCCAGTCATGGGTCGGGGTGCAGCCACCCGGAAGCAACGCCAGAAGCGTCAGCGCGACCATGACCAGCGGCGTCGCGCCGGACAGACCGCGGCGAGACCCGGCCGCGTCATCGGGCTTGAGTGTCGACACCGCATCCCCACCGACATTATTGTCCCCGGACAACGCACCGATGCGTTCCGATCTTCCGAGGACAACGAACATGGACATTCCGCGCAACGCCTTCAAGCGCGCGCTCGCCGACGGCCGGCGCCAGATCGGTATCTGGAGCTCGCTGGGCAGCAACATCGTCGCCGAGATCCTGGCCCCGGCCGGTTTCGACTGGGTCCTCCTCGACATGGAGCACTCGCCCAACGAGATCCCGGGCCTGATCCAGCAGATGCAGGCGCTGTCCGGCGGAACGGCGACGCCCATCGTGCGTCCGGCCTGGAACGATCCCGTCGTCATCAAGCGTGTCCTCGACGCGGGTGCCCAATCCATTCTCGTGCCCTTCGTCCAGAACGCCGCCGAGGCGAAGGCGGCGGTTGCAGCGACGCGCTATCCGCCGCACGGTATCCGCGGCGTCTCCGCTGGCGCACGCGGCGGCAGGTATGGCCGGATCGACGGGTATCTCCACAAGGCGAACGACGAGATGTGCGTCCTGGTGCAGATCGAAACCCCGATGGGCCTGACGAACCTGGAGGCGATCGCCTCGGTGGAGGGCGTCGACGGCGTCTTCATCGGCCCCTCCGACCTCGCCGCGACGCATGGCCATCTCGGCAATCCCGGCCACCCGGACATCGACAAGCTCATCTTCGACGCCGGTGCGCGTCTTGCGAAGATCGGCAAGCCCGCGGGGTTCTTGACGCCGAACCAGGATCTCGCGCGGCGCGTGATCGATGCCGGCTTCCTGTTCGTCGCCGTCGGCAGCGATTCCGGATTGATGGTCAAGGCGGCGGACGCCCTCTCCAAGACCTTCAAGGCCTGATCCGAGACACCCCGGAGGAGCACACGACATGAAGCCCGATCTGGTCAGCATCGAGCCGCTGCGCCCGCAATCCATGGCCGAGTTGGCGGAGACCTTCACCGTCCACGCGCTCCCCGCCGACCGGTCGCGCTGGGTCGAGGCGGTGGCGCCGGTGGCGGAGCGCGTGCGCTTCGTCCAGACCACCGGCTTCAGCGGCTGCCCCTCCGACCTGATGCGCGCCCTGCCCAATCTCGAGATCGTCGGCGTCATGGGCGTCGGCGTTGATGCCGTCGACCTCGCGCAGGCGCGCGCCCGCGGCATCGCCGTGACGAACACGCCCGATGTGCTCAACGACGACGTCGCCGATCTCGGCATCGCGCTGTTGCTGATGACCGCGCGCCATCTCGCGTTGTCCGACCGATATGTCCGGGACGGCCGGTGGAAGCGCCTGGGCAATCAGGCCCTGGCCACAAAGGTCTCCGGCAAGCGCCTCGGGATCGTCGGCATGGGCCGCATCGGCAAGGTCGTCGCCCGCCGGGCAGCGGCCTTCGACATGGACATCAGCTACCACGCCCGTAACGCGGCCGATGTACCGTATCGCCACATGCCCGATCTCGTCGCGATGGCGCGCACGGTGGACTTCATGATCGTGATCGTCCCTGGCGGCCCCGGCACCAAGGGGCTGATCGGCGCCGAAGTGATCGCGGCGCTCGGCCCGCAGGGCATTCTCGTGAACGTGTCGCGTGGATCGGTGGTCGACGAGCCCGCCCTTGTCGAGGCGCTGGTGTCGGGCCGGCTTGGCGGAGCCGGGCTGGATGTCTTCGCCGACGAGCCGAACGTGCCGGAGGCGCTGCTGGGCCTCGACAACGTGGTCCTCGCGCCGCATGTCGGCAGCGGCACCAACGAGACGCGCGGCGCCATGGCAGACCTGGTGGTCAACAATCTGCGCGCGCATCTGTCCGGTGAAAAATTGCTCACCCCGGTCGGGTGATTCTCACTCCCCGGCGAAACGCAGCAGCAGCGCGTAAAGCGCCGCGCCCGCGAGCGCGAGCGGCCAGATCCCGAAGGCGAGGGGCAGCACGAGGAGTTCGGCGAAGGTCGCAGCGATGGGCAGGGTGCGCGCACCACGCAGCATCCGCGCGGCCCGCAGCCCCATCAGCGCGATCGCCGCGACCGCCCAGGGGGCCTCCACCGCGCCATGCCCGATCGCGAGCACGACCAGCACCGCCAGCCAGAGACCATGGAAGATCGCATGGGCTGGCGGCGTTACGCCGATGCGCCTGAATTCGGCAAGCCTGAGGACGAGCAGCGCGCCGAGGATCCACTCGGCGGCGCCGGGGTCGGTGAACATCGCCACCCTCAGCCCGAGCGGATCAAGGACGCGGCGGCGTCGCGCTCGAAGAGGTAGAGCAGCGTCCGCAGCGCCGGACCACGCGCGCCCTCGAGACCGCCATCGCGCTCGATGATCAGCTTCGCCTCGTCGCGCGCCATGGCGACGAGATCGCCGTGATGGGCGAGGTCGGCCATTCGGAACTCGGGTACGCCGCTCTGCCGCGTCCCGAGCACCTCTCCGGCGCCGCGCAACCGGAGATCCTCCTCGGCGATGCGAAATCCGTCCTCGGTGTCGCGCATGATCGACAGGCGCGCCTTCGCGACCTGCCCGACCGGGGTCGAATAAAGCAGGAGGCAGGTCGAGGCGACGCTGCCGCGCCCGATGCGCCCGCGCAACTGGTGCAGCTGCGCAAGGCCGAAGCGTTCGGCATGCTCGACGACCATGACGCTCGCCGCCGGAACGTCGACCCCGACCTCGATGACCGTGGTCGCGACGAGGACGGTAGCGGGGCCGCTGGCGAAGGCCGCCATCGCCGCGTCCTTCTCGGCCCCCTTCATGCGTCCATGGACGAGCGCCACACGCTCCGGCCCGAGAAGCTCGGCAAGCATGCGCGCGCGTTCCGTCGCCGCCGCGAGATCGCTCTCCTCGGATTCGGCAACCAGCGGGCAGACCCAGAAGGTCTTCACGCCGCGATCGGCCTGCCGCGCCAATCCGCCCACCACCTCGTCGAGCCGCTCCAGGGCGACGAGCCGCGTGTCGACGGGTTTGCGTCCAGGAGGTTTCTCGTCGAGACGCGAGCTGTCCATGTCCCCATAGGCGCAGAGCATGAGCGTGCGCGGGATCGGCGTCGCCGTCGTGACGAGGATATGGACGCCGTCGCCCTTGGAGGCCAGCGCAAGCCGTTGCTGCACGCCGAAGCGATGCTGCTCGTCGATCACCGCCAGCGCGAGATCCGCGAACACGACATCGTCCTGGAACAGCGCATGTGTTCCGATGGCGAGCGGCGCCGCGCCGCTGGCGAGCCGCTCGAGCAAGTCGCGGCGGCCTTTGCCCTTGTCGCGTCCCGTCAACAGGACCACGTCGATCCCGAGCGCGGCGGCGAGCGGCGCGATCGTCTCGTGGTGCTGCCGCGCCAGCAACTCGGTGGGCGCCATCAGCGCCGCCTGGCGGCCCGCCTCGGCGGCGATGAGCATCGCGAAGAAGGCGACCACCGTCTTGCCGCTGCCGACATCGCCCTGGACGAGGCGCAGCATCCGCGCCGGTCGCGCGAGGTCGCGCTCGATATCCGCGATGGCCCGTTCCTGCGCGCCGGTGAGGGCGAAGGGAAGCGCGGCCAGCGCCCGGGTGCGCAGGCTCGAATCGCCGCACAGCGCGCGGCCCTGCTGGCGGCGCTGATGATCGCGGATCAGCAACAGCGCGAGTTGGCTCGCAAGAAGTTCATCGTAGGCGAGACGACGGCGCAACGGCGTGTCCGGCATCAGGTCCACCAGATCCCGCGGCGCATGAAGGGCCAGCAGGCTCTCGCGCCAGGGACGCCAGCGCTCGCGCGCCATCAACGTCGGATCGAGCCACTCGCCGATATCGGGCACGCGATCGAGCGCCGCGCGCACGGTGCGCGTCATGATCCGCGACGACACGCCGGCGCTGAGCCCGTAGACCGGCTCGACGGTGGCGATCCGCGCGAGGTCCTCGACCGGCCCGACATGGTCGGGATGGGACATCTGGATCTCGTCGCGGAAGCGCTCGATACGTCCGCTGACGACACGTTGCGCACCCATCGGGAAAAGCGTCGCGAGCCAATCGGCCTTGGCGCGGAAATAGACCAGCTGGATGAACCCGGACGAGTCGCGGCAGCGGATCTTGTAGGGCAGGGACGGCCTGCGGGGCGGAAGATGCTGGTCGACCGTGACGATCAGGGTCGCGATCGCGCCGTCCGCGGCCGTGGCGATCGGCGGCGTCGCGCGACGATCGACCAGAGCCGCGGGCTTGTGCCAGATCAGATCCGCGACCTTGTCGCCGCCGACCGCGCGCGCCATGAGGGGCGCCAGCTTCGGGCCCATGCCCGGCAGCGAACTCAGCGGCGCGAAGAGGGGGAAGAGGATTTGCGGGCGCATGGACCAGGGCTGGGCGAGGGCGCGGCTGACAGCGTCGCGCGATCGGCCTATATGCATACCGCAATTCGCCCCCGCCGACATGACCAAGCGCGCCGCACGATGATCGAAGAGCCCGTCGAGATCCGCCGAAAGCGGCTCATCCACCGCAGCCTCTACACGGGCATGAAGGAGACAGACCTTCTCCTCGGGGCGTTCGCGCGCAAGGAGCTGCCCGGCCTCGACTCGGCCGGCCTCGCCCTCTACGAGGCCCTTCTCGAGGAACCGGACCCCGCGATCTATGCCTGGGCGATCGGCCGCGAGCCGGTTCCGGCCGAGCACGACAACGCCGTGATGGCCCTGCTGCGCCGCTTCGCGGCCGACATGGCATCGTGACCGATCTTCCTCCCCTGCCGCCGGGCAAGCGCACCGAACTGGCAGGCGTACCGCCGGGGCTCGATGCCCGTGCCATCGCGGCGGCGGCTTCGTCCGGCCGCACGGTCCTGCATGTCGCCCGCGAGGCGTCGCGCGGCGCGCAGATCGTCGAGGCCCTGTCGTTCTTCGCGCCGGGCCTGCCGGTTCTCGATTTCCCCGCCTGGGATTGCCTGCCCTATGACCGCGTCTCGCCGGTCGGCGATGTCGTCAGCCGCCGCATAACCGCGCTCGCCGAACTCGCCCGGGCTCCCGCCGCGCGGTCGCGCCAGGGCCGGGTCGTGGTGACGACCGTCAACGCGGTGCTGCAGCGCGTGCCGCCACGGGAAATGTTCGCCTCCGGCGGTTTTCGCGCGGTCGTCGGCGAGCGCATCTCGCTCGAGTCGTTGACGGGCTTCCTCGCCCGCAACGGCTACATGCGCAG
The DNA here is from genome assembly GCA_903860935.1 of uncultured Rhodospirillales bacterium. Classification (GTDB taxonomy): domain Bacteria; phylum Pseudomonadota; class Alphaproteobacteria; order CACIAM-22H2; family CACIAM-22H2; genus CAIOSQ01. The sequence continues at coordinate 4,003 of CAIOSQ010000074.1, read as the reverse complement.
CGACACCGTGCGCGAACCAGGCGAATACGCGCTGCGGGGCGGGATCATCGACATCTTTCCGCCGGGAACCCAGCAGCCGCTGCGGCTCGACCTGTTCGGCGACACGCTCGAGGCGATACGCCGGTTCGATCCGACGACGCAGATCAGCGCGGACCGGCTGGGTCTGTTCACCCTCGAGCCGGTCAGCGAGGTCCTGCTCGATCCCGCGTCCATCGAACGTTTCCGCACCGGCTATCGGGAATTGTTCGGGGCGGGAGGCGCCTCCGATCCGCTCTACGAGGCGATCAGCGCGGGACGCCGCTATGGCGGATTCGAGCATTGGCTGCCGCTGTTCCACGGCGGCCTCGAGACACTTTTCGACTACGCGGCCGACGCGGTCGTGACGCTCGACCATCAGGCCGACGAGGCCCTGGTCGCCCGGATCGAGCAGATCGACGAGGCCTATGCCGCGCGCGCCGAATTCGCGAAGCGCAAGGACGGCGATGGGCCGTCCTATCGGCCGCTCCTGCCTGACCGCCTCTATCTGACGGCGAAGGAATGGCGGCAGCGCTTGAGCCGTCAGTCCGTCGCATCTTTCTCGCCCTTCGCGGCGGCGACCGAAAGCGCGGAGAGTTGGGATCTCGGCGGGCGCCTGGGGCAGAGCTTCGCCGAGGCACGTACGCAGGCGAAGACCGGCACCAACGTCTTCGACGCGGTTCGCGATCATGTATTCGCCGAGCTTGGTCGCGGGCGCCGCGTTGTGGTGGCCGGCTACAGCGCCGGCGCGCGCGACCGGCTGCAGACCTTGCTCGCGGAGCATGGCTGCGCCGACAGCCAGGCCGTGGCGTCCTTCGCAGAACTTTCCGCGCTGCCGCCACGCCGCATCGGCATGACCGTTCTGGGGCTCGAACGCGGGATCCAGTGCGACGACCTTGTCATCGTCAGCGAACAGGACATCCTCGGCGAGCGCCTGATCCGCGCCGCCCGGCGCCGCGTGCGCGCCGAGAACTTCATCGCCGAGGCGTCGACGCTGTCGCCCGGCGATCTCGTGGTGCATATCGACCATGGCGTCGGCCGTTTCGAGGGGCTGGTCACGATCACCGCGGGCGGCGCACCGCATGACTGCCTGAAGCTTGCCTATGCCGACAACGACCGGCTCTTCGTGCCGGTCGAAAACATCGACGTGCTGTCGCGCTTCGGATCGGAAGAAGCGGGCTCGGCGCTCGACAAACTCGGCGGCGTCGGCTGGCAACAGCGCAAAGCGCGGGTCAAGCGGCGCATCACCGAGATCGCGCATGCCCTGGTCCGCATCGCGGCCGAGCGGCGTCTCAGGCAAGGCGACACGATGGAGCCGCCTGAGGGGCTGTTCGCCGAATTCTGCGCGCGCTTCCCGTACCCGGAGACCGAGGATCAGGCGCGCGCGATCGAGGACACGCTCACCGATCTCGCCTCGGGCCGGCCGATGGACCGGCTGATCTGCGGCGATGTCGGCTTCGGCAAGACCGAGGTCGCGCTGCGCGCGGCCTTCGTTGCCGCGATGGCGGGCCACCAGGTCGCCATCGTCGTGCCCACGACGCTGCTCGCACGCCAGCATTTCCGCAATTTCGCGCAGCGATTCGGCGGTCTGCCGCTACGGATCGCGCAATTGTCGCGGCTCGTCGGCGCCAAGGAGACGACGCAGACCAAGAAGGACCTCGCGGAAGGCCGCGTCGACATCGTCGTCGGGACGACGTCGGTGCTGTCCAAAAGCATCGCCTTCAAGGATCTCGGCCTGCTGATCGTCGACGAGGAGCAGCATTTCGGCGTTTCCCAGAAGGAGCGCCTCAAGCAGCTCAAGGCGAATGTTCATGTCCTCACGCTGACCGCGACGCCGATCCCGCGCACCTTGCAGATGGCGCTGTCGGGCGTGCGCGACATGTCGATCATCGCGAGCCCGCCGATCGATCGCCTTGCCGTGCGCACCTTCGTGCTGCCCTATGATCCTGTCGTCATCCGCGAAGCGATCATGCGCGAGCGCTTCCGCGGCGGGCAGATCTTCTATGTGTGCCCGCGGATCGAGGATCTGGACCAGGTGCAGCAGCGCCTGCGCGACCTCGTCCCCGAATGCTCGATCGCCGTTGCCCATGGGCAGATGTCGCCCGGCGTCCTGGAGGACACGATCAGCGCCTTCACCGAGGGCCGCTTCGACATCCTGCTGTCGACGAACATCGTCGAATCAGGTCTCGACATGCCGCGGGTGAACACGATCGTGCTGCATCGCGCGGACATCTTCGGCCTCGCCCAGCTCTACCAGCTGCGCGGCCGCGTCGGACGTTCCAAGCTGCGCGCCTATGCCTATCTCACGATCCCGCACGACCGCGTCCTGAACCAGACCGCGCAGAAGCGCCTCGACGTCATGCAGACCCTCGACTCGCTCGGCGCCGGCTTCCAGCTGGCGTCGCACGATCTCGACATTCGCGGCGCCGGCAACATGCTCGGCGACGAGCAATCCGGCCATATCCGCGAAGTGGGCATCGAGCTCTATCAGCATATGCTGGAGGAGGCGGTCACAGCGGCGCGCGAGGACGGCACCGGCGAGGCCAGCGATGGCGAATGGTCGCCGCAGATCAATATCGGGATGGCGGTCCTCATTCCGGAGACCTATGTCGCCGACCTGTCGGTGCGACTCGGTCTGTATCGCCGCCTGTCGTCCTTCGCGGAGCGCGCCGAACTCGACGCCTTCGCCGCCGAACTGGTCGACCGCTTCGGACAGCTGCCCGTCGAGGTCCAGAACCTGCTCGAGGTCGTCGCCGTCAAGCAGCTCTGCCGCCATGCCGGCGTCGAGAAGATCGATGCCGGTCCGAAGGGCGCGGTGGTGGCGTTCCGCGGCAACCGCTTCGCGCGGCCGGAAAAGCTGGTGGCGTTCATCACGCGCGACGCGGCATCGATGAAGGTCCGGCCCGACCAGAAGCTCGTGCATGTCGCCGACTGGGACAACGCGCGCGAGCGCATGAAGGGCGTCGCCCGCCTGATCGCCGACCTCGCGCGCCTCGCGGCCTGAACCGCGCGCGACGGGCCGCTTGCGTCAGACGAGGTCGGGGGTCGGCGTGTCGCGCTCGCGGCGCGCCGCTTCGAAGACCTCGTGGAAGGCCTGCGGCGGCTGCGCGCCGGACAGGGCGAATTTGCGGTCGACGATGAAGCACGGCACGCCGGAAATCCCGATCTGACGCGCGAAGGCGTCCTCGGCGCGGATCTGTTCGGCGTCCTGGTCGGAGGCCAGATAGACGGCGACGGTGTCCGCGTCGAAGCCGGCGCCATGCGCGACGCGGATGAGCGTCGCATCGTCGCCGATGTCCTCGCCAGCGAGGAAATACGCTCTGAACAGGGCCTCGACCATCGCGTCCTGCGCGTCCAGCGCGGCCGACCAGCGGATCAGACGATGGGCCTGCAGCGTGCTCGGCGTGCGCCGGATGCGGTCGAAGGCGAAGTCTATGCCGACGTCCGCCCCTGCGGCCGCGACCTGGAGGAAGCGCCCCCCACCGCCCGCGTCGCCGAATTTCGCCCGCAGATAGGCCTCTCGTTCGATCCCCTCGCGGGGCATGTCCGGGTTGAGCTGGTACGGACGCCAGGAGACCTGCACCTCGTCTTCCGTCCAGGATGCAAGGGCGGACTCGAGGCGGCGCTTGCCGATGAAGCACCAGGGGCAGATGACGTCGGACACGATGTCGATGATCATCGCCGCAACCTAGGCGATGGACATCCGGGTGTCGACGCTCGGCGCGGCGGGCGGGCATACTGGCACGGCACGGCCCGGCGGAAACCGATGGCCTGCAAGGAGCGGCGAGACATGCGCGACACGGCGCCGGACCAGGACATCTTCGAGCGCGGTCTGGGACCACGACCGGCCAACATGGAACCGTTGAGCCCCGTGGCTTTCCTGGCCCGCGCCGCTGCGATCTTTCCCGATCGCGTCGCCGTGATCCACGGGCGGCGCCGGATGACCTACGGGACGCTCGATGCCCGGTGCCGCCGTCTCGCCTCGGCG
>CAIOSQ010000073.1 GCA_903860935.1 uncultured Rhodospirillales bacterium | reverse complement strand
GACGGCCCCGCTGCTCGAGGTGAACGGCCTGCGCAAGTGGTTCCCCGTGCGCGAGGGCATCGTCGTGCCGCGGACGGTCGGCCACGTGCGCGCCGTCGAGGACGTCTCCTTCTCGATCGGCCGCGGCGAGGTGCTGGCGCTTGTCGGCGAATCCGGCTCCGGCAAGAGCACCACCGGCCGGCTGGTGCTGCGCCTGCTCGAGCCGACGGCGGGAAGCGTGCGCTTCGACGGCGTCGACCTGCTCGGGCTGGGCGCGCGCGAGATGCGCGCCTTTCGCCGGCGCATGCAGATCGTCTTCCAGGATCCGTACTCGTCGCTGAACCCGCACCTGCGCGTCGCCGACATGCTCGAGGAGGCGATGGTCATCCATGGCCTCGAGCCGGATGGCGTGGCGCGGCGCGCGCGCGTCGAGGAACTGCTCGCGACCGTCGGCCTGCGGCCCGAGTACGGGCGCCGCTTCCCGCACGAGTTCTCCGGCGGCCAGCGCCAGCGCCTCGCCATCGCACGCGCGCTGGCGGTGCGGCCGGAGTTCATCGTCGCCGACGAGCCGGTCTCCGCGCTCGACGTCTCGATCCAGGCGCAGATCGTGAACCTGCTCGACGACCTGCAGAGGCGCTTCGGCATCGCGCTGCTCTTCATCGCGCACGACCTCGCCGTGGTGCGCCACGTCGCGACGCGCGTCGCGGTCATGTATCTCGGCCGGATCGTCGAGATCGGCGACGCCGAGCGCGTCTTCGCCAGTCCCTCGCATCCCTACACGCGGGCGCTGATCTCCGCGATCCCGGTGCCCGACCCCGATGCGCGTCGCGAGCGGATCCTGCTGGGCGGCGAGATACCGAGCCCCATGGCGCCGCCCTCCGGCTGCGTCTTCCGCACGCGCTGCCCGCACGCGACGGAGGCCTGCGCGCGCGAGGTGCCGGCGCTGGAGACGCGCGCGCCCGGCCACATGTCGGCCTGCCTGAGGGCCGCGGAACTCGCCTGAGGCGCGCTCAGTCCTGCAGGCGCGAGTCCATCGCGTCGCGCAGGCCGTCGCCGAGGAAGTTGAGCGCAAGCGCGCTCAGGAAGATCGCGAGGCCGGGGAAGACGCTCATCCACCACGCGTCCCAGTACTGCATGCCCGTCGCCAGCATGCCGCCCCAGGTCGGCGTCGGCGGCTGCGCGCCGAGGCCGAGGAAGGACAGCGAGGATTCGGTGATCAGCGCCGTCGAGGCGCGCAGCGAGGCGTAGACGACGACGTTGCCGACCACGCTCGGCAGGATGTGGCGCAGCATGATGCGCAGGTCCGAGGCGCCGAGCGCGCGCGCGGCCTGCACGAACTCGAGTTCCCGGATCGACAGCACCTGGCCGCGCACGAGCCGCGCGAAGCCCGGCACGTTGACGATCGCGATGGCGATCATCGCGTTGACGAGGTCGGGCCCGAGGACCGCGACGATGGCCAGCGCCAGGACGAGGATCGGGAAGGCGAGGAGCCCGTCCATGACGCGCATCACCACGTCGTCGACCATGCCGCCGAAATAGCCGGAGGCGAGGCCGACCAGCGACCCGGCGACGAAGGCGAGCGCGATCGCGAGGAAGACGACCTGGACCGAGACCTGCGCGCCCTCGATGATGCGCGAGAGGATGTCGCGGCCGAGCTCGTCGGTGCCAAGCCAGTATTTCGCGTGCGGCGCGGCGAGGATGGCCTCGTAGTCGATGCCTGCCGGATCGTGCGGCATGACCCAGGGCGCGAAGGCGGCGCAGAAGGCGACGAGCGCCGAGACGAGGAGGCCGATACGCCCGAGCCGGTGCGCCATGAGCCTGCGCGCCGTGCGCGCGAAGGCGCCCTCGGAAGGCACGGTGGCCGCGATCGCCGGGGTGCTCACAGCTTGATCCTCCGGTCGAGGGCCGCGTAGCAGAGGTCGGTCGCGAGGTTGACGGCGAGGACCCCGGCGACGATCACGAGGATCGCGCCCTGCACGGCCGCGAAGTCGCGCTCGAAGATCCCCTCCACGACCATCCGGCCGAGGCCGGGCATGCCGAACACGGTCTCGGTCACGACGGCGCCGCCGACCAGCGCGCCGGTCTGCAGGCCGATCACGGTGATCACGGGGATCAGCGCGTTGCGCAGCGCGTGGCGCAGCACGACGCGCGCCTCCGACACGCCCTTGGCGCGCGCGGTGCGGATGAAGTCCTGCGACAGGACCTGCAGCATCGCGGTGCGCGTCTGGCGCATCACCAGGGCCGACATCGCCGCGCCGACCGTGAGCGTCGGCAGGATCATGAGCTTGAGGTTCCCGACCGGGTCCTGCAGCAGCGGCACGTAGCCGGAGGGCGGAAGCCAGCGCAGCACGAGCGAGAAGAGGATGATGAGCAGCATCCCGGTCCAGAAATAGGGCAGGGCGACGCCGCTCATCGCGACCGCGGAGCACAGCATGTCGAGCCAGGAGTTGCGGCGCAGCGCGGCGAGGATGCCGAGCGGCACGCCGACGACCACCGCCAGCACGATCGCGCCGAGCGTCAGCTGCAGCGTCACGGGCATGCGCGCGGCCAGCATCTCGGACACGGCCTCCTGCGTGCGCAGCGAGCGCCCGAGGTCGCCGGCCAGCGCCTGGCCGAGCCAGGTGGCGTACTGGACGAGCACCGGGCGGTCGAGGCCCATCTTCTCGCGCAGCGCGAGGCGCTCGGCCTGGCTCGCCTGTTCGCCGAGGATCGCGAGCGTCGGATCCCCGGGCAGCAGCAGCGTGATCGAGAAGACCACGACGCTGACGACGAACAGCACTGGCACGAGGTGCACGAGCCGCTTCAGCACGTAACGATGCATCGATCCCCGTCTCCCCCGCGACCAGCGTAGATGACCGGCTTCGCGCTTGTCACGGCCCGCCGCGATGCCATCTTCCCGCAGCGCTTCCTCCCTGCGAGGCTTCGTCCCATGCGTCCTGCCCTCGCCATCGCCGCGGCCCTCGCCCTTGTGCTCTCCTGCGCGCCCGCCGTCGCGCCGACGGCAGAGGAGGCGTTGCGCGGGCATGGCGGGCCGGCGGCTCGATAGGAAAACAAACGCCATCCGCCCTTGCATGTCAAATGTCGGTGCGGAGGCGGATTCGGCGGCGGCGGCGCGCGCAAGTGCGCCCGATTCTTGGTCCTGGCGTGTGGTCCCCGGCGTGTTCGGGTTGGCAGGCGCGTTGGTCGCGGCGCCGGCGGGCGGGATCAGTGTCGATCAGGGGCGGCACAGCCCATGCGTATTGGCGCAATAACGATCCCCAAT
>CAIOSQ010000072.1 GCA_903860935.1 uncultured Rhodospirillales bacterium | reverse complement strand
TGCGGCCGCTGGGACTACATCTTTTCGTTCATCAAGAAATTCGCGCGCTCTGCCGACCGGATCATGCCGGATCGCGCGCAGGTGACGATGACGACGCACATGATGCGGTCCTATTCGCAACTGCTGATCCGCACCTGCCATAATCGCGGCGTCCACGCGATGGGCGGCATGGCGGCGCAGATCCCGATCAAGGACGACCCTGCCGCCAACGACGCGGCCATGGCCAAGGTGCGCGCCGACAAGGAGCGCGAGGCCACGGACGGACATGACGGCACCTGGGTCGCCCATCCCGCCCTGGTGGCGGTGGCGAAGGAGATCTTCGACCGGATCATGCCGACATCCAACCAGATCCATCGCCGCCGCCAGGATGTCGCGGTGACCGCCGCCGACCTGCTGCGCGTGCCGGACGGCGTGCGCACGGAGGCCGGGCTGCGTCAGAACATCACCATCGGCATCGGCTATGTCGAGGCGTGGCTGCGTGGCATCGGCTGCGTGCCGCTGAACCACCTGATGGAGGACGCGGCCACCGCCGAGATCAGCCGCGCCCAGATCTGGCAGCAATTGCACCATGGCGCGACGCTCGAGGATGGCCGGGTCATCGACCGCGCGCTGTTCCGGGCCCTGCTCGCCGACGAGGTCGCGAAGATCGAAGCGCGCCTGGGCGCGGCGTTCCGCAAGACCCGCTTCAAGGAAGCCGCGAAGATGTTCCGCGAATGGAGCGAGGCCTCGCGCTTCGTCGAATTCCTGACGCTGCCCGCCTATGACTGGGTGGTGGCGCACGAACCGGCCGCCGGCTGACGGAGACGCATCCGGCATGGCCCAGTATCTCGACTTCGAGAAGCCGATCGCCGAACTCGAGGGCAAGATCGAGGAGCTGCGGCATCTTTCCGGCTCCTCGAACCTCAACATCGCCGACGAAGTCGCTCGTCTTCAGCAGAAGGTCGAGCGCCAGCTTCGGCAGACCTACGCGAGGCTGACGCCGTGGCAGAAGGTTCAGGTCGCCCGGCATCCGGAACGGCCCCATGCCGTCGACTATATCGGCGCGCTGGTCGAGGACTGGACCCCGCTCGCCGGTGACCGGCTCTTCGGCGACGACCTCGCCATCCTCGGGGGCATCGGACGCGTCGACGGACGGTCCTGCGTCGTCCTGGGCCAGGAGCGCGGCCACGACACCGAAACCCGTGTGAAGCATAATTTCGGCATGGCGCGGCCCGAGGGGTATCGCAAGGCGCAGCGCCTCATGGGGCTCGCCGACCGCTTCCGGCTGCCGGTCGTCGCCTTCATCGACACCTCCGGTGCCTATCCGGGGATCGACGCCGAGGCGCGCGGACAGGCCGAGGCCATCGCCCGCGCCATCGATGTCTGCCTGACGATCAAGGTGCCGTTCGTCGCCGTCGTCATCGGCGAGGGCGGCTCGGGCGGCGCGGTCGCGATCGGCGCCGCCAATCGCGTCCTGATGCTCGAATACGCGATCTATTCGGTGATCAGCCCGGAAGGCTGCGCATCGATACTCTGGCGCACGCGCGAGAACGCGCCCGATGCGGCCGAAGCGCTGAAGCTTACCGCGCAGGATCTCTACAAGCTGGGCGTGATCGACGAGATCATCGGCGAGCCGCTGGGCGCCGCGCATCGCGAACCGGCGGCCACGATCGCAGCGGTGGGCAAGTCGATCGCCACGCATCTGCGCGACCTCGCACCGCTCGGCGGCGAGGTGCTGCGCACGCGGCGACGCGAGAAATTCCTCGAGATGGGCCGCAAGGGCCTGTCGTGAGAGCCGGCGGCAGCGCGCCGCCGGACATCGAGGCGCTCGCCGCGGGCCTCGCGGCCGGTGGCCGCCGCGCACTCGCCCGCGCGATCACCCTGGTCGAGTCGCAGCGCCCCGATCATCGCGCCGCTGCCGATGCGCTCCTGGCACGGTCGATGCCGCGCACGGGGCGCGCGGTCCGCATCGGGATCTCCGGCGCGCCCGGCGTCGGCAAATCGACCTTCATCGAGGCCTTCGGACTGTTCTTGATCGCGCGCGGACATCGCCCGGCGATCCTCGCCATCGATCCGTCCTCGCCGCTGACGGGCGGCTCGATCCTCGGCGACAAGACGCGCATGGAGTTGCTGGCGCGCGACTCGCGCGCCTTCATCCGCCCCTCGCCGGCCGGCGGCACGCTCGGTGGCGTGGCGCGGCGGACCCGCGAGGCCGGCCTGCTCTGCGAGGCCGCGGGGTTCGACGTCGTGATCGTGGAGACCGTCGGCGTCGGCCAGTCCGAGATCGCCGTCGCCGACATGGTCGATCTCTTCCTGCTCGTCCTGCCGCCCGGCGGCGGCGACGAATTGCAGGGCATCAAGAAGGGCATCGTCGAGATCGCCGACATCGTCGTGGTCAACAAGGCCGATGGCGATCTCGCCGCCGCGGCTGGCCGCGCGGCGGCGGAATACCGTGCCGCGCTCCAGTTGCTGCGCCACGCGCATGCCGACTGGACGCCGCCGGTGCTGCTCGTGTCGGCGCTCTCCCGCACCGGGCTGGACGCCGTCTGGGACGCGATCGCCCGGTTCCGCGCCACGCTCGGAGAAGACCGGTTGGCCGACCGGCGCGCCCGCCAGGCGATCGCATGGATGTGGCGCGAGATCGAATCCGCGCTGCGCGCGGAACTCGCCGCCGATAGCCGCGCCGCTGCGCTTCTGCCCGACCTGGAAACCGGCGTCGCGGCCAGTCGCGTATCCCCGGTCGCAGCCGCCCGGCAGGTCCTCGCCGCGTTCCTGGACGGGCGCGGCGCGAGGCTTGACCCGCCGCACGGTGTCCCTTAAACACCGCGCTCTGTTTTGCGCTGGGAACCCGGGTCGGGTGCCCGGTCGCGTCTTCTGATCGAAGGAATACCGCGATGTCCCGTCGCTGCGCCGTCACCGGCAAGACGATCCTGGTCGGCAGGAATGTCAGCCACGCCAACAACAAGACCAAGCGCCGCTTCCTGCCCAATCTGCAGATGGCCTCGCTGCTCTCCGACGCGCTGGGCGCGAGCGTCCAGGTCCGCCTGTCGACGAGCGGGCTGCGCACCATCGAGGCGGCGGGCGGGATCGATGCCTGGATAACGGCGCAGGCGAAGACGAAGCTCGATCCCGCGCTCGGCCGCCTGCGCGCGCGCATCGTGCGCGCCAAGGCCCGCAAGGCTGCGAGCGAAGTCGCCGCTTGAGGCGCCGCCCTCCCGCTCGATGCGGGAGCGCACGAAGACAAAAGCCGCCGCGGGGTCCCGCGGCGGCTTTTTCGTTATCCCCTGCCCACGACTCTCTGACGAGGCCCGGGACAATGGCGAGCCCGGTCAGGCCACGCCATGCTCCTTGAACCAAGCCAGGCAACGCGGCCATGCGGCGGCCGACGCCTCGGCGCTGTACGACGCCCGGTAATCCGCCAGAAAGCCGTGCTTCGCCCCGGGATAGACGACGAGGTCCCATGTCTGACCGGATTTCGCCAGCGCCGCCTTGAGCATCTCGACCTGATCGGGCGGGATGCCCGGGTCGTCCCCCGCATAGAGGCCGAGCAACGGGACGCGGATCCGCGCCGCGACGTCGACCGGCTTGCGGGTCAGGAACTCGTTGGAGGTTGTGAGGTTGCCGCCGTACCAGGCGACCGCCGCGCGCGCCTTGGTACCCTCGGCGGCGTAGACGATCGTGTTGCGGCCGCCACGGCAGAACCCCGTGACCCCGACCCGCGCCAGATCGCCGCCATCCGCGCCCGCGAAGGCGATCGTGGCATCGAGATCGGCGATCAACTCGTCATCCGGCTTGCGCATGACGATGGGCGCGATCTGGGTCTGGAAATCGGTCGCGCCTTCGAGCTTGCCCTGACGGAAATAGTAATCGGGGGCGACCGCGAGATATCCCGCCTTCGCGAAGCGGCGGCAGACATCCTTGATCCATTCATGAAGGCCGAAGACCTCCATCATCACCACCACGACCGGAAGATTGCCGCCGGTCGCGGGCTTGGCCCGGTAGCCGCCCATCGCGCCCGTCGCCGTGGGGATCACGATGTCGCCGGCGGTGAGCCCCGCGGGGTCCGTCCGGATCACGGTCTGTGCCTGGATCGGCCCCGCCGCCAGCGTGTAGCCGGCGACGGCCGATGCGCCCAGGAAGCCACGGCGACCGAGGCGCTCGGCGGCCGGGAAAAGTGATTTATGGGAATCGTCGGGCATGGAACTCGTCCTCCTCGGGGAAAGGGACTGGCGCGGGATCACTTGGTCCGGATGCGCCCCTCGACTGTCGCCGCGATCGGCGACCGGGCCTGGATATAGGCCGCGACCGTATCTTCCAAGCCGGGCCCGAAATCGTAGGGATCGATCGCGCGGTCGCGGAAGATCGTGTACCCGTCGCCGCCGCGGCGCATGAACTCGTTCGTGGCGATCTTGTAGATGGCCACCGGATCGAGCGGCGCGAAGCTGCCATCGGCCCGGCGCATCTCGACCGCGACGATGCGCTTGCCGGCCGGTGCCGCCGGATCCCAGACATAACGCATGCCCGCGACCTGCGGGAAACGGCCCGCGCCGGTTTCCACGCCACCGACACCGTTCTCGAGCGCGGCGACGAGGTCGCTGCCCTTGATGCCCATGGTGGCGATCACGTTCTGGAACGGCAGGACCGTCAGGACATGCCCCATCGTCACCTCGCCCTTGCCGATCGCCGCGCGGACGCCGCCGCCGTTCTGGATCGCCGCGGTCACCCCGAGATGCTTCACCTTGTCGAGGATCGCGTCGGCGATGACGCTGCCCATCAGGCATTCCTCCTTGCGGCAATTCGCCTGCACGAGATCCGCCGCCGCCGCGCCGATGACGCGGGTGCGCACCGCCTCCAGAGGTCCGGCGAGTCGCGTGATCTCCGCCGCGACCTTGGGGTCTTCCGGAATGTCCTGCACCAGCGGGATCGGGTCGCCGCTCCAGGCCTGCGCGACGCCCTTGCGGTCGAAGGTGACATCGATCCGGCCGAGATAGCGCGTGTACGCATAGGCCTGGACGATCAGCACATTGGATCCGCGCGGCGACTTCGCCACGACCGGATACGGCCCCGCCGCCCCCTGGATGCTGTTCGACAGCAAGGTGTGGCTATGGCCGCCGACGATCACGTCGATGCCCTCCACCGCGGCCGCGATCTCCTTGTCGCGGGCAAGCCCGAGATGGGACAGGGCGACGATGATGTCGACGCCATCGCGCCGCAACCGGTCTATGACCGGTCGCAGCGCGGTCTCGGCCTTGACGAAACGGATGTTCGGGCCGGGATTGGCGATGCTCGGCGTATCCTCGGTGGTGACGCCGACGATGCCGATCTTGCGGCCACCGCGCGTGACGACCACGGAGCTGCGGATCCGGCCAGCCAGGTCGCGATCGTTCGCGGCGCGGATATTCGCGCTGACGACCGGGAATCTGGCGCCGCGGATGAACTCCGCCAGCGGCTTCGGACCGTCGTCGAATTCATGGTTCCCGATGGCCATCGCGTCGTAGCGCATCAGGTTCATGACCGCGAGTTCGGCCTTGCCCTTGTAGTGCGTGTAGAACAACGAACCCTGGAACGGATCGCCGGCATCGAGGAACAGGGCGTTGCCCTTGGCCGCCTTCACCTCGTCGAGGATTTCGTGCGCCTTGTGGGCGAGTCGCGCCATGCCGCCGAAGCATTGCTTTTCGGCCTTTTCCTTGTCGGTGCAGGTCGAGTCGAAGCGGTTCACCGCCTGCAGCCGCGAATGCGTGTCGTTCGAGTGCAGGATCGTCAGGGTCCAGCGCTCGGGTTTCTGGGCAGGCGCGGCCCAGGGAAAAACCAGGGCCAACGCCATCGCGCATGCGGCGACGATGCGAAAACACTTCATCTCGGAACTCCGGTGTGACGGAACGCCCGCAGGATGCGACTCCCGGCGCGGCTTGTCGATGCCCCCCGGGCGACCGCGCTCAGGCGCGGCGGCGACCGCGCCCGCGCGCCTGCGGCTGCTCGTCGTCCTCGAAGAGTTCGGCCAGCTTCTCGAGCATCGTCCCGCCGAGTTGCTCGGCGTCCACGATCGTCACCGCGCGGCGGTAATAGCGCGTCACGTCATGACCGATGCCGATCGCGGTCAATTCGACGGGCGAGCGCGTCTCGATGTACTCGATCGCCTCGCGCAGGTGCTTCTCGAGATAGTTCCCGGGATTGACCGACAGCGTCGAATCGTCGACCGGCGCGCCGTCGCTGATGACCATCAGGATCTTGCGCTTTTCCGACCGCGGCAGCAGGCGCTCATGCGCCCAGAGCAGCGCCTCGCCGTCGATGTTCTCCTTGAGCAGCCCCTCGCGCAGCATGAGACCGAGCGAACGGCGCGCGCGGCGCCACGGAGCATCGGCCGATTTGTAGACGATGTGCCGCAGGTCGTTGAGACGGCCGGGCGACGCCGGCTTGCCGGCGGCCATCCAGCGCTCGCGGCTCTGTCCGCCCTTCCACGCGCGCGTGGTGAAGCCGAGAATCTCGACCTTGACGCCGCAGCGTTCGAGGGTACGCGCCAGGATGTCGGCGGACATCGCGGCGACAGTGATGGGCCGGCCGCGCATCGAGCCGGAATTGTCGATCAGAAGCGCGACGACCGTGTCGCGGAACTCGGTGTCGAGTTCACGCTTGTACGACAGCGGATAGGCAGGGTTCGTGACCACGCGCGACAGCCGCGCGGCGTCCAGCATTCCCTCCTCGAGATCGAATTCCCAGGAGCGGTTCTGCTTGGCGAGCAGACGGCGCTGGAGGCGGTTCGCGAGACGCCCGATCACGCTCTGCAGATGGCCGAGTTGCTGGTCGAGATGCAGCCGTAGCCGCGCCAGCTCCTCGGCGTCGCACAGGCTCTCTGCGTCGACCACCTCGTCGAATTCGGTCGTGAAGGATCGATAGCTCGGCTGTGCGTTCTGGTCCGACCAGTCGTTCTGGGGACGCCAGCGGCGCCCGGGGCGCTCCGGGCCGTCCTCGCCCATGCCGACGCCATCCTCGCCCTCGGTATCCTCGGCCGCCCCTTCGGCGCCTTCGTCGCCGGCTTCCTCGCGGCTCTCGCCGCTCATCCCGTCATCGGCGGTGTCCTGCTCGGCTTCGCCCTGCGTGCCCTGCTGGGCCTGGTCCTGCTCCTGCTGACCCTGGCCCTGATCCTCGTCGGCCTCGGCCTCCGACGCCTCCGGCTCGCCGAGTTCGAGATCCTCGATCAACCGCCGCGCGAGATCCGCGAAGGCGGCCTGATTGTCGATCGCCGTGGCGAGGCGTTCGAAATCCGTGCCCGCCTTGGCCTCGATCCAGGGCCGCCAGAGATCGACCATCCGCCGCGCCGATTGCGGGATCGGCTGGCCGGCGAAGGCCTCGCGGGCCAGAAGCCCGACAGCCTCGACCAGCGGTGCCGCCTCGCGATCGGTCACCCGCGCGAAACCCTGGGTCCGACAGCGTTCCTCGCTCGCCGCGGCGAGGTTGTTGGCCACGCCGGCCATGCGCCGCGCGCCGCGCGCCTCGCAGCGCGCCTGCTCGACGGCGTTGAAGACCTGGCGCGCGACCGCGCCGGTCGGGGCGCGACGCCGGTGCAGGACCTCGTCATGGAAGCGCAGCTTGAGGCTGATCGCGTCGGCCTCGCCGCGGATCACCGCCGCCTCCTCGCGGGCGACCTCGCGCGACGGCGCGGGCAACCGCGCCTCGTTGCCGCGCAGCCCGGCGGGCTCCGGCGCGAAGGTGACCTGCAATTCCGGCTCGCGCGCGATCGCGCGCATCGCCGCCGCCGTCACCTGACGGAAGGCCTCGACCGGACCGTCGCTCGGTTTGTTCGCCATGGCGTGCCCGTTCTCCGCGCGCCGCTCAGGCGAGGCGCGCCTTGCCCGATCCCATGTCCAGCTCGGTGCCGAAGCAGCGCTGATAGTATTCGGCCACGGTGGCGCGCTCGACCTCGTCGCACTTGTTCAGGAAGGTGATGCGGAAGGCGAAGGCGACGTCGTTGAAGATACGGGCATTCTCGGCCCAGGTGATGACCGTGCGCGGGCTCATGACCGTCGACAGGTCGCCGGCGACGAAGCCGGCGCGGGTGAGATCGGCCAGCGCGACCATCGCCGACAGCGTCTTGCGCCCCTCGGCCGTGTTCCAGGTCGGGCTCTTGGCGGCCACGATCCGGACCTCCTCGTCGTGCGGCAGGTAGTTCAGCGTCGCGACGATGTTCCAGCGATCCATCTGACCCTGGTTGATCTGCTGCGTGCCGTGATAGAGCCCGGTCGTGTCGCCAAGCCCGACCGTGTTCGAGGTGGCGAAGAGCCGGAACGCGGCATGCGGGCGGATGACGCGGCTCTGATCGAGCAGCGTCAGCTTGCCCTCGACCTCGAGAACGCGCTGGATCACGAACATGACGTCGGCGCGGCCGGCGTCGTACTCGTCGAAGACGAGCGCGCAAGGGTGTTGCAGCGCCCAGGGCAGGATGCCCTCGCGGAACTCGGTGACCTGCTTGCCGTCCTTGAGGACGATCGCGTCCTTGCCGACGAGATCGATGCGGCTGATGTGGCTGTCCAGATTGACCCGGATGCAGGGCCAGTTCAGACGCGACGCGACCTGCTCGATATGGGTCGACTTGCCGGTGCCGTGATAGCCCTGGACGAGGACGCGACGGTTGTAGGCGAAGCCCGCCAGGATCGCGAGCGTGGTCTCGCGGTCGAACCGGTAGGCGTCGTCGACCGCCGGGACATGGTCCGACGGCTTCGAGTAGGCGGGGACCTCGAGATCCGAATCGATGCCGAACACGTCGCGGACCTTGACCTTCGTGTCGGGCAGGTTCGGGACAAAGCTCTCGGCGGAAGCGGTAGCCATCGGTGCAATCCTCGGACAGGGCGGCCGGAGCCGCGATTTCGTTACCCGCCATCCACACCACCGGACGCGTCTGGCGAGGCCGCGGGTCGCCGCCGGTCCGGCGGGCTAGCGGCTGGGCGCCTGTCGGACGCCGAACGCCTGCGATTTCAGGAGCGTGTATGCCTGGTTGATGGATTTTAGCCGCTCTTCGGCCGCCTTGTCGCCCCCGTTCGCATCGGGATGATGACGTTTGGCCAGTTCCTTGTAGCGCGCCTTGATCTCGGCGGGCGTCGCGCCGGGCGCGAGGTCGAGGGTCCGCAGGGCCTCCTCCTCCGGCGTCGCCGGGCGGGTGCGCCGCGGCGGCGCCTCGTCGTCGCCCATCAACCGGCGCAGGGCGGCGTCGATGGCGTCCGGATCGAGCCCGTGGAGCCGCGCCTTGAGCACGCCCTCGCGACGCGACCCCATCGGCCAGGTCGGACGCTGCCCCACCGTGTCGCGGCGGCGCTCGCGTTCGATCTCCTCCGGCGACATGCCGCGGTAATAGTCCCAGGTCTGGTTGTAGGCGCGAACATGCTCCAGGCAGAACCAGTAGAACTCGTTCAGCTGCTTGCGCGAGCGCGGCGCGCGGAATTCGCCCGCCGCGACGCAGCCGGGATGGTCGCAGGCGCGCGTCGCCGCACCCGGCCGCCGCCCCGGCATCCTGTCCAGTTCGATCGCGGGCCGCGGGCGGTTCATGCGACCGCGCGGGCCTCCGTCGCCAGCCCGCCCGCGGGCGTCGCCGCCCACAGCGTCGCGGCGTCACCGCCGGCGTCCGGCATGCCGGCGATCTCGAAGGGCGCATCCGCGAAGAGCGGGGCCTTGTTGCGGAATTCGAAGCGCGTCAAGGGCCGTCCGAACCCGGTCTCGGCCAGCGCCATGAGCAGCGTGGCGGTCAGGGGCCCGTGGAAGACCAGGCCGGGATAGCCCTCGACCCCCGTGACATAGGGGTGGTCGTAGTGAATGCGATGCCCGTTCGCGGTCAGCGCCGAATAGCGGAACAGCAGCACCGCGTCCGGCTCGATGCGACGGCGCCACGGCGCGGTGGCGCAGGGCGGCGCCGGCACGGCCACCGGCGGAGCGCTGCCCGGAGCGGGTGCCTCGCGATAGACGATGTCGTGCTCTTCCTCGATGGCGAGAACGCCGCCCGCGAGGATGCGGTGACGCACCACGACGAATACCATGCGCCCGGACCGGCCCGATTTCGGCTCCAGGCCCGTGATCTCGGATTCGCGGCGGAGCTCGGTCCCGACGGGAACGGGCGCGTGGAAGACGAGACGTCCGCCGGCCCACATCCGGCGCGGCAGCGGGACCGGCGGCAGGAACCCGCCCCGCCGTGGATGACCGTCCGGCCCCAGCTCGCGCGCCCGCACCATCGGATTGAAGAACATCCAGTGCCAGCCGGGCGGAAGCGGCGCGCCATGTCCCGGCGCCGCGTCCAGGTCGAGCGTCGCCGCCATGTCGGCGACGCGCCGCGTGTCGCAGAGGTCGGACGCGCTGTCGCGCCGCCCGATCCAGTCGCGCAGCCCGTCGAACCCCTCGCTCATGACGCGAATTCCTTCCTGATCGCGGCCCCGTGGGCATCGAGCGCCGGGACCGGCCCGAGCGCGGGGCTGCGCCGGCCGTCCACCACCGCCGGCGGCGCCGGGATCGCGACCGCGCCGGCGGGGGTGTCCACCTCCACCCGCCGCAATTGCGGGTGGCGCGAGAACTCGGCCACGGAATTCACCCGGCCGAACGCGATGCCCGCAGCCAGCAGCCGGGCGCAGAGCGCCTGGGTCCCGTGCCGCGCGAAGGCATCGGCGATCAGCGCGTTCAGCCGCATCCGGTTGGCGACCCTCCGGACATTGGTCGCGTAGTCCGGATCCGTCGCCAGGGCCGGTTGCTCCAGCACGTCGGCGCAGAAGCGGTGCCACTCGCGGTCGTTCTGGATCGAGATCAGGACCGGCGTGCCGTCGGCGCTGGGAAACGGATCGTAGGGCGCGACCGACGGATGGCTGAGCCCGACGCGCCGCGGCGCGCCTGGACCGTAATCGGAAAAGAGCAGGGGCACCGCCATCCAGTCGGCCATGCCGTCGAAAAGGCTGACCTTGATCGACGCCCCCTTCCCGGTGCGGCCACGACGGATCAGCGCCTCCAGGACGGCCTGATGCGCGTACATGCCGGCGGCGATATCGCAGACCGACACGCCGACCCGCGCCGGCGCATCCGGTCCGCCGGTGATCGAGGCAAGCCCCGTCTCCGCCTGCACCAGCATGTCGTAGGATTTCATGGCGGCATAGGGACCGGTGTCGCCGTAGCCGGAGATGTCGACGGTGATCAGCCGCGGGTTGGCCGCGCGCAGATCGGCGGACCCGAAGCCGGCGCGCTCGGCCGCGCCCGGCAGCAGGTTCTGGATGAAGACGTCGGCGCGCGCGAGGATCCGGTGCAGCAGCGCGGCATCGGCGGGATCCTTGATGTCGGCGATCAGGGATTCCTTGCCGCGGTTGAGCCACACGAAATAGCTCGCCTCGCCCTTGACCGCGCGGTCGTAGCCGCGCGCGAAATCGCCCTCGGCGCGCTCGATCTTGATGACCCGCGCCCCGGCATCGGCGAGCCGGCTCGAGCAATAAGGCGCGGCCACGGCCTGCTCGAGGGCGAGCACGAGGAGCCCTTCCAGGGGGCGGGGCATGGGGTCGTCATCCATGATGCGTCGATTACCACGGCGCGCCGGGAGGTTTCATCCGGTCCGTCGCCGATGTGGCGATCAACGTCGCGAGATCCTGCGCCACCCGCGCCAGCACGCCGTCCCAGTCGCCCGGCCGCTCCTGCCGGTAGAGCCGTGCCGTCGGATACCAGGGGCTGTCCGTCCGCCCGCGCAGCCAGCGCCAGTCGGCGGCGTAGGGAAGCAGGATCCAGACCGGCCGGCCGAGCGCCCCCGCCAGATGCACGACCGACGTGTCCACCGCGATCACCAGATCGCACTGCGCGCACAGCGCCGCGGTGTCCGCGAAATCGCCGAGGCCGTCGCCGAAATGCCGCAGCCGCGGCAGGTCCCCGAGCGTCGCGCGATCGCCGTCCTGCACATGGCGCTGCACCGAGATCCACTCGGCCGCCGGATCGAAAAGGCCCGCGATGCGGGCGAGCGGGATGCTGCGCCGCACATCGTTGGCATGCACCGGATTGCCGCTCCAGGCGATGCCGATGCGCGGCCGCACCCGCGTGCCGATCCGCTCCGCCCAGGCGGCGGCGAGCTTCGACGACACGGCGATGGCCGCGCCGGGCGGCGGCAACCCGTCGAGATCGATCCCCAGCGCGAGCGGAAGGCTCATCAACGGGCATTGAAAGTCGAACGCGGTCTCGGGAAATGGCATGTCTGTGGCCGCGATCGCAGCGATCCCGGCATCGCGGCGCACAAGGCGCAGGACATCCCCGTCGACCTCGAGCAGGACGCGCGCGCCGCGCGCCGCGACCAACGGTGCGAAGCGCAGGAACTGGATCTGGTCGCCGAAGCCCTGCTCGCCCCAGAGCAGGATCGTCCGGCCGCGCGGATCGGGATCTCCCAGCCAGAGCGGACGCGCGGTCGCCCGCGGCGGTTTCGCGCCGGACAGGCGCCAGCGCCGCTCGTAGAGCGGCCAGCCCGCGCGGTACGCCCCCGTCTCCAGCATCAGCAGCCCGATGTTCCAGTCGACGAGCGCTTCGCCGGGCGCCAAAGCGCGCGCGCGCGCGTGGCTCGCAAGCGCCTCGTCGATCCGTCCGAGATCGCCGAGGGCGACCCCGAGATTGAGATGCGCGGGCGCGCTCTCCGGCGCGCGGTCGAGCGCCGCGGCGAAACTCGCCACCGCCTCCTCGAGCCGCCCCACATGGCGCAGCGCCAGACCAAGCGACACGTGGATGTCGGCGTTGTCCGGGTCCGCTGCAAGGGCATGCGCATAGCTCGCGAGCGCTTCGTCCGCGCGGTGCGCTGCCACCAGCATGTCAGCGTGGACGACCCATGGCCGGGCCTGTCCCGGCGACAGGTCGGCCGCACGCGCCTGGGCCGTGATCGCCTCGTCCATCCTGCCGCGGCGGCGCAGCAGCAGCGCCAGATTGACATGCGCGTGCACATCTGCGGGCGCGCAGGCGACCGCCGCGCGCAGGGCCTCCTCGGCCTCGTCCAGCCGGCCAAGCTCGGAGAGCACGACGGCGTGATCGTTGCGTCGACCGGCATCGTCCGGCTCCAGACGCAGCGCCTGCGCGTAGCTGTCGGCTGCCTCCTCGCGGCGACCGGCCGCGTGCAGCAGCCGCGCGCGCGCGCCATGGTCGGCAGCGCGGCCAGGTTCCAGGGAGACCGCACGCTGCCATGCCGCGATCGCCGCGTCGGCGTGCCCGAGGCGCTG
>CAIOSQ010000071.1 GCA_903860935.1 uncultured Rhodospirillales bacterium | reverse complement strand
GGCGGGATCCTGCCCGCGCGCTCCGAACGCGCGATGATGCATCTCCGGGGCCACGGCGTGCCCGTCGATCGCGCCAAGGCGATCGAGCTCCTTCTGAGCGCGGGCAAGGACGGCGAGCCGATTTCCCGGATGCGGGCCGGGGCGTTGCTGCAACTGGCCGAGGAAGACCCGGATCCCGAGAGTGCCTTTCTGCTCTTCAGGGCGGCTGCGGAGCTGGATTTTCCGCAGGCCATGTACGTGGTCGGGGACATGATCCGGCTCGGGCAGGTCTCGCCCGCCGACCCGGTCGAGGCCCTGATGTGGTTTTTGCTCGCCGCGCAGCATCCCCGTGGGGATGCGGAGCTCCTGTCGTTCGCGTCGCGGATGGCCGACATCCATGGGGCGAAGCTCTCCGCCGCCGAACGCGACGAGGCGCATGGTCGCGCGACCGCATGGGCCGCTGCCGCGAGCCGCTGACCAAGGGCGGGATCGGGACGGCGCGAGGTCCTGCGCCGTCTATCGCCCCTTCGGATCCAGCGCGTCCCTGAGGCCGTCGCCCAGCAGGTTGAAGGCAAGGACGACGATGAAGATCGACAGGCCCGGGAAGATCGCCATCCAGGGCGCCTGACCCAGGAAGCGCTGGGCGGCGTTGAGCATCGAGCCCCAGCTGGGCGCGGGGGGCTGCTGGCCGAGGCCGAGGAAGGACAGGCTCGCCTCCGCGATGATCGCCATCGCGATGGCGAGCGTCGCCTGGACCAGGACCGGCGGCACGATGTTCGGCAGCACATGGCGCAGCGCGATGCGCCAGCGCGGGTTGCCGACGGCGCGCGCGGCCTCGACATAATCCTCGACCATCGTCGCCATCGTGGCGCCGCGCGCCAGGCGCACGAAGATCGGGGTCGCCGAGATGCCGATGGCGATCATCGCGTTGCGCAGGGACGGGCCGAGGAAGGCAGCCATCGCGATGGCGAGGATCAGGAACGGGCAGGCCAGCATCGCGTCGGTGACGCGGCTGATGATCGCGTCGATCCAGCCGCCGCGATAGCCCGCCAGCAGGCCGATCGGCACGCCGAGCGCCACCGCGATCGAGACCGAGATGACGCCGGCGCGCAGCGAGGCGCTGGCGCCGTGGACGATGCGCGAAAGGATGTCGCGCCCATTCTCGTCGGTGCCGAACCAGTGCAGCGCCGAGGGCGCCTTGCGGATCGCCGTCCAGCTCGTTTTCACCGGATCGTAGGGGGCGATCCAGGGCGCGAGCACCGCGACCAGGACGAAGAGCGTCACCACGCATAGCCCGAACACCGCCGCCTTGCGGCGCAGGAGTTTGCGCAGCGCGCGCCGTCCGGGGCTGTCGATCCGCTCGGCCGTCCCCACGCCCGTCCCCACGCCCGTCGCCGTCCCCGCGCTCATCGCAGCCTCGGGTTCAGGAGGATGTAGGCGACATCGGCCAGCAGGTTCAGCGACACGTAGACCGTCGCCGTCACCAGCACGACGCCCTGTACGACCAGATAGTCGCGGTTGAACACCGCGTCGACGATCAGCTTGCCGAAGCCGGGGATGGTGAAGACCTGCTCGGTCAGGACCGCACCGGAGAGCAGCTGCCCGAATTCGAGCGCGCCCAGCGTCACGATCGGAACGGCCGCGTTGCGCAGCGCGTGCTTCACGACGACGACGCGCTCGATCAGCCCCTTGGCGCGGGCGGTGCGGACATAGTCCTGGTTCAGGACCTGCAGCATGGCGCTGCGGGTGTGGCGCATGAGGACCGCCGCGATGGCGTTGCCGAGCACGAAGGCGGGCATGATCGTCGTCTTGATGCTCTGCCAGAAATCCTCGCGCAGGCTGGTGTAGCCCGAGGGCGGCAGCCAGCCGAGCTCGACCGAGAAGAGCAGGATCATCATGATCCCGAGCCAGAAATTCGGCGTCGACAGGCCCCAGAGCGCGACGCCGTTGGCGACCCAGTCCCATGCGCGGTCCTTCTTCACCGCCGCGATCACGCCTGCCGGGATGCCGATCAGACAGGCGATGATGAAGGCCATCGAGCCGAGCTGCAGCGTCACGGGAAGCTTCTCGAGTACCAGCTCGGCGACCGGGCGCTGGATGCGCATCGATTCGCCGAAATCGCCCTGCAGCACGCCACCGAGCCAGTAGAGATACTGGACCGGCAGCGGCTGATCGAGGCGATAGCGCTCGCGGATCTCCGCGAGCGCCTGCTCGTCGCGCTCCTCGCCCGCCAGGATCAGCGCCGGATCGCCTGGCAGCAGCTGCTGGAGGCAGAAGATCAGGATCGAGACGAAGAACAGCGTCGGCACGACCTGGGCGAGGCGCCGCGCGAGGAAGGTCAGCATCGCCGGGCCCGCCGCGCCGCGCTCATTGCAGCCGGATGCCCTGCGGGCGGATCAGCCCGTCGGGCACGAGCCGCAGCCCCTGCAGCCGCGCCGCGTGCGCGAACAGGTTCTTGCGGTGCCAGAGATAGATGCGG
>CAIOSQ010000070.1 GCA_903860935.1 uncultured Rhodospirillales bacterium | reverse complement strand
CGGCAAGATCGGCGACGGGAAGATCTTCGTGTACGAGCTCACCAGCGCGGTGCGTATCCGTACCGGCGAGCGGGATGGCGATGCCCTCTGATTGGGCTGCCCGAAAATAAGGCATCACTCCGCCCCCGAACCCGCCCAATTCTTGTGCAACAGCGCCGCTCCATCGCCTCGTCAGGGCGTGGATCGCTGGCACGAAAATTGAGTGGACGGGGCGAAAGCGCGAAGCCGCGCCGCCGGCCGGGGGCCGGACGGCGCCAAGACACAAGGAGACTCCAGATGTTTGCGATCATGTCCCGACCGGCGCGCGCCGGTCTCGCGGCCGGCCTCGCCGCGATCCTGCCGGCGCTGCCCGCGCTGGCGGCCGACGCCAAGATCGATTCCGGCGACACGGCGTGGATGCTCACCTCCACGGCCCTGGTGCTGATGATGGCGATCCCGGGCCTCGCGCTCTTCTACGCCGGGATGGTGCGCAAGAAGAACGTGCTGGCGATGATGATGCAGTGCTTCGCCATCTGCAGCCTCGCGACCATCTTGTGGATGGTCGTCGGCTACAGCCTCGCCTTCGGAGAAGGCAACGCGGTCGTCGGCGATTTCTCGCGCGTTCTGCTGGGCGGTGTCGGGTGGGAGAAGCCCTTCACGCTGGGTAGCGGGGACGGCGCGGTGGCGACCACGATCCCCGAGGTCGTCTACATGATGTTCCAGATGACCTTCGCGATCATCACGCCGGCGTTGATCTGCGGCGCCTTCGCGGACCGCATGAAGTTCTCGGCCATGCTGTGGTTCACCGGGGCGTGGCTGATCCTGGTCTATGCGCCGATCGCCCACATGGTCTGGCATCCGGCCGGCTGGATGTTCGTGCTCGGCGCGCTCGACTTCGCGGGCGGCACGGTCGTCCACATCAATGCCGGGATCGCCGGTCTGGTGGCGGCGATCGTGATCGGCAAGCGCCGCGGCTACGGCCATGACAACATGGCGCCCTACAACCTGACGCTGGCGGTGATCGGCGCCTCGCTGCTCTGGGTCGGCTGGTTCGGCTTCAACGCCGGTTCGGCGGCGGCGGCAGGCGGTCGTGCCGGCATGGCGATGGCGGTGACGCAGATCGCGGCGGCCGGTGCGGCGCTCGCGTGGATGTTCGCGGAGTGGGGCATGCGCGGCAAGCCGTCGGTGCTCGGGATCATCTCCGGCGCGGTCGCCGGTCTGGTCGCGATCACGCCGGCCTCGGGGTTCGTCATGCCGGGCGGCGCGCTGATCATCGGCGTGGTCGCGGGACTCATCTGCTTCTGGGCGTCGACGAGCCTGAAGCGCAAGCTCGGCTATGACGACTCGCTCGACGTGTTCGGCGTGCATGGCGTGGGCGGTATCGTCGGCGCCATCCTGACCGGCGTCTTCGCGGTCGGCGCGCTCTCGGCGACCGAGGCGACCCCGGCCGGCTATCAGGGTCTGCTGGAGGGCAACGCGGCGCAGATGATCACGCAGCTGATCGCGGTCGGCTTCACGGTCGTCTACACAGCGGTGGTCAGCTTCGTGATCCTGAAGATCGTCGACGCCACGATCGGCCTGCGCGTCGCCGACGACGAGGAGCGCGACGGCCTGGACATCTCGCTGCACGGCGAGACGATCCAGTAAGCGCGCGGCGAAAACGGCCCCCGCCCGGCTGCGCCGGGCGGGGGTTTTCGCGTGTCCGCCGCGCCGCGTCGTCGGGGCTGTCTTCCGTCGCGGATTTCGTCATGATCGTGGCTCGATCATCGACCGGCGAGGATAGCGGCAGCCATGACGGACGACGGGGCAGGAGATATCGGCGATCTCGGCGCGCTGCCACTGGGGCATCCGGCGCGTCGCCTCTTCGCGCTCGATCCCGAGGCCGATTTCCTCAACAACGGATCGTTCGGCGCCTGTCCGTTGCCGGTTACGGCGGCGCAGGACGCGATCCGCCGCGAGGTCGAGCGCCAGCCGGTGGCCTTTTTCGCCGACGAGGCGCCTCGGCGCATCCGGGCCGCGGCGGCGCGGCTCGCCGCCTTCCTGGGCGCCGCCGCCGACGATGTCGTCTTCGTCGAGAACGCCACAGCTGGCATGAACGCCGTGCTGCGCAGCCTGCGCTTCGAGCCTGGCGACGAGATCCTGACCACCGACCATGTCTACGGCGCCGTGCGCCAGGTGTTGACCCATCTCGAGCGCCAGCACGGCGTGGTGACCGTGGAGGCGCGTCTGCCGTGGCCGGTCACGGGCGAGGACGAACTGGTCGCCGCCGTCGAGTCGCGCATCACCGATCGCACGCGCCTGCTGGTGGTCGATCACATCGCCTCGCGCAGCGCGCTGATCCTGCCGGTGGCGCGGCTCGCCGCGATGGCGCGCGCGCGCGGCCTCCAGGTCCTGGTCGACGGCGCCCATGCGCCGGGTCAGATCCTGCTCGACGTGCCCGCGCTCGGCGCCGACTGGGTGGTCGGCAATTGCCATAAATGGCTGTTCGCGCCGCGCGGCGCGGGCTTCCTCTGGGCGCGCCGCGGCGCCCAGGAGGCGCTGCACCCGCCGGTGATCTCGCATGGCTACGGACGTGGCTTCGTCGCGGAATTCGACTGGATCGGCACGCGCGACCTCAGCGCCTGGCTGGCCGTGCCGGCGGCGATCGACTTCCTGACGGCGCTCGGCGTCGAGCGGGTGCGCAACCGCAACCATGTCCTGGCGATGGCGATGGGCGAGACGATCGCCAGCGCCTGGAGCACCGGGCTCGGCGCGCCACGCGACATGTACGGCGCCATGGTGACGATTCGCGTGCCCGGGTCGGCGCCGGCGACCTGGGAGGCCGGTGGCGCCTTGCGCCAGCGCCTGTGGCGCGAGCATCGGGTCGAGGTGCCGGTGATGCCGGTCGGCGACGCGCTTCATGCGCGCATTTCAGCCCAGATCTTCAACGTGCCGCAGGATTATCGCCGCCTCGCTGCGACGTTGCCGGTGCTCGCGGCGACGCTGTGAGGCCAAGAGGGACCATCATGTCCAGGACGCTGCTGCTCGCCATCGACCAGGGAACGACCTCGACGCGCACGATCCTGTTCGGCGCCGACGGGCGCGCGCGGGCCAGCGCCCAGGAAGAATTGCCGCAGATCTATCCGCGCCCCGGCTGGGTCGAGCACGACGCGGAGGAGATCTGGCGTGCGACCCAGGCGACGCTGCGGACGTGCCTGGCGCGCGCCGGCGCGCGTGCCGCCGACATCGCCGGGATCGGCATCACCAACCAGCGCGAGACGACGGTGATCTGGGACCGCGCGACCGGCCGTCCGATCCACAACGCCATCGTCTGGCAGGATCGCCGCACCGCGCCGTGGTGCCAGCGCATGAAGGCGGAGATCGGCGACGACGTCCTCGGCGCGCGCACCGGTCTGCTCTTCGACGCCTATTTCTCCGGCTCGAAGATCGCCTGGCTGCTCGACAGCGTCGATGGCGCGCGCGCGGCGGCCGAGGCCGGACGGCTTGCCTTCGGCACGATCGACAGCTTCCTGCTCTGGCGGATGACCGGCGGCGCGGTCCATGCGACCGACGCCACCAACGCCTCGCGCACGATGATCTTCGACATCGCGCGCCAGGATTGGGACGACGATCTGCTGCGCGCCTTCCGGATCCCGCGCGCGCTGCTGCCCGAGGTCCGCGACTGCGCCGGCGCTTTCGGTGCGACCGCGCCCGGCCTGCTCGACGGCGCGGTCGCCATCGCCGGCATCGCCGGCGACCAGCAGGCCGCCGCGATCGGCCAGGCCTGTTTCGAGCCGGGCATGGTCAAGAGCACCTATGGCACCGGCTGCTTCGTGCTGATGAACACGGGCGAGAAATTCCTGCGCTCGCGCAACCGACTGCTCTCGACCGTGGCGGCGCGGCTGTCTGGACGCACGACCTATGCGCTCGAAGGCAGCATCTTCGTCTCCGGCGCCGCGGTGCAATGGCTGCGCGACGCGCTGCGGATCATCCAGGCCGCGCCCGATACCGAGGCGCTGGCGCGTTCGCTGGCCGGCAATGACGGCGTCTACATGGTGCCGGCCTTCGTCGGGCTCGGCGCGCCCTGGTGGGATCCCGACGCGCGTGGCGCCATCCTCGGCCTGACGCGCGATTCCGGCATCGCGCATATCGCGCGCGCCGCGCTCGAATCCTGTGTCTACCAGACCCAGGACCTGATGGACGCGATGCGTGGCGACGGCATGGAGGAACTCCAGGCGATCCGCGTCGATGGTGGTATGGCCGTCAACGACTGGTTCGCGCAGTTCCTCGCCGACCAGCTTGGCCTGCCGGTCGAGCGGCCGGCTGTGACCGAGACCACCGCGCTCGGCGCCGCTTGCCTCGCGGGGCTTGGCACCGGCGTCTACGGCTCGACCGCCGATATCGCCGCGCGTTGGCGGTGCGAGCGCCGTTTCGAACCGGTTGGCGACGCGGAGGCGCGCGCGGCTCGCCACGCCGGCTGGCGCGACGCGGTCGGGCGTGTCCTGACCCGCGGGTGAGGGGCCGGCGGCTGTGCTGGCCGGTTGCCGGTGTGCGGCGTCGTGCTAGTTTGCCGGCTCTGTCGCAAAAGCTTCGCTTAAAAGTCGCGGGACATACATCGCGACCGGCAAGAAGCAGGCGGCTCGCAACCCTACGGGAGGACCAGCATGCTCCGACGCACAGCCTTGTTCGCAACCACAGCCGCCGCGCTCGTGCTCGGTGCCGGCCATGCCAGCGCGCAGACCGAGATCCAGTGGTGGCACGCGATGACGGGCGTCAACAACGACGTCATCGAGAAGCTCGCCAAGGACTTCAACGACTCGCAGAAGGACTACAAGGTCGTCCCGAGCTACAAGGGCAGCTACCCCGACACGATGAACGCCGGCATCGCCGCGTTCCGCGCCGGCAACGCGCCGCACATCATGCAGGTCTTCGAGGTCGGCACCGCGACGATGATGGCCGCCAAGGGCGCCATCAAGCCGGTCCAGGAGATGATGCGCGAGGCGGGCGAGAAATTCGATCCGCAGAGCTACCTGCCGGCGATCACCGGCTACTACTCGACGGCGAAGGGCGAGATGCTGTCCTTCCCGTTCAATTCGTCCTCCGCGATCATGTGGTACAATAAGGACGCCTTCAAGAAGGCGGGCCTGAACGCCGAGGCGCCGCCCAAGACCTGGCCGGAATTGTTCGAGGCGGCGAAGAAGCTGCGCGCCAGCGGCCATCCGACCTGCGGCTTTGCCACCGCCTGGGTCACCTGGCTCAACATCGAGCAGTTCAGCGCCTGGCACAACGTGCCGCTCGGCACCAAGGCCAACGGCATGGACGGCTTCGACACCGAGTTCAAGTTCAACTCGCCGCTGCATGTCCGTCATCTGCAGAACCTCGTCGACCTGCAGAAGGACAAGACCTTCGACTACGCCGGCCGCACCAACACCGGCGAGGGCCGCTTCACCTCGGGCGAATGCCCGATCATGCTGACCTCCTCGGCCTTCTACGGCAACGTGAAGGCGAACGCGAAATTCGAGTTCGGCACGGGCATGATGCCGTACTACCCCGACGTGGCCGATGCGCCGCAGAACTCGATCATCGGTGGCGCGTCGCTCTGGGTCATGGGCGGTAAAAAGGCCGACGAATACAAGGGAATCGCGCGGTTCTTCACCTTCCTGTCGGATACCGATCGCCAGCGCTGGCTGCACGAGGTCTCCGGCTATCTGCCGATCACCAAGGCGGCCTATGCGGGGACCAAGGCCTCGGGCTTCTATGAGAAGAACCCGGGCCGCGAGACGCCGCTGCAGCAGCTGAACCTCAAGGCGCCGACGGAGAACTCCGCTGGCCTGCGCTTCGGCAACCTCGTCCAGATCCGCGACATCTGGGCCGAGGAGATCGAGGCCGCGCTGTCCGGTCAGAAGACCGCGCAGAAGGCCCTGGACGACGCGGTTGCCCGCGGCAACCAGTCGCTGCGCCAGTTCGAGCGCACGGTCTCGCGCTGAACGCGCCGGCCTGAGCCGATCCCTCCCGCCCCACAGGGCGGGAGGGACGGCATCGGCCGACGCCGCCATCCCGTCGACGCCTCATGGAAAAACGCGCGATCTTCCGGCAACGCTGGCTGCCCTATGCGCTTCTGGCGCCGCAGTTGGCGATCACGATCGTCTTCTTCTATTTCCCGGCCGGTCAGGCGATCTGGCAATCCTTCCTGATCGAGGATGCCTTCGGGACCTCGACCCAGTTCGTCTGGTTCGAGAACTACCAGGTCCTCTTCGCCGATCCGGCCTATTACCGCTCGATGGCGAACACCGCGGTCTTCTCGATCTCGGTCACCGTGCTGTCGCTGTCGACGGCCTTGCTCCTGGCGGTGATGGCGGACCGACAGATCCGCGGCGCTGACGGCTACAAGACCCTGCTGATCTGGCCCTATGCGGTGGCGCCGGCCATCGCCGCAGTGCTGTGGCTGTTCATGTTCCAGCCGTCGCTCGGCGTCGTGGCGCGCGGCATCCGGTCGCTCGGCATCGACTGGAATCCGCTGCTCAACGGGACCCACGCCATGATCCTGGTGATCATGGCCGCGACCTGGAAACAGATCTCCTACAATTTCCTGTTCTTCCTCGCCGGGCTGCAATCGATCCCGAAAAGCGTGATCGAGGCCGCGGCGATCGACGGCGCCGGGCGCACGCGCCGCTTCTGGACCATCGTCTTCCCGCTGCTCTCGCCGACGGCGTTCTTCCTGCTGGTCGTCAACGTCGTCTACGTCTTCTTCGACACCTTCGGCATCATCGACGCGACCACCGGCGGCGGCCCGGCCAAGGCGACCGAGACGATGGTCTACAAGGTCTATCAGGACGGCAAGCTGGGCAGCGATCTCGGCGGTTCTGCGGCGCAGTCGGTCGTGCTGATGGCGATCGTCATCGCCCTGACCGCGTTCCAGTTCCGCTATATCGAGCGCAAGGTCCATTACTGATGATCGATCGGCGCCGCGGCCCCGACTGGTTCGCCCATGCGGTCCTGTGGACAGGAATCCTGGTGCTGGCCTTTCCGGTCTACCTGACCTTCATCGCCTCGACCCACGAGCCATCGACGATCGCCAACGGCCAGATGCCGCTGACGCCCGGCGACAAACTGCTGGAGACCTACTGGCAGACGATCTTCGTCGGTCCGACGCGCACCAGCCGCATGCCGGTCGGCGCGATGATGGTGAACACGCTGGTGATGGCGCTGACCATCGCGATCGGCAAGATCGTGATCTCGATCGTCTCGGCCTACGCGGTCGTCTATTTCCGGTTCCCGTTCCGCAGGACGGCGTTCTGGATGATCTTCATGACGCTGATGCTGCCGGTCGAGGTGCGCATCTATCCGACCTACAACGTCGTCGCCTCGCTCGGCCTGCTCGATACCTTTGCCGGGCTGACCGTGCCGCTGATCGCCTCGGCGACCGGCACGCTGCTGTTCCGCCAGTTCTTCATGACCATTCCGGACGAGTTGCTGGAGGCATCGAAGATCGATGGCGCCGGGCCGTTGCGCTTCTTCTGGGACACGGTCCTGCCGCTGTCGCGCACCAACATCGCGGCGCTGTTCGTCATCCTGTTCATCCTGGGCTG
>CAIOSQ010000069.1 GCA_903860935.1 uncultured Rhodospirillales bacterium | reverse complement strand
GGCCGACGAAGCGGGACAGCGCGTCGCGGCGATACGCGTAGAGCCCGATATGGTGGTAGAGCGGCCCGGCGCCGGTGGGCGCGGTGGCGCGCGTGAAATAAAGCGCGCGGCCGATCCGGCGCGCGGTATCGCGCATCGACAGGATGGCCTTCACGACGTTGGGGTTGTCGCGTTCCGCGTCGCGCACGATCTCCGCCACCAGCGTGGCGATGTCGACGGCGGCGGTCTCCAGCGGCTCCAGCGACGCGCGGATGGTCTCCGGTGCGATGGTCGGCAGGTCGCCCTGCACATTGACGACGGCATCGTGGCGGCGACCGGGGTCGAAGCGCTCCAGCGCCTCGTGGATCCGGTCGGAGCCCGAGGGGTGGGCGGGATCGGTGAGCACGGCGTGTCCGCCGGCGGAGACGACGGCATCCACGATCGCGGGCTCGGCCGCCGCGACCAGGACCGGGCCAAGATCGGCCTCCATGGCCCGGCGCCAGACATGCACGATCATCGGAACGCCATGGATATCGGCGAGCGGCTTGTCGGGAAGCCGCACCGAAGCAAGGCGGGCAGGGATCAGGACGACGGGGTTGCGCGGACGGCTTGTCATCTTGCGACCGTGGCCGTCGGGAGAGGACGGCATGGCGGGAGTGCGGCGGATTGTCGCGCCTACCCGGGGGCGGCGTGACGGCGCGGACCTTAACCCGTTCTGTCGCCAAGGCAAGTCGCCCATCGCCGCCACTGCCGTTTGGGTTGAAGCGGCGCGTGCGCTTCGGCATAGTGCGCGCGCTTTTCAGCGCCCTGGCCAGGACTCCATCCGCCCTGGGCAAAATCCCGAGGCTGCCTATGGATTCCTTCGAGTTCAACAAGATCGCCGGGGCATTCCTGCTCGCCCTGCTGACGACCACCGTGATCGGCTATGCCGGCAACATGCTGGTCCAGCCCAAGAAGCTCGAGAAAAACGCGTTCGCGGTCGATGTCTCGGCCGTGGCTGCGGCTCCCGCGGGCGGTGCCGCGCCGGCGGCCGCCAAGCCGGACCCGATCGCCCCGCTGCTCGCGTCGGCCTCGGTCGATGGCGGCAAGACCGTGGCGCAGCGCCAGTGCGCGTCCTGCCACAGCTTCGACAAGGGCGGCCGCAACGCGGTCGGTCCCAATCTCTGGGGCGTGATCGCCTCGTCCAAGGGCCGTGTGGACGGGTTCCGCTATTCCCAGGCGATGCAGAATTCCGCCAAGCAGGCCGGCGACGACGGCAAGTGGACCTACGAGAACGTCAACGCGTTCCTCGTCAATCCCAAGGCCTACATGAACGGCACGTTGATGGCGTTCGCCGGGCTGCGCTCGGCGCAGGATCGCGCCAATCTCATCGCCTATCTGCGCAGCCAGGCCGACACGCCGGTGGCGCTGCCCTGATCGGGCGACCCGTCCGGGTCGTCCGGGATCGATTGGATTCGCCACGGGCGGTTTCCACGGGAAACCGCCCGTATTTTTATTGAATGCGGCAAGGTTCGTTTAACGCTCGGTGCCCATCATCCGCCCCGCGCCGCGCCCGATTCACCGGGCGGGCTCCGCAGCGAGAGCCGAGATGAGACAGACCGCCGTTGCCGCAACATCTGCGATCTTCGCCCCGCCCGCCGATCCGCTGGGAGAGGGGGCCGAGCGCCGGGCCTGTGC
The DNA here is from genome assembly GCA_903860935.1 of uncultured Rhodospirillales bacterium. Classification (GTDB taxonomy): domain Bacteria; phylum Pseudomonadota; class Alphaproteobacteria; order CACIAM-22H2; family CACIAM-22H2; genus CAIOSQ01. The sequence continues at coordinate 14,110 of CAIOSQ010000069.1, read as the reverse complement.
CTTGGCCCTTGCCTGGTGGCGCGATCTCGCCGCCGCCAGCGGTCGCCGCGCGCCGACGCGCGCGCAACTCGCCGCGGCGGAAGCGCCCTCGGTATGGCCGCATTTCTTCGTGCTGCGCTGCGCACCGCGCGCGCGCGCCAACACGTTCGAAGGTGCCGGCCCCGTACTCTGCGACACGCTGGGCTTCGATCCGCGGGGCTGGGAGCTGGCCGATGCCTGGCCGGCCGAGGCGGTCGAGCGCGCGGTCTTCCTGCAGCAGAGCGCCGTCGATCTCGTGATGCCGATCGAGGAAGCCGGACGGTTCCGCGTGCTCGACGAGGACATCCTCTATCGCTGCCTCTTGATGCCGGTGAGCGACGACGACATGGCGGTCTCGCATCTCCTCGGCGCGATCTCCTGCCGGCGCGCCGGCCCGGGCTGACGCGCCGCGCCCCGCGCGTCGGGCTTGTGAAGCGCCCCGCGCCGCGGCCATAGTCCCGCGCGCATGACCGAGGATCTCCGGCGCTACGCCGAACTCGCGATCCGCCTCGCCGATGCCGCGCGGCCGATCGCCCTTCGCTATTTCCGCAACGATCCGGAAACCGAGACGAAATCCGACGCCTCGCCGGTGACGATCGCCGACCGCGAATCGGAACGCGTCATGCGCGAGATCATCCGTGCGGAGTGCCCGGATCACGGGATTATCGGCGAGGAATGGGGCAGCGACCGGCCGGACGCCAGCCATGTCTGGGTCCTCGATCCCATCGACGGCACGAAATCCTTCGTCACCGGCCGGCCGCTGTTCGGCGCGCTGATCGCGCTGTGCCGGGATGGCGAGCCGGTGATCGGCGTCATCGACTGTCCCGCCGCCGGCGATCGCTGGATCGGCGTCGCGGGCGCGCCGACGACCCATAACGGGCGGCCCTGCCGGACGCGCAGCTGCGCGACCCTTTCGGATGCGGTGCTTTACGCGACCTCGCCCTACATGTTCGTGGGGCGCGACTGGGACGGCTTCGACCGGCTGCACAGCGCGGTGAAGTTCCCGATCTTCGGCAATGACTGCCACGGCTACGGGCTGGTCGCGAGCGGCTGGGCCGATCTGGTCGTGGAGGCGCAGCTCAAGGTCTATGACTGGGCGGCGCTGGTCCCGGTCGCCCGTGGCGCGGGTGGCGTGATCACCGACTGGGCCGGGGCGCCGCTCGGGCTGCACAACGACGGTCGCGTCGTCCTCGCCGGCGACGCGCGCATGCACCGCGCGGCCCTCGACATCCTCAACGGCTGAGGCGTCGGCCAGGCCGCCCGCGATCCGATCGCACGCGGCCCTGCGCCCCATGCCGAGGGGCGCACGGCTCTCCACACTTGAAGGCTCCACGGACCCGCGGAGCCTTCATGCGTCTTCTCGCACTTCTGGCCACCTGCCTGTTGCTCGCCTCCGGCGCGGCGACGGCGGAGACGCGCCGCGCCCACGGCATCGCCATGCATGGCGATCTCAAATACGGTCCCGATTTCCGGCATTTCGACTACGCCGATCCGGCGGCGCCGAAAGGCGGCGAGGTGCGGTTCCACGCCGTCGGAACCTTCGACAGCTTCAATTCCTGGATCCTCGGGGGCGTCCCGGCCGGCGTCGCGGCGGCGACCATCGACACGCTGATGGTGAGTTCCGCCGACGAGCCCTTCTCGAAATACTGCCTGATCTGCGAGAGCGTCGAACTGCCGGAGGACAGGTCCTGGATCGTGTTCAACCTGCGCCCCGAGGCGCGGTTCCACGACGGTTCGCCGATCACGGCGGAGGACGTCGTCTGGACCTTCGAGACGATCCGCACCAAGGGCCATCCCTTCTTCCGCTCCTATTACGGCGGGGTGAAGAGCGCCGAGGCGCTCGATCCGCGCCGCGTGAGGTTCGCCTTCTCCGACGCGACCAACCGCGAATTGCCGCTGATCGTCGGCGAGCTGCCGGTCTTCTCGAAGACATGGTGGGCGACGCGCGACTTCTCGCGGCCCTCGCTCGAGCCGCAGCTTGGCTCCGGCCCGCAGCGCATCGACGGCTTCGAGGCTGGCCGTTTCGTCACGCTGCGGCGCGTGCCGGAGTATTGGGGGCGCGATCTGCCGGTGCGGCGCGGCCACAACAATTTCGACGTCGCGCGCTACGACTGGTACCGCGATCCGACCGTGGCGCTGGAGGCCTTCAAGGCCGGCGAATACGACATCCGGCAGGAAAACCAGGCGCTCGCCTGGGCAACGCGCTACGACGGGCCCGGGCTGGAGCGCGGCCTCTACCGCAAGGAGGAGATCGCCGAGGAACGGACAAATGGCATGCAGGGCTTCGTCATGAACCTGCGCCGCGAGCAGTTCCGCGACGCGCGGGTGCGCGAGGCGCTTGCCTATGCCTTCGATTTCGAGTGGTCCAATCGGCAGCTGTTCTTCGGTGCCTACACGCGCACGCGCAGCTTTTTCGACAATTCGGAGCTCTCCGCGCGCGGCCTGCCCGACGCGGGCGAGCTGGCGTTGCTCGAGCCGCTGCGCGCGCAGCTGCCGCCGCGCGTCTTCACCGAGGAATACCGGCCCCCGGTCAGCGACGGCAGCGGCAATCTGCGCGAGAATCTTCGCATCGCGACGCGGCTGCTGCGCGAGGCGGGATGGCAGGTGAAGGACGGCGTGCTGGTCGATGGCCGCGGGCGGCCCTTCCGCTTCGACATCCTGCTCAGCCAGGGCGGGCTCTTCGAGCGCATCGCACTGCCCTACATCGAGAACCTGAAGCGCCTGGGCATCCAGGCGCAGACGCGCCTCGCCGACACGGCGCAGTACCAGCGTCGCCTCGAGGAGTTCGACTTCGAGATGACGGTCACCGTCTTCGGCGCGTCGGATTCGCCGGGCAACGAGCAGCGCAACTACTGGAGCGCCGCGAAGGCGGATGTCGTCGGCGGAGGCAATCTCGCGGGCATCCGCAGCGAGGCGATCGACCGGCTGGTCGAGGGCGTGATCACGGCACCGGATCGCCAGGCGCTCGTGACGCGCACCCGCGCCCTCGATCGCGTCCTGCAATGGTCCTTCCTGGTCGTGCCGCATTGGCATACGCGCGTCGACCGTGTCGCCTACTGGGACCGTTTCGGTCGGCCGGCGGTGACGCCGCGTGTCGGCTACCTGCCTTCCGTCTGGTGGGTCGACGCGCAGAAGGACGGCGCCTTGCGCGAGAAGCGGACGCAGACGCGGTGAGCATCCAACCGTCGTCATGCGCCGGGGAGGGGTGAAACGATGGGGGCCTATATCCTCCGTCGCCTGCTGCTCGTGATCCCGACCCTGCTCGCGATCATGGTGATCAACTTCGCGATCGTGCAGGCCGCCCCGGGCGGGCCGATCGACGTCGTGGTGGCGCAGATCCGTGGCCTCAACACCGATGCGACCGCCCGCTTCACAGGTGCGGGCGCAGGCGACATGCAGGGGCAGGGCGGCGCGCCCGCGCAGGGCGGCGAAGAGCGCAGCCGCGCCGGTCGTGGCATCGATCCGGCGATCATCAAGGAACTCGAGGCGCAGTTCGGCTTCGACCGGCCGATCGGCGAGCGCTTCGTGATGATGATGGCGCGCTATGCGAGCTTCGATTTCGGCCGCTCCTACTTCAAGGGGCGCGATGTCGTCGACCTCGTGATCGACAAGCTGCCGGTCTCGATCTCGCTCGGGCTGTGGACGACGCTGATCGTCTATCTCATCTCGATACCGCTCGGCGTGCGCAAGGCGATCCGGGACGGATCCGCCTTCGACGTCTGGACATCCGGCCTCGTGATCGCCGGCAACGCCATCCCTGGCTTCCTTTTCGGGGTCATGCTGATCGTGCTCTTCGCGGGGGGCGGCTTCCTCAAGCTCTTCCCGTTGCGTGGCCTCGTCTCGGAGGGGTTCGCGGCGATGACGCCGCTGCAGCAGGCGCTCGACTATCTCTGGCACATGGTTCTGCCGGTGACCGCGATGGTGATCGGCGGCTTCGCCGGGCTGACCATCCTGACCAAGAATTCCTTCCTCGACGAGATCGGCAAGCAATACGTCGTCACCGCCCGCGCCAAGGGACTCGCCGAGCGCCGCGTCCTCTACGGCCATGTGTTCCGCAACGCGATGCTGATCGTGATCGCGGGGTTCCCGGCCGCCTTCATCGGCGTGTTCTTCACCTCGTCGCTCCTGATCGAGGTGATCTTCTCGCTCGACGGGCTGGGCCAGCTCGGCTGGGAGGCGGCGATCAACCGTGACTATCCCGTGATGTTCGCGACCCTCTACGTCTTCACGCTGATGGGGCTGGTGATGAAGATCGTGGGCGATCTCACCTACACGCTCGTCGATCCGCGCATCGATTTCGCGGGGCGAGCATGAGCCTCGCCGCGCGCCTGACGCCGCTCAACCGTCGGCGGCTGGAGAATTTCCGCCGCAACCGGCGTGGCTGGTGGTCGCTGTGGATCTTCCTGGCGCTGTTCGGCGTGTCGCTCTTCGCGGAGGTCATCGCCAACGACCGGCCGCTGCTCGTGCGCTACGAGGACAGCTTCTACGTCCCGGTGCTGCGCGCCTATCCCGAGACGACATTCGGCGGCGATTTCGAGACCGAGGCCGATTATCGCGACCCGTTCGTGCGCGAGGCGATCGCGGCCAAGGGCTGGCTCCTCTGGCCGGCGATCCCCTTCGGCCATGCCAGCGTCAACAAGGACCTCGGCGTTCCGTTCCCGGCTCCGCCTTCGGCGACCCATCTGCTCGGCACCGACGACCAGGGCCGCGATGTCGTCGCGCGGCTGATCTACGGCTTTCGCATCTCGGTCCTGTTCGGATTGACGCTGACGCTGGTGAGCTCGGTGGTCGGCGTGATCGTGGGGGCGTTGCAGGGCTATTTCGGCGGCTGGGTCGACCTGTCGGTGCAGCGCTTCCTCGAGATCTGGGGCGGCATGCCCGTCCTCTACCTACTGATCATCCTGTCGGCCTTCATCCAGCCGAGCTTCTGGTGGCTGCTGGGGCTGTTGCTGCTCTTCTCGTGGATGGCGCTCGTCGATGTCGTGCGCGCCGAATTCCTGCGTGCGCGCAATTTCGACTATGTCCGCGCGGCGCGCGCCCTCGGCGCGGGCGACATCGCGATCATGTTTCGCCACGTGCTGCCCAATGCGATGGTCGCGACGCTCAGCATGATGCCCTTCATCCTGTCGGGGTCGATGGTGCAGCTCTCGTCGCTCGATTTCCTCGGTTTCGGCCTGCCGCCCGGGTCGCCGTCGCTGGGCGAGATGATCACCCAGGGCAAGAACAACCTGCAGGCGCCCTGGCTCGGCATCTCCGCCTTCGCGGCGATCGCGGTGATGCTGTCGCTGCTCGTCTTCGTCGGCGAGGCGGTGCGCGACGCCTTCGATCCACGCAAGACCTTCCGGTGAAGAGGGCGCATCCATGACCCAGGCCTTGCTCGAGGTCAGCGATCTCTCGGTCTCGTTCGACCTCGGCGGGGGACGGCGATCGACGGCGGTCGACCGCGTCTCCTTCCGCCTCGATCGTGGGGAGACGCTTGCGCTGGTCGGCGAGTCCGGGTCCGGGAAATCCGTCACGGCGCTGTCGGTCCTGCAATTGCTGCCCTATCCCGTCGCCGCGCATGCGCCGGGCGGCTCGATCCGTTTCGCGGGCGAGGAACTGCTCGGCGCGCCAGAGCAGCGCCTGCGTGCCGTGCGCGGCAACCGCATCGCCATGATCTTCCAGGAGCCGATGACGTCGCTCAATCCGCTGCACACGATCGAGCGGCAGATCGGCGAGGCCCTGGTCATCCACAAGCACCTGTCGCCTGGCGATGCGCGCGCGCGGATCGTCGACTTGCTGCGCCTCGTCGGCATGGGTGCGCAGGCCGAGAAGCGTCTCGACGCCTATCCGCATCAGCTTTCGGGCGGTCAGCGCCAGCGCGTCATGATCGCGATGGCGCTCGCGAACGAACCGGATCTGCTGATCGCGGACGAGCCGACCACCGCGGTCGACGTGACCATCCAGGCGCAGTTGCTGGAACTTCTGCGCGACCTCCAGGCGCGGCTGGGGATGGCGATGCTGTTCATCACCCATGACCTCGGCGTCGTGCGCAAGATCGCCGGCCGCGTCGCGGTGATGAACCAGGGCCGGATCGTCGAAACGGGGCCGGTCGGCGAGGTCTTCGCGCGGCCGGCGCACGACTACACCCGCCACCTTCTAGCGGCCGAGCCCAAGGGCCGCCCGCCCGCGCGCCCGGCCGATGCGCCCGTCGTGCTCGAGGCGCAGGACATGCGCGTCTGGTTCCCGATCAAGGCCGGGGTGCTGCGCCGCACCGTGTCGCATATCAAGGCGGTCGACGGCGTGGACATCGTCCTGCGCGCGGGCCAGACGCTCGGCGTGGTCGGCGAATCGGGATCGGGCAAGACGACGCTCGGTTTTGCGGTGCTGCGCCTCGAATCCTCGCGCGGACGCATCGTCTTCGACGGGCGCGAGATCCAAGACCTGCGCGGCAAGGCCTTGCGGCCGCTGCGCCGCGAGATGCAGATCGTTTTCCAGGATCCCTTCGGAAGCCTGTCGCCGCGGCTATCGGTCGGCGAGATCGTGGCCGAGGGGCTGCGCATCCATGGCATCGGGGCCGATGCCGCCGCGCGCGACGGGCTGGTGATCGAGGCGCTGCGCGAGGTGCGGCTCGATCCCGAGACGCGCCATCGCTATCCCCACGAATTCTCCGGCGGTCAGCGCCAGCGGATCGCGATCGCCCGCGCCCTCGTCCTGAAGCCGAAATTCGTCGTGCTCGACGAGCCCACCTCGGCCCTCGACATGTCGGTCCAGGCGCAGATCGTCGATCTGCTGCGCGATCTGCAGACGCGCCATGGCCTTGCCTACATGTTCATCAGCCACGACCTGAAGGTGGTGCGCGCCCTCGCCGACGAGGTGCTGGTCCTGAAGGATGGGCGGGTGGTGGAACGTGGCCCGTCCGCCGCGATCTTCGAGGCGCCGCGCGAGCCCTATACCCGCGCCCTGATGGCGGCGGCGTTCGATCTCGCGACCGTGGAGCGGGGCGCGGTGCGGAGTTGACCGCGCCGCGTGGCGGCATTCCGGTCCGCGACGCTTAGGTCTTGGCGCTGGTCAGGTCTTGGCGATGGTCAGGTCTTGGCGATGGTCAGCGACCACTCGCTGCGCTGCGGGAAATGCCGGGCCATGAAGCGGTAGGTGAGCCGCAGCGCGCGCTCGATCATCTCGCCCCGCTCGGGCGGGATCATCTCCCAGAGCTGGATCATCTCTTCCCACTTCATGAACCGCACGCTGAGTTCGTCGCGCATAGTGCGGATGAACTGCACCTGCGCCGGCACGCTGCGCAGGACCATGCGCACGTCGGCCATCTGCGTGTAGACCATCTTGAAGATCGACGGGAACTCCGACAGCGGCCCCTTGATCAGCGCCTGGATGCGCGAGACGTCGTCGCTGACGGCGCGCTCGCGGCGATAGAGCTTGCCGGCCTCGGCGATCTTCTTCTCGATCATCTTGATCTTGCCGTAGCGCTCGCGCAGCGCCTCGATATAGGCGAGTTCGCGGGCGACCTGCTCCAGCAATTCGAAGATCGCTTCCTTGGTCTCGCGCCCCTTGCCCGCGCCGCGCGCGATCTCGACGAGCGTGTCGCTGACCTTGTTCTTCGTCTCCTCGTCGTTCGCCATCTTGCTGAGGATTTGGAATTCGTTCGCCTCGAAGGTATGGGCCTCGGCGCGATTGACCAGATAGAACGACAGGCGGGAGATCGCGGTGGTCTGATGGTGCGGCTCCACCATCCAGGAACTGGTGCCGTCCAGGATCTCACTGGGAATCGAATCGCCCGGGCGGATGATCTTCACAAAGCGCAGGCTCTTCGTGATGATGCGCAGCAGGCGCCCGTCATGCGTGTCGGGACCGAGATTGAACTCGTTCGCGAGGGTCGGGATCGTCAGGGTCGCATTGAGATCGCCCATGCTGAGATTGAGCACGGGCTCGTCGGTCGCAGGCGAAATTGCGAAATGCGTGCCGCGACCCTGGAAAAGCCGATGTTGGAAATCGAAATGCGTGCTGCGGGATTTGGACGCCAGAGCCTCATCGGCCGCCTCGTCGCCGCCGGGCTCCGTACTGGGGGGAGGCGCTGCGTCGTTCATCTGATCCTTCCGCGCATGACCAGTAGTGAAAAGATCACGTGGCCCATCCACGCCACATTACATGCGTCCATAGCATGGCGCGGCAAGCTGCGCCAAGTCTCCCGCCGCCATCACGCCGCACGCTCGGCCAGCAGAGCGAAGAGCGCGCGCACGGCCTGGGCCGCGGCGCCTTCCGGGCGGCCCGGCCGCGCGCTCGCGTTCCAGGCGTAGATGTCGAAGTGGATCCAGGAAATTCCAGATCCCACGAATTCCTGCATGAACAGGGCGGCGGTAATCGCGCCCCCCATGGGTCCGCTGCCGACGTTGTTGATGTCCGCGGCCTTGCTGTCGAGCATCGACCGGTAGGGTTTCCACAGCGGCAGGCGCCAGACCGGATCGGCCTCCGCGGCGGCATGGCGGGCGAGGGCGGCGGCGACAGCCTCGTCGTTGCAGAACGCGGCCGCCAGGTCCGGGCCGAGCGCAACGCGCGCGGCGCCGGTCAAGGTCGCCATGTCGATGATCAGGCCGGGCTGGTCGGTGCTGGCGAGGTCGAGCGCGTCGGCAAGGATCAGCCGGCCCTCGGCATCGGTATTGCCGATCTCGACGGTCATTCCCTTGCGCGACGTGACGATGTCGAGCGGACGGAAGGCGTCGCCGGAGACCGCGTTCTCGACCGCGGGCACCAGCACGCGCAGCCGCAGCCGCAGCCCGGCGCGCACCACCATCCGCGCGAGGCCGAGGACATGCGCGGCCCCGCCCATGTCCTTTTTCATCAGCTTCATGCCGTCGGCGCCCTTGAGGTCGAGCCCGCCCGAATCGAAGCAAACCCCCTTGCCGATCAGTGTCACCTTGGGATGCGACGGATCGCCCCAGGACAGGTCGATCAGTCGGGGCGGCCGGGACGCGGCGCGTCCGACGGCATGGATCAGCCGGTGGCCCTCCGCCAGGAGATCGGCGCCGGTGACGATCCGGCAGGTCATGCCGAGTTCCGCGGCCATCGCGCGTGCCGCCTCGGCGAGTTCGCCGGGCCCCATGTCCTGGGCCGGCGTGTTGACGAGATCGCGCACGAAGCCGTTCGCCTCGACGGCGCGCTCGACCGCGGCGCCGTCGGCGGCGGCCGGCATGACCAGACGCGCGGAGGCGCGCGCGGCCTTGCGATAGCGCGTGAACTGGTAGCCGCCGATGCCCCAGGCGGTCGCGACGCGCGTCGCGGCGGCGGGCGCCAGGGCGGTGGCGATCGCCCAGTCGCCGGGGGGCAGCCGCACCGGCAGTCCGGCGAGGCGCCAGAAATCGTCGGGCGAGAAATCGTCGGCGAACACCAGCACCGCCGCAACGCGCTCGCGCGCATCGCCATCGGGCAGCAGGGCGAGATCACCGGGTTTGCCCTCGAAGCCGGCCCCGTCGAGCCAGCGCCGCGTCGCCTCCGGAAGCGCCGCGGTCCACGCCGCCAGCGTGTCCGGGGTGACGAGCGCGAGGCTGCGCGCGTCGGCTGCTGCGGCGACGATGATCTTGTCCATGGCGACTATCCCGGCTGTGGTCCCTGGTTCCGCGCCTAGTTAGGGCAGGGGGCGGCGCGATTGCAAACCCTCCCGGCGGCTTGGTAGATGACGCCATGACCCGCGCCACGCTTTATATCGGCAATAAACGCTATTCCTCCTGGTCCCTGCGCGGCTGGCTGCCCTGTCGGCTGGCCGGTCTCGCCTTCGACGAGGTCGTCATCCCGCTCGACACGCCGGAGACCCAGGCGCGCATCCGTGCGGTCTCGCCATCCGGCCGGGTGCCTTGCCTCCACCATGACGGGCTGGTGATCTGGGATTCGCTGGCGATCGCGGAATACTGCGCCGAACTGGTGCCCGGGCTCTGGCCCGCCGATCGCGCGGCGCGCGCCCGCGCGCGCGTCGTCACGGCGGAGATGCATGCCGGCTTCCTCGAACTGCGCCGGGCCATGTTCTTCAATGTCGGGCGCGCGATCCCCGGCGGTGGCCGCACGCCTGGCGCGCTTGCGGATATCGACCGGATCGCACGGCTTTGGGCACAGACCCGCGCCGTCCATGGCGCCGGCGGGCCCTATCTGTTCGGCGAGACGTTCACCATCGCGGACGCCTTCTACGCGCCGATCGTATGCCGGTTCGCGACCTGGGCGCCGGAGCTCGACGCCGCCGCCCAGGCCTACGCGGACGCCGTGTGGGCGCATCCGCTGGTCGCGGAGTGGGTGGCAGCGGGCCGCGCCGAAACCTGGCGCTCGCCGCGCTACGAGGAGAGCCCGGCGCCCTGACGGGGAGCGCCGGCCCCGGTCACTGCCGGATCAGCAGCACGGGCGTGCTGCATTTCGCGAGCACGCGCTGCGCGGTCGATCCCATGAAGAGCGCGCCGAGCGCGCTGTGGCCATGCGAGCCCATGACCACGAGATCGAACTTGCCGCTCTCGGCAGCCTTGGCGATCTCGTCGCCCGGGACGCCGGGCCGGGCGATCAGGCGCGAGGCCCAGCCCTTTTGCTTGAAATAGGCGAGCGCTGCCTTGGTCGCCGCGGTGGTCTCGTCGGTGTGGAGCTTGTCGACCAGTTCCTTGCCGACCGCGGCGCGCGCGCGCGGCGGCACCGGCGACTGGACATGGATGAGGACGAATTCGTCGGCCAGGCCGAACATCTCGTCATGGGCGCCCAGATAGGCGAGCATCTTCTTCGTGAACGGGCTGCCGTCGACGGGAAGCAGAATCTTCATGCGCGGGTCCTCCGAAGCTGCGGGCGCCGATCGGCCCTGTCCAGCGCCCAGAGGTAGGCATCGCGGCGCGCGAACGCAACCTTGCAATCGCGTCGTCCGGCGCCGTCGGCCGGGTTGCCCCCGCGTCGTCAGCCCCGCGCGCGCGGCCCATGATCGACGCGGGGAAAGCGTTTGGGCGCGGCGCGGCGGCGTGCAAGGCTCGACTCCATGACCGCTGCCGAAGGGCGTCTGCCCTGGTTCCTCATGGTCGCCGCCTGCTGGGCGACGTTCCTTGTCACCGGATCGGGGATGATCCGCTCGCCCTTCCTGCTCGAGATGGCGCGCGATCTCGACGCGTCGCTGGCGGCGACCGCGAATCTCTTCTCGCTGACCGCATTGGCCTGGGGCATCGCGTCGCTCTGCGCCGGCGCCGCCAGCGACCGGTTGGGCCGCCTGCCGTTGCTGCTGTTCGCCCATGCGCTGCTGATCGGGGGGATCGTCGGCATCGCCCTGTCGGCGAGCTATGCCGGGGTCGCGGCCTGGACCATCGTCGCCGGAGCGGGCGGCGGCGGGCATATGGGCGTCATCTTCGCCGCATTGTCCGACCGGGTGCGCGACGGCCAGCGCGGCCGGGCGATGGGCTGGGTCATCACCGGGCAGTCGCTCGCCTTCGTGGCCGGACTGCCGGTCGCAACCTGGATGGGCACGCTCATGGACTGGCGCGGGGTCATGCTGTGGGTCGCCGGGTCGGATCTCGTCGCGGCGGCCGCGCTGTGGCGCGCGTTGCGACGGCCCGGGGCATCCGCGCCGCCACCCGCGCCGCCGCGACCACATGCCGCACCGTCCGGGGCGATGCCGCGCCTCGCCCGACTGGGGCCGCATCTGACGCGCCTGCTGGCGGCCGGCGTGGCGGAGCGCGTCTGCTTCGGCGTGGTCGCCGTCTATTTCGCGACGCTGCTGCAATTGCGTCACGGGCTCGATCTTGGCGCGCTCACCCTGCCGCTCGGGCTGATGGCGGCCGGAAATCTCGTCGGGAACTGGATCGGCGCATGGATCGCCGACAATGTCCCGGACCGGGAGCGCAGCTTCGCCCTGTCGTCCCTCGGGACGGCGGTGCTGGCCGTCGCGGTATTCGGCTGGGATCCGGGGCTTGCGGGGAGCGTGGCGGCCGGGTTCCTCTATGCGCTCGTCAACGCCATCGGCAGGCCGGCCCTGATGGCGGTCCTGGGGCAGGCACCGGCCGAGACGCGCGGCGCGCTGCTCGGCTTCAACATCACCTGCGCCAGTGTCGGCTGGATCACCGCCGCCGCCGTGGGCGGCGTGCTGATCGAGGCCTACGGGCCGGGATCGCTCGCGTTGCCGACCGCGGCGATCGCGCTGCTGGGCGCCTGGCTCGCCACGCGCGCGCGCCGCCTTGCGCCGCCGCCGCCATCGGCCTAGTACGCGACCCAATCCCCCGCGCCCTGCTCTCCGGAGACGTCCATGCTCGCCAAGTTGCTGGAAGACACGCCGGTCCTGCTCGCGGATGGCGCGACGGGAACCAATCTCTTCGAGCGCGGGCTGGTGTCGGGCGATTCCCCGGAGCTGTGGAACGACATCCATGCCGACCGGATTCGCCAGCTGCATCGCGCGTTCGTCGAGGCAGGGGCCGACATCATCCTGACCAACAGCTTCGGTGCCAACCGTCGGCGCCTGATGCTCCATCAGCTGGAGGGGCGCACGCGCGAGCTCAACCGCCTCGCCGCCGGCAATGCCCGTGAGGTGGCCGACGCCGCCGGTCGGCGGGTCGTCGTCGCCGGCTCCGTCGGGCCGACCGGCGATCTGTTCGCGCCGCTCGGCGCGCTGACCGAGGACGAGGCGGTCGAGATCTTCGCCGAGCAGATCGAAGGGCTGAAGGAGGGCGGCGCGGATGTCGTCTGGATCGAGACCATGTCGGCGGTCGAGGAGATGCGGGCCGCCGCGCGCGCGTCCGCCCAGGTCGGCATGCCCTTCACCCTGACCGCCAGCTTCGACACCGCGGGGCGGACGATGATGGGCGTGCTGCCGGCGCGCATGGCCGCCTTCGCCGCGGCGCTGACGCCGGCGCCGCTCGCGATCGGCGCCAATTGCGGCGTCGGTGCCACCGATCTCGTCGCTTCGGTCCTGGCGATCGAGGCCGCCGGTACCGGCGCGGTGGTCATCGCCAAGGCCAATTGCGGCATCCCGCGCGTCACCGCGGCGGGCACCGTCTATTCCGGCACGCCGCCGCTGATGGCCGCCTACGCGCGGCTCGCGATCGATGCCGGCGCGCGGATCGTCGGCGGGTGCTGCGGCACCTCGCCCGCCCATCTCGCGGCGATGCGCCATGCGATCGACACGCATGCGCGCCGCACGCGTCCCGACCACGATCTCCTGGTGTCGATGCTCGGCGCCTTCGTCTCGCCGCCCGCCGCGCCGCAGGGCGAGGGCGGCGGCGGGCGTCGCGCGGGGCGGCGGCGCGGATGAGCGGCCCCGCGCTGATGGTCGTGACGACGATCGCGTTCGTGATCCTGGACGCGATCGTCAAATGGCTGTCCGGCACCTACGGCGTGATGCAGATCGTGGCGATGCGCACGGCGGTCTCGCTGGTCGCCATCGTCGCGATCGCGGCGTGGCGCGGGCCCCGGGCGCTGCGCACGGCCGCGCCGGGCGCGCATGCGCTGCGCGGCGGCCTGCTGCTGGTCTCGAGCGTGACGTTCTTCCATGCCTTCGGCATCCTGCCGCTCGCCGACGCCTACACGATCTTCTACATGGTGCCGCTCGCGATGACGCTGCTCGCGGCGCTGCTGCTGGGCGAGCGCGTGCCGGCGCGCGCCGCCCTTGCCATCGCGCTCGGCCTTGCCGGCGTCGCGATCGTCGTCGGGCCGCAGCTGGGTGGCGGCGCGGCGCTCGCCTATGCGGCCTGCGTTGTCGGCACGCTGTGCTATGGGCTGGTCGGCGTGATGACCCGACCGATGAGCCGGCGCGAGACGCCCGAGGCGCTGATCTTCTATCCCTGCGTGGTGATCGTCGCCGCATCGCTGCCCTTCGCGCTGCTCGACTGGCGGCAACCCGCGCTCGCCGATCTTCTCCTGATCGGGGCCACCGGCCTGCTCTGGCCGCTTGCCCATGGCGCCTTCGCCGCCGCGCTCAAGCGCGCGCCGGTCGCGCGGCTGGCACCGTTCGAATACACCTCGATCGTCTGGGTCGTGCTCGTGGACCTGCTCGTCTTCGGCCTCGCGCCGGAGCCCGCGACGCTGGTTGGCAGCGCGGTCATCATCGTCGCCTGCCTGCTGCTCGTCGAGCGAGCCGGGCGGCGTGCCGCGTGAGCCGGAT
>CAIOSQ010000068.1 GCA_903860935.1 uncultured Rhodospirillales bacterium | reverse complement strand
TCAGCATCCACCAATAGGGATAGAGGAAAAGGAGCGCCACCGGCACGGCGAGCGCGTGCGCGGCAAGCACGGCAAGGCGCGACGGCCGGCTCACCGCCCTGGCTCCCGGTCGGACAGGCGCAGCGCGAGGAGCGACAACGCGATGACGACCGCGAACAGGATCGTCGCCAGGGTCGTCGCCTCGCCGTACCGGCCCTGGTCGAAGAGCTGATAGGCGTAGTAGCTGACGAAGTTGGTGCGGTCGTTCGGGCCGCCCTTGGTCATCACCACGACGACCGTGAAGGTCTTGAGAAACTGGATCGTCGCGTAGACCAGATTGACGGTCAGCGCCGGCCGCAGCTGGGGCAGGATCACATGCACCCAGCGCCGCGCGGCCGAGGCGCCGTCGATGGCCGCCGCCTCCTCGAGCGCTCGGTCACGGATGGCGAGATTGGCGAGGAAGATCACCATGTAGAATCCGGCATGGTGCCAGAGCTCGGCGACCAGGATCGCCCACAAGACGCTGCCCGGATCCGACAATCCGCCGAAACCCGGAAGGCCAAGCGCGTCGAGCGCCGCGTTCAACGCCCCGAAGCTGCGGTCGAACAGCCAGCGCCAGACGACGTAGCCGGCGACGTCCGGCGTGACCACGGGCAAGAACAGCGCCAGACGCACGAACAGGTTCGCCCGGCGCAGGAGCGTAGAGTCGAGCAGCGCGGCGGCAGACAGCGCAAAGGCCAGATTGGCGACGACCGCGAGCCCCGTGTAGACGAGCGTACGCGTCAGCGAGGCGATGAACAGCGGATCCGCGAGAACCGAGACGTAGTTGGCGACACCGACATAGGTCGGCGTCGCGCGCAGGGCGGTCGCCGATGCCGTGAAGCTCATCTCGACAGAAAGCAGGATCGGCCAGATCCCGAAAAGGATGGTCAGCGCCGCGAAGGGAAGGACGAGGGCGTAGAACACCCTGTCCTGCCAGATGCGGGCGAGCGCGCTCGTCAATTCACCCTCCCGCGACCGCGAAACCGTCGGTGGCGCGTCGTCGCGCCACCGACGGCATGCACGTCACTTCGCCAGCCGTGCGACCATGTCGCGCATCTCGCGCGCGGTCTCGGCGATGAAGGGCTTCCAGTCTGCGGGCGGCGACGCGATCCCCGCCAGCAGCTTGCGATGATAGGCAGCCTCGACCTCCGGGTACCAGGGATGGACGGATTCCGGGAAGTCATAGGCGGCCAGACGCGCCTCGGCACGGGCGAAATACTGCGACCGCTCCGAGAGCTTCGAGACATCGAGGTCCTTGCGCACCGCCGCGCCCACCGTCTCGAGCGAGGCCTGCTGCGCAGCCTTGCCGAGCATGAAGCGCGCGAACTCGATCGCGAGCTGCTTGTTGGGCGAGTTCTCCGGGATGCCAATTCCACGCATGCCGCCGATCACGACCGCGTTGGGCCGGGCGGGATCGAATTTCGGCCAGGGACCGGAGACGAAATCGCCGTTGAGGACCGCAGGCTGGTCCCATTTGCGCACGTTCCAGTCGCCGACGCGGAACATGCCGGCGCGTCCGCCCTCGATCACCTGATACATCTCGGAGAAGGAGTGGTTGACCGTGTCGGGCGCGACGAAGCGGTAGCTGCTGTAGGTCTTGAGGAACTCTTCCAGCACCTGGGCATGGGCGGGCTGGTCGATCACCACCTTGCCCGACGGGTCGACCAGCGTGTGGCGGAGGCCCGAGCCGAACACGAACAGATCGAGCATGTGGATGAGGTCGCGCGGCTTCGCTGCCTGGAGCGCCATCGCCACCGTGTCGGCGCGGCCATTGCCGTCGGGATCGCCGTCACGGAACTTCGCCGCCACGCGTTTCACGTCGTCCCAGGTCTCCGGGAACGTCTCGCCGACCTTGTCGAGCCAGCTCTTGCGCATGCCGAGCGCCATCTGCACCCGCTGCATCGGGATGATGATCATGCGGTCCTTGAACGTGGCGACCCGCAGGTCGTCCTCGCCCAGGAAGCCGCGATCGGTCACCGCCTCCAGCACCGGCTTCATGTCCATCATCCGGCTGGTCTGCGTCTGGATGCGGATCACGCGTTCGTAGTTGTTGAAGATCAGGTCGGGCGCGGTGTCCGTGTTGATCGCGCCGATGACCCGGCCGAACCACTGATCGGTCGGGAAGCTCAGCGAGCGGACGCTTGCGCCCGGCCGCTCCTTGGCGAATTCGGCGCTCATGCGCTCGAACCACGCGATGCCGTTGTCACCCAGGTCGTGCCACACCGTCAGGGTCTGCGCGCCCGCTGTCGCGCAGGCGAGCCAGATCCCGGCAACCGCGCCGCCGATAGCCTTCCATCGTCCCATCGCGTTCCTCCCTTGGTTGCGCGACCCGGACATGCGAGCCGCAGCGTTTAGGAAAACGTTTTCCCTCATGCGAGGCTATCCGTTCGATCCGGTTGCGCGCAAGGCCGGAATCGCCACATTTGCGCGGATGACCATCCGTCCAGCATCTCGCCACCCCCACGGCCAGCCATCGATCGCCAGCGTCGCGGCGCGCGCGGGTGTGTCGATCGCGACCGTGTCGCGGGTCGTCAACGGAGTGGCGAACAAGGCCTCCGCCGAGACCACCGCGCGCGTACGCCAGGCCATCCTCGAACTCGGCTATCGTCCGATCAGCGCCGGGCGCGACCTGCGCCAGCGCAGCAGCCGCATCGTCGCCCTGCTCACGGCGAACCTCGCCAACCCCGCGATGGCGGCCATCGCCGCCGCGGCCGAGGCGGCGCTACGTGCCGATGGCCTCGTGATGGTCCTCTGCGACACCCATGACCGGCCCGATCTTCAGGACGAATACCTGCTCGCCATGCGGGCCCAGCGCGCGCGCGCGATCGTGCTGCTGGGCGCGGTGGCGAGCCCTGGCCTTGCGCGCATGCAGGCAGAGGGCGAGACCCTGGTCTTCGTGAGCCGCCGCTCGCCGCATGGCACCGCGACGCCCTTCGTCGGGATCGACAATCGCCGCGCGGGGACGGAGGTCGCGCGCCATCTCGTCGGGCGCGGCTGCGCCGACCTCGCGGTCGTGCACGGCGCCCTGTCTTCTTCGGCGACCGCCGAACGGCTCGCCGGCTTCCGCGCCGAGGCGCGGCGTCTCGGCTGCGCCCTGCCACCCCGCGCGATCCTGTCCGCCGCCGCCACCGAGCATCTCGAGATCGGCTACCAGGCGATGTCGGTGCTGTTGCGACGCGGTCGCGCCCCGACCGGTATCTTCTGCACCAGCGATCTCATCGCCTTCGGCGCGCATCGCCGATTGCTTGAAGAAGGCCTCGCGGTGCCACGCGACCTGACCCTGGTCGGCTTCGACGATTCGCCGCTCAACGACTGGGTAGCGCCATGGCTGGACTCGGTCCGTGTCCCCTATGACAGCTTCGGTCCCGCCATCGCGCGCGCCATCGCCGGATCCCCGGATGCGGACGCCGAGACCACGTTGCCGCACCGCTTGATCGTCCGCACGCAGCCCCCACCTGAGCGTCGCGATGACTGACGATTTCCGCAGCCTGCGCGAGACGCGCCCCCGCGGCGTCCTCGACGGGCGACGCTACCGCCGTCCGGAGGCCGCGCGTCCGCGCAGCGCGACGGTAGAGACGATACGCGCATGGCTCGGCGGCCGCGCCCTCGAGATCGGCAGCCCGATCAAGCTGATCGATGCCCTGTCCTGGCGCATGGTCGCTGCAGGCCTGCCGGTGGACCGCTGCGGCGTCACGGTCGCCCTGCTGCATCCGCAATTCTCGGGCTACGGTATCAGGTGGTGGCGCGACACGGCCGACGCCGACGAATTGCTCGTGGAGCACCAGGTCTTCGAAAGCGACTCCTTCCGCCGGAGCCCATTTCCCGCGGTGGTCGACCGTGGCGAGACCGTGCGCGTGCGCATCGACCCGGACGCCGCAACCTTCCCGTATCCGGTCATCGCCGACCTCGCCGCCCAGGGCTACCGCGACTATGTCGCGATGCCCGTGCGGCTGCGATCGATCGCGGCCGCGGGGCGACAGCGCCTGTTCCAGGCCTGCATCTTCGCGACGCGGCGCCCGGGTGGCTTCTCCGACGCCGACATCGCCGGACTGACGCTGATCGTGGATGCGCTCGCCGCGCCGCTCGCCCTCGCGACCGAGAAGCGCATGGCGCGCGATCTGCTCGCCGTCTATCTCGGCCCCATGGTGGCGCCACGGGTGCTGTCGGGCGAGATCAAGCGGGGATCCGGAGAGACGCTGCGTGCCGCGATCCTCGCGACCGACATGCGCGGCTTCACGCCGCTGACCGACCGCCTGCCCGCCGAGCGTGTCGCGGAAATACTCAACGCCTGGTTCGAAGGCCAGGTCCGCGCCGTCCATGAAGAAGGCGGCGAAGTCCTCAAGTTCATGGGGGACGGCATGCTCGCCATCTTCCCGATCGCCGACATCGAATTGTCCCGTCGCCCCGCGCGCCAGGCCCTGGCCGCGGCGCGGCGCGTGATCGGCTGGGCAGCGACCCTCGATCGTGATCCGGCCTTCGCCGACGCGCATCCGCTGCGCGCCGTCGCCGCGCTGCATGTCGGCGAGGTGTTCCACGGCAACATCGGCAGTACGGATCGCCTCGACTTCACGGCGATCGGACCTGGGGTCAATCTCGTCTCGCGGCTCGAGACCCTCGCCAAGAGCCTCGACCGCGATCTCATCCTCTCGGCCCGCTTCGCGGAACTCTGCGACGCCAGCCTCATCCCGCTCGGCCGTCACATGCTCAAAGGCGTGGCCGAGCCGATCGAGGCCTTCGGCTGCGCGCCCGGCTGACAGCGGGGCGCGCATGCCGATCAACCCCGATTGCCGCCATAGGACTGGACGAACAGGCGTCCCTGGGCGACGCGATCATGGGCGAGTTGACGGAAATCCTCGGCCACGCTGCCACGGATCAGCCAGGACGCGAGCTCCTCGGCGAGAGCTGGCGCGATCTTGAACCCGTGGCCGCTGCCACCGTTGAAATCGACATAGCCCGGGAGATCGCCGCGCGGACCGACGAAGGGATACCAATCCGGCGTCACGTCGTAGAGCGCCGTATAGGCGTGGATCAGTCGCGCCCCCTGCATCGGCGGAATGCGCCGCTCAAGCCGCGTCTGCACATCCGAGACGAATTCGGCGTCGGTCGTCGCCTTGTAGTTATCCTCGTCGACCTCCTCGTACGCCTTGGGAAAGCCGCGCCCGACCACGTAGCGCCCGTCGCCCTGCGGCCTGACATAGATCGAGTCGAGCGAGTTCGAGATCGAATGGGTGGGCAGATCGCGCCCCGACCGTCCCTCCCAGATCGTGTCCTGCTCACGGATGCTCCGTATCTCGAGCGGCGCGCCCGCAAGGCGCGCAAGCGCCGTGGCCCAGGGACCCGCCGCATTCACCACCAGGCCGGCCGTGATCGGCCCGTCGTCGGTGACGACGCCGGCGATCCGGTCGTCGGCGCGCAGGATCCTCCGGCATGGCGTACGCGTGCGAAGCTCGCCGCCCAGGCGTTGGAACGCGGCGAGATACGCCTCGACCGATTGCACCGGATCCGCGTAACCACCAAGAGGCTCGAAAGCTGCGCCGGCGACACCCTCCGGATCGAGCCAGGGGCTACGCGCCGCCAGGACATCGGGGTCGAGCCAGGTCGTGTCGATGCCGACCCCGCGCTGCATCGCGATGTTCGTCTTGGCCGCGGCGGCATTCTCGGCAGTGGCTAGAAAGAGATAGCCGACGGGTCGGTAGCCGCCATCCTGGCCAAGTTCGTCCGGCATCGCGCGGAACAGGTCAACGGAGCGCTTCGCCAGCCGCGCCATCAGACGGGTCGAGTAGTGCTGGCGGACGATCGCGGCGCTCTTGCCCGTGCCGCCGGACGCGGGCGCGCCGCGCTCCAGCACGAGGACGCGCTCGACGCCACCCTTCTTGAGGAAATACGCGAGCGCCGCGCCGGAGATCCCGGCACCGACGACGACGACATCATATGCAATCATGCTCGGCCCCCCCTGAAACGACGATGCCGCGCGACGATCCGTCTCGCGGCGTCGCGCGCGCGATCACGCGCCCGCGCCCGTCGCCTCCGCGCGACGGCGGGCACGCAACGCCTGCGTCGCCGCATCGTCGACGCACGGTGGACGCCCTGGCAGGACGACGACGCCGTAGGCATCGCGTGCGTGGCCGAGGCTGACCTTTTCCTCGATCACGTCGGCGAGCACGTCGGCGGGATCGCGGTCGAGCGGATCGCCATAGCCTCCACCTCCGGCCATGATGTGTCGGTAGACATCGCCGCGCCGCAGCTTTTCGACCTCGGTCATCAGCACCGGCAGAAGCCGGTTCTCGGCATCCGGATTGATCAGGTTGAGCGACGGCGCACCGGTCCCGCCGCCGAAAAGACCGTGCGGCGGAAAGCGCCGCTTGTCCGACCGGATGTTCAGGATCGCCTCGTCGTTCAGCACGCGGTACTCGCGCGTCAGCGACAGGCCGCCGCGATAGCGACCGGGACCGCCGGTATCCGGCACGAGACCATAGCGCTCGATCCGGATCGGATAGTCGGACTCGATCATCTCGATCGGGACATTGGACTGGTTGGCACCCATATGCGGCACGCCGCTCTGACCATCATGCGCCGACGTCCCGCCCCAGGTCCCCATGAAGGTCTCGCAGAAGACGAACGCCTTGCCGTCGCGATATCCCGCGATCGTCGGCAGCGTCGACCCGCCGCTGGTGTCGGCGGTGACGCGATCGGGCACAGCCGACGCAAGCGCGCCGAGCAGACAATCGATCATGCGGTAGCCGGTGATGCCGCGCGCGCCACAAGGCGCCGGGAAGGTCGGATTGAGCAGACTTCCCAGCGGCGCGCGCACCTCGATGGCGCGTGCGAATCCGTGGCAGGTCGGCAGGTCGGCCTTCAGGATCGAACGGAAGGCCGTGTAGGCACAGGCCTTGGTGAAGGGGAAACTCGGGTTGATGCCACCCTTCACCTGTGGCGAGGTCCCCTCCCAGTCGACGAGCGCAGATCCATCGCGGATGGTCACGGCGACCTGAAGCACGACTGGCTCGGGGTTGGCGCCCAGGCCGTCGATATGGTCGGTGAAATGGTAGGTGCCCTCGGGAATCTCGCGCAGTTCCGCACGTGTCAGGCGCTCGGTGTAGTCGTGCAGATGGTCGGCGTAGCGCAGGACCGTATCCGTTCCGTAGCGCGCGAACAGCGCCTTCATCTCGCGCTCGCCGCTCATGCATGCCGCCATCTGCGCCTGCAGGTCGCCAAGCACCTTGTCGGGCGTGCGGACATTGATGGCGATGACGTCCCACAGGGCCTGGTTGCGCCGCCCGGCCTCCACGAACTTGACGATCGGCAGCCGCAGCCCTTCCTGATAGATCTCCTCCGCCCCGAGCGCGTTGGACCCCGCGACGATGCCGCCGACATCGGAGTGGTGCGCAATGGTGGTCGACCAGGCGACGATCCTGTCGCCGTCGAAGACCGGCGTGGCGACGTAGATGTCGGGCAGGTGCTGGCCCGCAGCCTCATAGGGGTCGTTGGCGATGAAGACGTCGCCCGGCGAGATCCGCCCCGCGTAGTCGCGGATCAGCCTGCGCATCGCGTCGTAGAAGCTGCCGAGTTGCATCGGCGTGCAGATGCCCTGCGCCAGGGGCTGCCCGAGCGCGTCGCAGATCGAGGTCGAAAAGTCTAGAGAGTCGCGGACGATCCCCGAATGCGCCGTGCGCATCAGGGTCAGCGACATGTCCTCGGCCACGGCGTCGAAGCTGTGGCGGATGACTTCAAGCTGGAAGGGATCGATCTCGGCGCTCACGACACGCTGTCCTCTCTCGCCCGCGTCACGGCAGGGCGATGATGATGTTGCCCGCGGCGTCCAGGCGCGCGGTGCAGTCCGGCGGCACGACCGACGTGCCTTCGTATTCCTCGACGATGAACGGGCCCTGCCGGGCGACTCCATCGAGATGCGCGCGGTCGATGACCGGGGTCCGTCGCACGCCATGCGCGGCGCCGAAATAGACGTCGCGCGAGGTCTCGGGACGCGCCGCGCGCCCGGCGCCCGGCACCCAGGCGACCATCGGCGGGCGCTCCTGGCGCACCGTCCCGACGAGCCGCAGATTGACGATCTCCACCGGAAAGGCGCCATTGAAGGAATGGCCATAGCGCGCGACGTGCTCGGCCGCGAAGGCAGCGGCGAAGTCGTCGAACATCGCCCGGGTCGGCGCCTCGTGCGCGCCGTTCGCCAAAGGCACGGTCAGCTCGAAACCCTGCCCCTTGTAGCGAGCGTCGGCCTGAGGCTCGAAGCCGATCTCCGCCTCCGGTACCCCCAGCAGACGCACGATCCGCGCCTTGAGATCGGCGAACACGCGGGCCGCGTCCTCCGCGCGCGCATCGGCGACCGACCGCAGGAACGCGGCCATCTCGTTGACCTCCAGCCGCGCGAAGAGCAGGCCGACCGCGCTGAAGACGCCCGCCGCGACGGGGACGATGACCTCGCGCACCTGAAGGGCGCGCGCCAAGTCGACGGCGTGGATGCCGCCATTGCCGCCGAAGGCGAACATCGCGAAATCGCGCGGATCTCGGCCGCGATAGGTGGTCACCGCCTTCACGGCGCGCATCATGTTCGTGTTGGCGACCTGGTGGATCCCGTAGGCCGTCTCCAGGAGGCCCCGGCCGAGCGGTGCCGCGACATGCGTCTCGATGGCCCGCCGCGACAGCGACGCGTCGATCGGGACGCTGCCGCCGGCGAGCGCTTCGGGGTTGAGATAGCCAAGCACCACATTCGCGTCGGTGACCGTCGGACGATCATTTCCGGCGCCATAGCAGGCGGGCCCAGGAACGGCTCCGGCGCTGCGCGGTCCGACCTTGAGCGCGCCGGCCTTGTCGAGCCAAACGAGGCTTCCACCGCCCGCGCCGACCTCTGAGATGTCGATCACCGGCAGCTTCAGCGCATAGCCGCCGCCGCCTGCCAGCGCGCTGCGCGATGACATGCCGCCACCGACCTCGTACTCGGCAGCCAGACTGAGACGCCCCTCCTCGATGAGCGACGCCTTCGCCGTCGTGCCGCCCATGTCGAGGGTGATCACGTTGCGGTAACCGCTCGCGGCCGATATCTCGAGTGCGCCGATGACGCCCGCGGCCGGTCCGCACTCGACAATCTGCGCCGGCTTGTGGACGACGGACTCCGCGTCGATCACGCCGCCGCTCGACTGCATCACGAGCAGCCGCCCGCCGACACCCGCCGCCCGGAGATCGTCGATCATCGCGCGCATGTAGCGCGACACCGGCGGACCGACATAGGCATTGATGACCGTCGTGCTGGTCCGTTCGTACTCGCGCTTCTGCGGCAGGATGTCGACCGACAGGGACAGGAACCGGTCGGGAAGCGCCGCACGGATCATTTCGCCCACCCGCCGCTCATGCGCGGGATTGGCGTAGGAGTGCAGGAAGCACACGGCGATCGCCTCGATGTCCTCGGCTTCGATCGCCGCGATCGCGGACTGGACATCCGGCGCGGACAGCTCCGCGACGACGTTCCCCTCGGCGTCGAGGCGTTCCGAGACCTCGAACCGCAAGCGGCGCGGCACGAGCGGCCTCGGCTTCTCGAAAAGCGGATCATAGAGGGCGGGAACGCGCACGCGCTGCAGTTCGAGGACGTCGCGAAACCCCCTCGTGGTCAGCAAAGCGGTGCGCGCGCCCCGGTATTCGAGGATGGCGTTGGTCGCGACGGTGCACCCGTGGAGGACCTGTTCGATCCCCGCAAGCGGCGCACCCAGTTCGCCGAGCAGACCGGTGACACCGGAGACGACCGCGCGCGCGAATTCGGGCGGCGTCGAGGGCAGCTTGCGCGTGGCGATCCGCCCATCCGCGAGGACAACCGCGATGTCGGTGAAGGTCCCGCCGATATCGGCGGCAATGCGCGACACCGTGTTCATCGGGACGCCGTTCCCCGCAGTCCAGCGCCGATCCGAGATAGTGAAACCGAATTGCGCGGCATGCCGCCCCCTTCCCGCATCGTCGAGTCTTGCGATCGACAATATCGCCGTTCCGCCGCGCCGCGAGCAGGAAGTTCCGATGAAGCCATGCGCAGCCCGCAGTTGACCGCGGGCTCGTGGCGCCCATACTGCGCGATCATGCCGATGCGCATGACAATACGCGCGACGAGCACCGCGAGGGACGCGATGGACTGGATCGTCTGCTGCGACGTCGGAAGGATCATCACCGACGTCTTCGTCGCCGCGCCTCCGACGATCATGAAGCGCGCCCGGGCCACCTGGTCTCGCTCGCCGTGACACGGACCGATCGAGGCATGCGCATCGCCGATTTTCGCAGCGATCTGCTGACCCGGCCGACGGCGGCGATGGTGAACGCCATGCAGGCTGCATGCGCGCGCCCCTGGTCCTTCGACCTGCGCGAGGATCCCGACCAGCAGGCTCTCGAGCGCGAGATCGCCGAGATCCTTGGGCATGAGGACGCGTTGCTGATGCCGACAGCCACGATGGCGAACGAAATCGCGTTGATGCTCCATGCGCGTCCCGGCGATGCGGTCGTCGCGCCTGCGGATGCCCATATAGCCACATCCGAGGCCGGAGCGCCGGCTGCGCTCGCCGGCGTCACCTTGCGCCTCCTGAACGAGCATCTTCCGGAACCCGGGGCATGGGAAGATGCGGTCCGCGGCGACAGCGACGCGCTCCGGTCGCGGATCGCGGTACTGGTTCTCGAGAACACCCATAATCGCGCGGGTGGTGCTGCCATCTCCGCGGACATCTCCGATGCCATAATCGGAATCGCGCGCCGCAAGGGAATTGCGACGCATCTCGACGGGGCCCGCCTGTTCAATGCCGCCATCGCCGTTGGCGTCATGCCCGCGCGACTGGCACGCGACTTCGACACGGTCTGCATAAGCCTGAACAAGGGCCTCGGGGCACCATTCGGCGCGGCGCTTGCCGGTTCACGACGTCTCGTGGCCCAGGCCCTGGTCATACGCCAGCGACTGGGCGGCGGGATCCGCCCCACGGCGATCCTCGCCGCAGCGGCGCGCGCGGCCTTCGCCAACTGGCATGACCTCGCCGACGATCACGCGCGCGCCGCGCGGCTCACACAAGCCCTGGACCAATTACCTGGATTCATCCCGATGCGACCGACGCAACCGACCAACATCGTCGTCGCGCAGGTGGCGAAACCGGTCTCGGAGGTCGTCGCCGCGCTCGCGGCGAGGGATGTCCTTGTCCTTCCCTTTGGACCGGGACGGATCCGCTTCGTCGTCTATCGGGGCATCACCGACGCGGATGTCGCGCAGGCGGTGGCCGCCTGCGCAGAGATCGCGGCAGGCGGCGACGGCGCGACGCCATGACGGCACACCAGCGCTACCGCATCGGCGTCGATATCGGCGGCACGTTCACCGATTTCGCCCTGTTCGACGACGCCACCGGCGAGATCATGACCCATAAGCGGCTGACCACGCCGGACGATCCGTCGCAAGCGGTGGTCGAGGGGGTTCGTACACTGGCCGCCGAGACCGGCATCGCCATCGCCGAGGTCGCGACGCTGGTCCACGGGACCACACTCGTCACCAACGCGCTCATCGAGCGGCGGGGCGCGCCGACCGCGATGCTGGTCACCGCCGGTTTTCGCGACACGCTCGATATCGGACTTGAGCGGCGCTACGACCTGTTCGATCTGCGCATCCGGTTTCCCGCGCCGCTGGTGCCACGCCACCTCCGCTTCGAGGTCGGCGAACGCATCGCCTATGACGGCACGATCCGCGCCACGCCCGATTTCACGGCGCTCGAAGCGCCGCTCGAAACCGCCGTCGAAACCGACGGCATCGAGTCCGTGGCGATCTGCTTTCTTCACTCGTACCTAGATCCCCGACACGAGCGTGCTGCGGCGGCCTGGCTCGCGGAGCGGTTCCCGCGGCTCAAGGTGTCCGTCTCGTCCGAGATCTTTCCGTTCATGCGCGAGTTCGAGCGCTGGACGACGACCTGCATGAATGCCTTCGTGCAGCCTGTCGTCGACCGCTACGTCGCGCGGCTGGAGGCCGGTCTCGCGACCTTGGGCTTCGCGGGGAACTTCCTGATCATGACCTCGTCGGGCGGAACGCTGACCGGGGATCTCGCGCGACGATTTCCAGTCCGTCTGCTGGAGTCGGGTCCCGCCGCCGGGGCGCTCATGTCAGCGCGCCACGGGCGGTCGCTCGGCCTCGATCAGGTGCTCTCCTTCGACATGGGCGGCACGACGGCCAAGGGCTGCATCGTGCGCGACGGCGCTCCGCTCAAGCGCTACGAGCTCGAGGTCGGACGCGTCCACGACTTCAAGCGCGGCAGCGGATTGCCGGCGAAGATCCCGGTGCTCGACATGATCGAGATCGGCGCCGGTGGCGGAAGCCTCGCGGATGTCGATGCGCGCGGCGTGCTGCAGGTCGGCCCGCGCAGCGCGGGTGCCGTACCCGGGCCGGCCTGCTACGGTCAGGGTGGAACGCGCGCAACGCTCACCGATGCCAATCTGACGCTCGGCTATCTCGATGCGTCGTCCTTTCTCGGAGGCCGCATGCCTCTTGACGCCGCGGCGGCGCGCGCGGCAATCGCCGACGGCGTCGGCGGCGTCCTCGGCGTGAGCGTCGAACGCGCCGCCTGGGGAATCCACGAGGTCATCAACGAGGATGTCGCACGCGCCTTCCGCGTCCATGCCTCGGAACGTGGCGTCGACTATCGCCGCTGTAGCATGATCGCATTCGGCGGCTCGGGACCTCTCCATGCCGCGCGGGTCGCGCGAAAGCTCAGGATTCCGCGCGTCATCTGCCCCACGGGTGCCGGGGTCATGTCCGCCTTCGGGTTGTTGTCCAGCCCGGTCGGGTTCGAACTCGTCCGCTCGCGCCGGATCGGCCTCGCGCGTCTCGATGCGGCGGCGCTTCGCACCGAGTTCGAGATGCTGGGCGCGGAGGCCGAGCGCTTCCTTGCCGAGGCCGGCATCGCCGCGGCGGATGTCGCACGTCGATACCGGCTGGACATGCGCTATGAGGGACAGGGCTACGAGATCGAGGTGCCGGTCGAGGGACCGCTGGACGACACGCTGGCCGCGCGCCTGCCGGCCGCGTTCAGCAGTGAATACGCCAAGATCTTCGGGGTCGCCTTTCCGGACAAGCCGGTGGAGATCGTCAACTGGAAGGTCGATGCGAGCGGACCCGAACCGGGACGCGATCGCGACTACCGGCTGAAATCGGCCGCCGGCGCGGGGCACGCGCGAAAGACCGTGCGGTCCGCCTATTTCCCGGAGACCAGGGGCTTCGTCGATTGCCCGGTCTATGACCGTTACGCGCTGCGCCCCGGCGACGCGATCACCGGACCGGCGCTTGTGGAGGAACGGGAGTCCACCACGGTCGTCTGCCCGGGCGATGCGATGCATGTCGACGACCGGCTCAATCTTGTTCTCGACCTGGCGGTGACGCGATGAGCAGCTACGATCCGATCGCGCTCGGCATCCAATGGGATCGCCTGATCGCCATCGCCGACGAGATCATCAACGCGCTCGTCCGCACGTCCTTCTCGACCAACGTGCGCGAGAGCTACGATCTCTCCTGCGTCGTCTTCGACCGACATGGCCGCTCTATCGCCCAAGGTGCGTACAGCGTCCCGTCCTTCACCGGCACCGCGCCGGCGACCCTCGCGCATATGCTGCGGCGCTTTCCCGCCGACAGCCTGCGGCCCGGCGACGTGATCGCCACCAACGACCCTTGGATGGGTACCGGTCATCTCTTCGACGTCAACGTGATGCAACCGGTGTTCCGAGGAACCGATCTGGTCGGCTACACGATGAGCATCACTCACCTCCCCGACATCGGCGGGGCCGGTTTCTCGGCGACCGCGCGCGAGGTCTACGAAGAAGGATTGCGGTTGCCGATCATCCGTCTGGCACGCGGCGGCGAGGTCGACGAAACATGGATCGAACTCATCCGGACCAATGTCCGCGTGCCTGAGCAGACCATCGGCGACCTGATGGCGAACGTCACCTGCACCAATGTCGGCGCGCGGATGCTGCTCGAGTTCATGGACGAATATGGAATCGAGGATCTCACGCCTCTCGCCGACGCCATTCTCGCGCAATCGGAGCATGCGATCCGCGAGGAACTTCGTCGCATCCCCGAAGGAGTCTACGAGAACGCCATCGACATCGAAGGCCATGCGGCGCCGTTGCGGCTCGCGTGCCGGATCGTGATCGCAGATGGCGAGGCGCATGCCGATTTCTCGGGTTCGAGCGATGCCGTGCCCGCCGCGATCAACGTGCCCCTCTGCTACACCCGGGCGATGACCTGCCACGCGATCAAGTGCCTCACGACGCCCAAGATCCCGAACAACGAGGGCTCGGTCCGCCCGATTCATGCGACCGCCCCGGCGGGTTCGATCCTGAACCCGCTGCCGCCGTCTCCGACCGGCGGGCGGCACATCGTCGGCCATTTCGTCAATCCGCTTGTCTATGGCGCCTTGGCGCGCGCCTTGCCCGACCGGGTCCAGGCCGATTCCGGCATGCTGAACCTGATCAACGTCCAGGGTCGCACCCGCGAGGGCGGCGGAGTGTCGAGCATCTTCTTCGCATCTGGCGGGTTCGGCGCGCTGCACGGACTGGATGGTGCGGCGACGACGCCGGCACCATCCAACATGACCGGTACGCCGGTCGAGGTCTGGGAGAACCTGACCGGAATGTTCGTTGAGTCCAAGGTGCTGCTTCCGGATAGCGGGGGACCCGGCGAGTTTCGCGGCGGACTGGGACAGCGCATAGCGCTCGTCAATGACAGCGGCCATCCGATGACCGTCTCGTGCCTTGCCGGCCGCACCGAATTCCCCCCTGCCGGCATCGTTGGGGGCATGGCCGGCGGCATGCGGCGCATCGCGATCAATGGCGAACCGGTTCATCCCAAGGGACGCTACGTGCTCGCGCCGGGTGACCGGATCGATACGGTCGAAGCTGGCGGCGGCGGTTATGGTGACCCACGCCGCCGGGCGCGGGACGCCATCGCCGCCGACCTGCGCAGCGGGTTCGTGACGCCCGAAGCGGCGCGGCGCGACTACGGATTTGAAATCGAAGGTTGAAACGCGCCCGTTCTGCCATCCCAGCGCTCTGAACCATTGCATCCGGCGGGCACTTGGTTAGGTTTTCCTCGCGCGTGGTGGCGTCCGCATGGCGCGGCTGCGGCGAGGGGAAAAGACGATGTTCGGGATGGTCAACAAGGCGATCGAGGACATGGTGCTCGCCCATCATGGGCCCGATGCCTGGGAACGCATCAAGGCGCGCGCCGGCGTCGAGGTCGAGATGTTCCTCAGCGACGAATCCTATCCCGACGAGATGACATTCCGTCTCGTCGCGGCGGCCAGCGAAGCCCTCGGCGCCTCGGCCGACGACGTTCTGACCGCCTTCGGCAAGCATTGGATCGCCTACACGGCGCAGGAAGGCTACGGCGCGTTGCTCTCGGCGGCCGGCGCGACGATCCCGGAATTCTTCGCGAACCTTCCCAACTTCCACAACCGGATCGCGATGATCTTCCCCGGCATGCATCCGCCGCGGTTCGTATGCACCGACATCACGTCGACGTCGCTGCGGCTACACTACCATACGCATCGCCAGGGCCTGACGGCCTTCGTCTCCGGATTGCTGCAGGGCCTGGGCGCACGCATGGGAACGCCGGTCCGCGTAACGCTTGCCGCCTCGCGCGCATCGGGTGCCGATCACGACATATTCGACGTCACGTGGACGCATACGCCGTGACGGCTTCGGAAGTGGAGATCGGCCTGGACGCGGCCCAGTTCGCGGCCGCCTTCCCCTTCCACTTCGCCATAGACCGGAACGGTCGCATCCTCCAGACCGGTCCGTCGATGCCGAAGCTCTGTCCTGATGCGCGGCCCGGCGCCCAGGTCGACGAACTTTTCACTGCGATCAGACCTGCGGGACGGTTCAGCCGCGACCTTGCCGGGGCGCATCCAGGCACGCTTTTCCTCTTCGCCCATGCCGCCAGTTCGATCCAGTTCCGCGGCGAGTTCGTCAGCCAGAATGACGGCGACAGGCTCGTCTTTCTCGGCTCGCCATGGTTTTCCGATCCAGGCGAGGTCGCCGCATCCGGATTGAAGTTCCAGGATTTCGCGCTCCACGATCCTGCGCTCGATCTCCTTCAGGTGCTTCAGTCCAGCCGCCGGGCCGTCTCGGAGACGAAGCAGTTCGCGACGCGGCTCCAGGAGCAACGCACCCAGTTGAGCCACGCGATCGAGCGCCTGCGCAGCGAGGAGGCCGAGGCACGAAAGCTCGCCGCCATCGTCGCGCGCACCGACAATGCCGTCGTGCTGACGGACCGCGCAGGGTTCATCGTCTGGGTCAACGACGGCTTCACCCGGGTCACCGGCTATCGCCTGGACGAGGTGGCAGGCCGAAAACCAGGCCACATCCTGCAGGGCCCGGCCACCGATCCCGCGACGATCCGGCGGATCGCCGCGGCGCTCGCCCGCGGCGAGGGTTTCACGGAAGAGATCCTCAACTACGGGAAGGATGGCCGGACATACTGGCTGAACGTCGAGGCTCAACCGATCTTCGACGAACGCGGCGAGATCACGAGTTTCATGGCGATCGAGCGCGACATCTCGGAAGAACGCGCGGCACGCCAGCGCCAGACAATTCAACTCGACATCGCAAGCCGGCTCGCGGACGCGATGTCGATCGAGGTTGCGATACCAGGCGTCGCGCGAGCGATCTGCGAGCCGCTCGGCTGGAGCCGCGGGCGGTTCTGGTGCACCCAGTCAGGGGCGCCGGATTGCCGCGGAATCTGGCCTCCCACCACGACGCCGCTCGCGGCGGAACGGCCAGGTTGCTGCGTGGCGGATGTGGTCGCGCGGGGTGCGGCAAGCGCCGTGCCCGGCAAACTGGCCTTTCCGGTCTTCGGGGCCGGTCGCCTGGTCGGCGTGATGGAGTTCGACGGAACCGACGATGCCCTGGCGTCAGCGCCGCTGCGCGACATGTTCACGGCCATCGGCTATCAGATCGGACAGTTCATATCGCGCCGCATGGCCGAAATGGAGATGCTCCAGGCCAAGGAAGCGGCTGAGACCGCGAACGCGGCCAAGAGCCAGTTCGTCGCCACGATGAGCCACGAGATCCGCACACCGCTCAACGCGGTGATCGGCATGTCGAGCCTGATGGCGCTTTTGCCGCTCGAGGAAGGACATCGGCGCTACCTGGATGCCATCCAGCAATCGTCGGAGCAATTGCTCGCCATCGTCAACGACGTGCTCGACCTGAGCAGGCTCGAGAGCGGGCGAATGACCGCCAACACCGAGGATTTCGACCTCGATACGGTCACTGCACAGATCATGGCGATCGCCAGGTCGCTACCTGGAGCCTCTCACCTGGACATGCGCGTGTCGGTCGCCGACGGCGTTCCGCGGCACCTCGCTGGAGACGCGTCGCGCTTGACGCAGGTGCTGATCAACCTTCTGGGCAACGCCGTCAAGTTCACGCGCGAGGGCTCCGTCGTGCTGACGGTCCGGCGTGAGGGCGCGGCCACGGATCCACTGCGCCTCTCGTTCGCCGTCGCCGACACCGGATGCGGCATTCCTGAAGATGCGCGACACCGGATATTCCAGCCCTTCGAACAGGCGCAGAACGACCGAATCGCTGCGCGCAAGGGGACTGGCCTCGGTCTCGCGATCTGCACGCGCATCGCCGACCTGCTCGGCGGCACGCTGTCTCTGGAGAGCCGCGAAGGCGCTGGATCGATCTTCACGCTCACTTTGCCGATGCGTCACGCAAGCGGTCCGCCGCGCGCAGCGGTACGGGCGTTCGACCAGCGCGCGGCGTCCAGTGTCCGAATGCGGATTCTGGTCGCGGAGGACACGCCCGCGAGCCAGCTTGTCATCCGCCTGATCCTGGAGCGGCTCGGCCACGAGGTGACGATCGTGGAGGACGGCGAACGTGCCGTCTCCGCCTTCATGGCCGGTGATTACGACGCGGTGTTCCTCGACATCCACATGCCGCGCATGGATGGCCTCGAGGCCGCGCGCCGGATCGTCGCACATCGCGCTGCAGGCTCCACGAGACAGATCCCGGTCATCGGTCTGAGTGCCTTCTCGCAGGACGCGGATCGGCGCCGCGCCATTGCATGCGGCATGAGCCATTATCTGACCAAGCCGGTGCGCTACGCAGATGTGGGACGTCTCCTCGACTCGCTCTGAGCGTCGTCGCAGGCGGCACGAGCAGGGCTGTCACCTGTCCAGATCCCGTTGTCGAGCCGCCCTGCAGGCGTGCCGACGCGACGTCGAGGCATGGCGTATCCCGCCAGGGCTCAGGCGCCGCCGGCCGCAGGCCTCTCGGGCACCTCGGTGGGGGGAACATGACGCTGCGGCAACCACCGGCCGAGTTCCGCGCGCAGATTGGCGAGCATGAGCGGCTTGGTCAGGTAGCCGTCCATACCCGCGTCGAGGCAGCGCTGACGATCCGCGTCGAACGCCGCCGCGGTCAGGGCGACGATCGGCACCCGCGCGACGCGTCCCGTTTCCTCCCAGGCACGGATCAGGCGCGCCGCCTCGAGGCCATCCATGCCCGGCATCTGCAGGTCCATGAGCACGATGTCCAACGGCTCCCCACCGACCACGGCATCGTTCGCCCGCTGTCCGTCCTCGACCGCGACGACGGCAACGCCGAGCCGTGCAAGCAAGCGCTCGGTCACGAGACGGTTCGCAGGCGTGTCGTCCGCGACCAGGGCCCGCCCGACGAAAAGCGCGCCCCGATCCGGCGCGCCCCTCGTCGCCGCGCCAGCGCCGCCATCGGCCACGCGCGTCATGGGAACGCGAAACCAGAAACGCGATCCGTCTCCGACCCGGCTCGTCATGCCGGCCTCGCCACCCATCGCGCGAGCGACGCCGCGCAGGATCGACAGCCCGAGGCCCGACCCACCGTGCCGCCGCGTCGTCGACGCATCGAGTTGCGAGAACCGATCGAAAAGCAGCGACTGCTTGTCCTCGGGTATCCCGATCCCGCTGTCGGCGACACCGATCTCGAGCCAGAGCCGTCCGTTCCCATCGACGCTCTCGAGGGTCTCGATCTGGACGAAGCCCACCTCCGTGAACTTGACCGCATTGCTGACGAGATTCGTCAGCATCTGCCGCAGACGCAACGGATCGGAGCGGTACACGCGCCCATCGAGACCGTTGGACTTGATCCGCAATTCGATACCCTTGCCGCGCGCGGCCTCGGCGAAGAGCGCCAGGATCCCTTCGACGAGGGGGCCGAGGGCGACGTCGCTTTCGACGATCTGGATCTTCCCGGCCTCGATCTTGGAGAAATCGAGGATGTCGTTGAGGAGCGCGAGCAGCGTGCTGCCCGACTCGGCGATCGTGCGGACGTAGCGGCGCTGCTCGACGGCATCGAGGTCGCCCGCTTCGAGCAGTTGCGCCATGCCGAGGATCCCGTTCATAGGCGTACGCAACTCGTGCGACATGGTCGCGAGGAAGTCGCTCTTGGCCTGATTCGCGGCCTCCGAGACGCGCTTGGCCCGCTCGAGTTCCTGCAGGGTCGTCTGACGCTCCTGCACCAGCCGCGAGATCGTCGCCACCATGGCGCCGATGTCCCGCTCGCGCCCCGCGTCACCGGGGGATTCGGGAATGAGGTCGGCGATGATCTTGCGCAGCGACGCAAGCGCCTCCTCGCGGTCGGCGAGTTCGCTGCGCAGGCGCCCCGCGGTCAGAGAGAGGGTCGACAAAGTCTGACGGAATTCAGCCGGCGCATTGCGGACGAGGTCGGCATCCACCTCGAGCGACGCGGCATCGCCAAGCACACCGCCGATCATGCGCGACTGACCGAGGCGCTGGAGCCAGGCCCGCAGGGGAACCCAGATCAGCACGAGGCCTCCGACACAACCGAACAGACCGACGATGGCAGCCGCGCAGATGACGGACCAGAGATCGGCTGCGACGCGTTCGGCGTCGAAGCGCATCCGGAGAACGCCATAATCCGTACCGCCGACGGTGATGCTCCGGTTGACGTCGTGAAGTTCGGCTTTCACGGCGTCGAGGAGCCGTGACGGCGTCGGCAGACCTGCGTTCGGGACCGCTCGCGCCCTGGCGCTACGCAGCCTGCCTCCTGCGAGGTCGATATACTGAACCTCGTCAAAATTGGACTGTAGAGCGACCGTGTCGAGCAGGCGGCGGATCGTGTCGTAGTCGCCGATCACCGCGCTGTCGCTGACCGTGTGCGCCGTGACCTCCATCATCACCAGGGCGGCTTCCTGGGCGGTCTCGACCTGATGCGCGAATTCGTGACGGTAGAAGAAATAGGTCAGGCTGGAGATGCACAGGAACCAGGAGAGCGTATAGAGGGTCAGGACACGAACGACGATCGAACCCGGAAGTATCCGGTCGAGGATGCCCGACAGACGACCAGGGCTGCCGGCCGCGATACCCGTCATGTCTTCTCGTCCGGTGTCCGGCGCGTCACGCTCACCGCAGGAAGGCCGGCGCCGCCTCGAAGAAGCCGACATAATTCTGGTAGTCGTCCATCGACGCGGGAACGAAATGATCCTCGACCGTCAGAGACACGACCGCCGATGCCGCCTCCAGGGTCTTGCGACCGCCGGGATCCAGATGCATGGCGAAAAAGGCCGCCGCGATGGCGTCGACATGGGCCTGCGGCACCTTCGAGGACGCCATCAGCGCAAGATCGTGGAAACCTTCCGAACTCCACAGGACGCGAAAGCCCTTCTTCTCGCGCTCGGCGAACCCGTCGATCAGCATCGAATTGCTGCCGACCGCCTTCGCGCGGCCCGCGAACATCTGCGCGAAGGCCGCGTTCTGGTTGCCGCTGAACACCGCCTTCACGGGAATGGATTGCGCCACGAGCTGTGCCATCGGGAGCTTGTAACCGACGAATGCCTCGTTGCCGGCAAAGGCCACTTCCTGGTCACGCAGCTGGTCCAGGGATGTGATCGTCGAGTCTGCGGGAACGGCGATCTGTCCGCGCAGCAACGGACCGTTGCGCCGTCCGAATACCTTCCATCCCAGGGCCATGCGCTGGGGGTTGAACATGTGGTTGCTGAAGATGAACTCGACCTCCTGCGCGAGGACATAGGCGGTCGTGTCGGCGGAGGTGCGGCCGATCTTCAGCTGCAGCGGCAAGCCGCTGCGTTGCGAGACATACTGAATGATCGGGTTCCAGTAGGACGCGGTCCGGTTGATGTCCCACTGGTTGACGGGCGAGAAGCGATAGGGCTCCTGCGCGACCGCCGGTGCCGATGTCAGGAACAACCCGAACAGCGCCACGGCGCGGGCAAGCGATGCAAGCATGCGACGATATCCAATCCTATGCTTGGGCGGCGACAAACGCCGACCGAAGCAGCAGGAGATTAGGACCATCCAGGAACCGGGGCGCGTAAAGAAACGTAAAGCGCCGCCGGACCTCACAGACCGAAGATCGACGACAGGCCCGTCCGCTCGCTCAAGGCGGCCATCTCGGCATCGTCGGGCCTGCTTATCTTCTCGCACGCGGCCTCGAGGACCAGCGGGAGCAAGCCGACATCGCCCGCCGAGCACAGGAAGACACCTGGCCGAGACAGGACCCAATGCACCGACGGCCGGATATCGTCCATGCCCTCCAGCGGCTGGTACCAGGTCGTCCGATCCCGTGTCACGCCGGCCGCCCAGGGGCCGCGGGCGATGCCCTTGATGGTCTGGATCGCGGCGCCGCGCTCCTCTGCAAGCGCCGCCGTGCGCTCGAAATCGGCTGCATAGGTCGGATGACGCGCGGCGACCCAGTTCCAGGGCATCAGGATCGAATCGAAATCGAACCGCATCAGGCTCCGGCGGTGCATCGCGGCGATCGTCCACCCATGCCCGGTCACGCCGATGAAGCGGACCTTGCCGGCGGCCCGCGCCTCGATGCAGGCCTCGAGCGCGCCGCCCGGTCCAAGCGCGCGCTCCCATTCATCGGGATGCACGAGGGCATGGAGCTGGATCATGTCGATGCAGTCGGTGCGCAACCGCTCCAGCGATCGCGCGATGCCGTCACGCGCGCCGGCATAGTCGCGCTCCCCGGTTTTCGTCGCCAGGAAGAAGCGATCGCGGTGACGCTCCATCCAGCGCCCGACATGCACTTCGGACTCGCCGTATCGCGCGGCGGTATCGATATGATTGACGTCGTAGCGCAGCAGCAGGTCAAGCACCCGCTCCGCGGTCCCCTCGTCCGCGCGGGCGAGGGCCGCGGCGCCGAAGATCACGGCGGAGCTCATATGCCCCGTCCGCCCGAACATGCGTTTCTCGATTGCCATACCACCCCTCCACGGTCGCCGGACATCAGGCGCCGAAGCGACGCGCTTGGCAAGCGACGCGTCGCGCTTTCGGCTATGATGCGGCCATGCATATCCATCTCGAACCAGTCGGCGGCATCGCCGGAGACATGTTCGCGGCGGCGCTGCTCGACGCGTGGCCCGCGCAGGCGCGCTCGGTCGACGCCGCGCTCGCCGCGCTCGACCTGCCCGACGGGGTCGCTGCCGGCCCTGCGCCGTTCAACGACGGAACGCTGACGGGGACCCGCTTTCTGGTCGCGCCGCCGCGACGCGACGCCCATCACCGCGCGTTTCGCGACATCCGCGCCATGCTTGAAGGCGCGCGGCTTGAGCCGGGGGTCGCACGGCGAGCAATCGCGATCTTCGCGACCCTCGCCGAGGCCGAGGGACGCGTCCACGGCGTCGCCGCAGAGGATGTGTCTTTTCACGAGGTCGGCGCCTGGGACTCGATCGTCGACATCGTCGCCGCCGCGGCGCTGATCGATGGCATCGGCGCGACGAGTTGGTCGACCGCACCGCTCCCGATCGGTGCCGGCCGCGTTCGCAGCGCCCATGGCGAATTGCCTGTGCCGCCACCGGCGACCGCGCTCCTGATCGAAGGCTTCGAGATCGTCGACGATGGACGATTGGGCGAGCGGGTGACGCCGACCGGTGCCGCGATCCTGCGCCATCTCGCGCCGGCGCCAGGTCTTCCGCGGCGGCGGCTGCGCATGGGCCGTGTCGGCTACGGATTCGGGACGAAGCGCTTTCCCGGCATCAGCAACGTCCTGCGCGTATCCGCTTTCGAGGACGCGATGCATGCGCCGGTGGCAAGCCAGGACGAGGAGATCGGGGCGATCCGCTTCGA
This sequence comes from uncultured Rhodospirillales bacterium, assembly GCA_903860935.1. GTDB lineage: Bacteria > Pseudomonadota > Alphaproteobacteria > CACIAM-22H2 > CACIAM-22H2 > CAIOSQ01. The sequence continues at coordinate 20,011 of CAIOSQ010000068.1, read as the reverse complement.
AGTCGACGACCAGACGCCCGAGGATCTCGCCATCGGCCTCGACCGGTTGCGGGCGCTGCCGGGCGTGCTCGATGTCCTGCAGTGCCCCGTCTTCGGCAAGAAAGGCCGCATGCTCGCCCAGATCCAGGTGCTTGCGCGGCTGGACGTGCTCGACGCCGCAGCGGAGGCATGTCTCGCCCAGACCTCGACGCTTGGCCTGCGCATCGAACGCGTCACGCGCCGCGTCCTCGCGCGCAGCCTCGCCACGCGCGTGGATGCCGGTGGCGCTCGCATACGGGTCAAGACCGCGAACCGGCCGGACGGAACGACGACGGCAAAAGCCGACATGGACGATATCGCCGCCGCAGCGGGCGATCGCGCCGCGCGCGAAGCCCTGCGGCGGCGGATCGAGGACACCCATGGGACAGAGGACGGACGATGAGCGAGGCGAACGACGCGGCCCTGGAGTTGACGCGCATCCTGGGCGCATTCGAGGTGGCCGCGGTCGCGGTCAGCGGCGGCGTCGACAGCACGACACTCGCGGCGTTGGCGCATCGCGCGCTGGGGCGGCGCGCGACAATGATGCACGCCGTTTCGCCGGCCGTCCCGCCCGATGCGACCCGGCGCGTACGCGATCTCGCGGCGGCAGAGGGCTGGCAACTTCACATCCTGGATGCGGGGGAATTCGCCGACCCTCGCTATCGCGCCAATCCCTCCGATCGCTGCTTCTATTGCAAGACCAACCTCTATGCCGGCATCGCCGCCGCGACGCGCGCGCAGATCCTGTCCGGAACCAATCGCGACGACCTCTCCGACTGGCGTCCCGGCCTCAAGGCCGCAGCCGAGCATGGCGTCCGGCATCCTTATGTCGAGGCCGGGATCGACAAGGCCGGCGTCCGGGCACTGTCACGCAAGCTCGGCCTTGGCGACATCGCCGAACTGCCGGCCTCGCCGTGCCTGTCGAGCCGCGTCGAGACGGGCATCGCGATCGATCCCGCCGATCTCGCGCTCGTGCACGCCGCGGAGACCCTTCTCGCGTCGCGACTGGGCGCCGCGGCGACGCTGCGCTGTCGCGTCCGGCGTACCGGGCTGGTGGTGGAACTCGACGCCACGACGCTCGCCAGCCTGGCCCCGGAGCAGCGCGCCGGGCTTGCCGCCGCGATCGCCGCTCTGCCCGGCGGGGATCGTCCGCTCGCCTTCGCGCCCTATCGCATGGGCAGCGCCTTTCTGCGTCCCGCGGCGGAGCCCGCCAATGTCTGAGACCGGCATCAACCTGGATTTCGCCCGTGGCGCGCGCATCGGTCTCGATGAAGCCGTGCTCTGCGCGGGCAAGTCGCAACCGCATCTCGCCGCCATCCTCGACCGTGTCGCGGAGCGCGACGGCGCGATCCTGATGACGCGGCTCGATCCGGTGGCGCATGACGCCCTGCCCGCCACGCATCGGGTCCGGCTCGACTACGACCCGCTCTCCCAGACCGGCTTCTTCGGCGTCGTCGCGGCGCCGGCGCGCACCGGACGCGTGGCGATCGTCGGCGCCGGCACCTCGGATCTGCGCGTCTGCCGCGAGGCGGCCCGGACCCTCGCCTTCGCCGGCGTGGCGCCCACGGAGATCTACGATGTCGGCGTCGCCGGCATATGGCGGCTGATGGAGCGCGTGCCCGAGATCGTGCGCCATCCTGTCGTGATCGCGGTCGCGGGCATGGACGCCGCGCTCATCAGCGTGCTCGGTGGCCTCGTTCCCGGGATTGTCGTCGGCGTACCGACCTCGACCGGGTACGGCGTCGCCAATCGTGGCGAAAGCGCGCTGCATGCCGCCCTCGCCAGCTGCGCGCCAGGCGTACCGGTGATGAACATCGACAATGGCTACGGGGCCGCCTGCGCCGCCTTGCGGGCGCTGCGGCTCATCGACGCGAAGGACAGGACATGAGCAGAATCGAGATCGCGTTCGGCCGTGCGCACCTGGCCGTGGATCTGCCACCGGAGGCCGAGCCCCGCATCATCCGCAAGCCGGATCTGCCCAAGCTCGCCGATCCGCGCGGTGCCATAGCGGCGGCGCTTGCGGCACCCATCGGCTCGGCGTCGCTGCCCCGTCTTGCGACTGGCCGGCGCAGCGCCTGCATCCTGATCTGCGACATCACGCGCCCAGTCCCCAACCATCTTTTCCTGCGCCCGATGATCGAGCAGATGATGGCGGCCGGCATTCCGGCCGACGGCATCACCGTCCTCGTCGCCACCGGCCTGCACCGGCCCAACGAAGGCGCCGAGCTCGCCGAGTTGGTCGGCGATCCCTGGGTTCTGGAGACGGTGCGCGTGGTCAACCATTTCGCGCGCAACGACGAGGACCATGTCGATCTCGGCGTCACGCCGACGCGCGGGGTGCCGATCCGGATCAACCGACTCTTCGCCGAGGCCGAACTGCGCATCGCAACGGGCCTCGTCGAGCCGCATTTCATGGCCGGCTGGTCCGGAGGCCGCAAGGTCGTGGCCCCCGGCGTCGCGCATCACACGACGATCCGCACCTTCCATTCCGCGCGCTTCATGGAGGATCCGCTTGCGGTTCAGTGCAACCTCGTCGGCAATCCGTTGCACGAGGAACAGTTGCAGATCGTCCGCCGGCTTGGCGACGTCTACGCGCTCAACACCGTGATCGACGAGGCGCGCGACCTCGTCTTCGTCAGCTTCGGCGAGATCGTCGCAAGCCATCTCGCCGCCGTGGCCTTCATCGACAAGGCGACGCGCGTCGCGGTCGGCCGACAGTTCGGCACCATCGTCACCTCCTCGGCCGGCTATCCGCTCGACAAGACTTATTATCAGACGGTCAAGGGCATGGTGACCCCACTCGACATCCTCGCGCCGGGCGGCACGCTGATCATCGCATCGGAATGCTCGGAGGGATTCGGATCGGGCGAATTCAAGGAGGCACAGCGCCGGCTGGTGGAGCTTGGCCCCGACCGCTTCCTCGCGACGCTGACCGCCAAGAGCCTCGCAGAAATCGACGAATGGCAGACCGAGATGCAGCTCAAGCCCATGCGCAAGGGCCGCATCCAGCTCTACACCACGGGCCTCGACGCGGAGCTGCGCGCGCTCACCGGCGTGGAGACGATCGCCTCGGTCGCCGACGCCGTGCGCGCCAGCATCGCGCGCACCGGCGACCGCGGCGTCGCGGTGATTCCCGAGGGACCTTACGTCGTCCCGGTCGTCGCGGCTGGCGCGTGACCGGGCCGATCGCGGCGGCGAGGCGGCGCCGGTCCGTCGCGATCCTTGGCGGCGGCCCCGCCGGGCTCATGGCGGCTGACCTGCTATCGTCCGACCACGACGTCCTGGTGATCGATCGCATGCCGGGGCTCGGACGAAAATTCCTGATGGCCGGACGCGGTGGGCTCAACCTGAGCCACACGGAACCGCGCGCGGCCTTCGTCGCCCGTTACGGTCAATCGGCAGCGCGGCTCGCCCCGATGATCGACGCCTTTCCGCCCGAGGCCGTGCGCGACTGGTGCGCGGGGCTTGGCCAGCCGACCTTCGTGGGCAGCAGTGGGCGGATCTTTCCGGTCGCGATGAAGGCGTCTCCCCTGCTGCGTGCATGGACCCGCCGGCTGGACGAGCGCGGCGTCCGGTGGGCCTTGCGCAGACGCTGGATCGGCTGGAGCGATACGGGCGCGCTGCGCCTGGAGACGCCTGACGGCGCTGTCGAGGACGTGGCGCCGGACGCCACCATCCTGGCGCTCGGCGGCGCCAGCTGGCCGCGGCTGGGCGCCGATGGCGGCTGGGTCGCAATCCTGCGCGCGACCGGCATCGCCGTCGCAGATCTCGTGGCGTCCAATTGCGGCCTGCGCATCGCCTGGAGCGAACGGCTCGCCACGCACTTCGCCGGCACGCCGCTCAAGCGTATCGCCCTCTCCATCGGCGAGACGCGCGTGCGCGGGGAAGCGATCGTCACACGCGATGGCCTGGAGGGTGGCGCGGTCTACGCGCTTTCCGCACCTGTCCGCGCGGCGCTGGCGGCGCGCGGTGTCGCCGCGATCATCCTCGATCTGCGGCCGGACCTGGACGCCACGACGCTTGCGGCGCGTCTGCGCGGCGCGCGGCGCGGCGCACGGTCGCTGTCCTCGTTCCTGCGCAGCGCCCTCTCCTTGGCCCCGGTGTCCGTCGCTCTGCTGCGCGAAGTCCATGGCGCCGCGTTGCCGGAGGCGCCCGACACCCTCGCCAGGGCGATCAAGAACCTGCCGCTTGCCGTGCATGGCCTCGCCGCGCTCGATCGCGCGATCTCGTCCGCCGGCGGCATCGCCTGGGACGAACTCGACGATGGGCTGATGCTCAAGCGCCGACCGGGCGTGTTCGCGTGCGGCGAGATGCTCGACTGGGACGCGCCCACCGGCGGCTATCTGCTGCAGGCATGCTTCGCCACCGCGCGGCACGCCGCCGAGGCCGTGCGCGCGCGGCTGGAAACCTTCGCGCCGCATGACGAAAACGCTGCCACGGATTGCGCATGAGCGTGATCGGGAAATCTGCCATGCCGGAGGACCGACATGCCGAATAGCCAAGAAAAGCGAGGCATTTTGCGTCAGGCATGATTGTTGCGTGGCTGGACGCCCCAACGCATGGAGGGTGTCTTGCGCAAGCTTCGTCATGTCCTTTCCGCCATCTTGCTCGTCGCGGCCACCGGAGTCCTTGGCGGCGGCCCGACCGCGCAGGCGGCGCCGTACTTCCAGTTGACCAACGCCCCGGGCGGTTCCGGTCCTGCAACGTATTTCGTCTCCGCCGATCATTGGCGCACGGTTCGCGTCTACAACGCCGGCCTTGTGGAAACGCTGGCAGCCGGCATGTTCGGTCTTCGTCTCCTGGAGACGCTCGCCGATGGCACGCCCATCGGCGAGCCGGCCTTCGACCTGCCGACCTTCTGTCTCGAGATCGGCCAGCAGATCGCGTTGCCCGCGCTCTACGAAGCGAAGCCCGTCGACACCGTGCTTCCGTCCGCCAAGGCGGATCAAATCGCGCGTCTCTGGGGCCAGCGTCTGGCGGCTGTCTCCGATCCGACCGATCCGCGCTTCGAAGGCGTCTCCGGCGCGTCCTCGCGCGACCGCGTCGCCGCGTTCCAGGTGGCGATCTGGGAACTGGCGGTCGACGGCAACGACGGCCTCGGGGCGGGGCAATTCCGCCTCGTGTCTCCGGATGCGCCATTGCGCGCGCTCAGCCTCGCCTACCTTGCGATCGCCGCCGATCCGCTACTTCCCTTCGGGCCGGTCCGCGCGCTGGTGAGCCCGTTCAGCCAGGACCAGCTCGACGATCCGATCAGCGACATCCCGGAGCCGGCCTCCGCATTTCTGCTCGCGGCCGCGCTTCTCGGGCTCGGGATCGGGAGAGGCCGGCGCACGACCTGATGGGAGCCATCAAATAGCCGCAGCGAAGATCATGCGCAGCAGCGCCAGCACAGCCAGGGTCAGGGCGGCGAAGACGACATCGCGCCGCCCGGCCCTGGGCACGCGCCAGGCACTGCCGACGCCGCTGGCGACGGAGAGGCCCCGCAACTCCATCGCGAGGGCAGCGGTTCCGGCGCGACGGATCGCACCGGCGAGGAGCGCGATGACCGCATCGGCGCGCAGGCCGGCCAGCGCGAGCGCCAGCCGGGAGGCGTCCGACGGCAGCGCCGCGCGCGCGACGAGTCGCGCCAGTCGCGCCTCCTCGGCCAGCACCGGCAGGAACTGGATGGCCGCGAGCGCGCCGAAAACAAAGCGTCGCGGCAATCGCGCGCGATGGACAAGCGCGCGGGCCAGGTCACCGGGCGCGGTGGTGAAGGCGAAGAGCATCGAGACGAGGCCGACCGTGACCGTACGCAGACCGACCGCCAGCGCGACCTGCCATCCGCTCCAGCCATAGACGTTCGACGGCGCGACGGCGTAGATCCAGGACGAGGTCACCGCGAAGAACATGAAGGGCGCGAGCGCCAGCGCGAAACGCCGCGGCGCAACGCGCGCGACGCCCAGGATCAGGACACAGAGCAGGATCGCCAGCGCCGCCAGTTCGGCGGCCCGATCGCTGAGCGTCGCAAAGGCGATGACGGCAAAGGCCACGCCCAGCTTGGTGAGGGGATCGAGCCGGGTCATGGAGCAGCCCCGAACCTCCAGCCCATCCCCGCGGCGAGAATCGCGCCGGGTGGCGGCGCAAGCGGCAAGCCTCCCGCTATCGTGTCGCGCAAGATGGCGGCGGGCGCGGCGTCGGCGCGCATGCGTCCTGCCTCGATCACGACGATCCGCCCCGCGATCCTGGCAAGCCAGTCGAGATCGTGGGCAACGACCAGAACCGCAAGCCCGGCGCGGGCGAGCGCGGCGATGTCCGTCTCCAATGCCGCCAGTCCGATGCCGTCGAGACCGGCGGCGGGCTCGTCGAGGATCGCCACGCGCGGACGCGCCTCTGCGAGGGCGAGCGCCAGCGCGAGGCGACGCCTTTCACCCTGGCTGAAGGCCAGCGGATGGCGATCTGGATCGGGCTCGAGACCGGCGCGCGCGATCGCCGCCGCGGCGATCGGCCAGGACAGGCCGCGGCGCTGGGCTTCGGCATCGAGCCGCCCGGTCGCGAAGGCGAGCGCCGGGTTCTGCGGCACATGGATCGCCGCCGCGCCGAAGCGACGGACCCGGCCACGCGACGGGGCCAGCGCGCCCGCCGCCAGCAGCCCGAGCGTCGAGTTTCCGGCGCCGTTCGGACCCGCGATCCCAAGCACCTCGCCCTCCCGGACCGACAGCGAGACATCGGCGAGCACGTCGCGACCGCCGCGCCGCACGGTCGCGCGCTCGATCTCGAGCAAAGCTGCGCCGCGTGCCTCGCCCGCCAAGCGGTCGAAGCCGAGCGTGGACAGCGCCACCGCGAGCGCATCGACATCGCCATCCGCAGCGCGCGCGCGCGTCAGCGCCGCGGCGACGCGCAGATCCGGCGGCAGACGCAGACCAGGCGCCGCGTCGCGCGCCGCGAGGTCGCGCAGGATGGTCTCGGTCTCGCCCTCGACCAACGGCCGCCCCAGGGCATCGAGGACAAGGACGCGCGAAACGAGCGCGCGCACATGGTCGATGCGATGTTCCACGAGCAGCGCTGCCGTGCCATCGCGGCAGACCGCATCGAGCGCGGCGACCGCGTCGCGCGCGGCCGCGCCGTCGAGATGCGCGACGGGCTCGTCGACGACCAGGGCGCGCGGCGCCTCGGCGAGCGCCGCGGCGAGCGCAAGGCGCTGGCGCCAGCCACCCGAGAGCGTCAGCGTCCTGTCGCGGCGCGACAGGCCGAGGCCCGGCGCGCATGCCAGGGCGCGCTCGATACGCGTATCGATCTCCTGGGCGGGCAAGCCACGATTCTCGAGCGCGAAGGCGAGTTCGTCCTCGATCGTCAGCGCCACCAGTTGCGCGTCGCTGTCCTGCAGGACAGCGGCGGCGACCCCGGTCCCCGCCGCCAGCGCGCCCTCCGGCAAACCCGCCCATGAGACGGTCCCTCGCCGCATCCCCGGAACGAGATGCGGGATCGCGCCGAGCAGCGCCAGGGCCAAGGTCGTCTTTCCGCTGCCGGACGGGCCAAGAAGCGCGAGGCGCTCGCCCGCACGCAGAGCGAGCGTGACCTCGCCGACCGCGTCGCGGGTCGCGCGTGGAAAGCGGACTGCGACGCCGGACGCGGCGAGAAGCCGACCGCCCTCAGGCGGCGCCACGCCGCTCTTCGTCGATCGCGAGTCCGTCGAGCGAACCGGTCCGATGCAACGCCAGCGCGATCGCACGTCCCAGCAATCCGGCCAGGACCATGCCGCTGACGACGCGGATCGCGAACATCGCGACCAGCAGCCCTGGCGCGAGTGCGCCGTAGTTGAACCGGATCCAGGTGTAGACGAAGCTGAACAGCGCGGCGCAGGCGCCGGCCGCCAGGAGCACGGCAAGGTCGTAGCGCTTCCAGCGCGTCGCCGCGAAGGCGAGTTCCGCACCCGCGCCCTGCACGACGCCGGTCAACAGCAGGATCAGCCCCGCCGGATTGCCGGTCGCGACCTCCGCCACCGCGGCCACGACCTCCGTGAAGAAGGCGGCACCCGGCTTGCGCACCACATAGGCGGCGACGATCGAAGCCACGCACCAGAAGCCGAAGAAGATGTCGAGTGCGAGCGGCCCGATGATCCCCTGGGCGACAAGCCAGACCTGCACCCAGGCGAGATAGAGGACACCGAACACCACGCCGATCGCGGCGGCGACGACGATCTCGCGCTGGGTCCAGCGGGAGGACGGGTTGGTCATGGCGGTCATCGCTTCGTTCCTCTCAGCCCTTCGTCGGGCTACCAGCAGACACGGTGATCGTCAGCACGACATGCGCGTTCGCTGGCGCAAAATCGAGATAGCAGCGCTCGATCGCCGCGAAGACGTCCGACGCATCGCCCTTGAGCTTGGTGCAGAAATTCTTCGAGCGGTCGAACACGCCCGCCGCCTTGAGGAAGTCGATGCACGCGCCGATCCGCGCCATATGCGCCTCGGTCCCCAGCGGATAGAGCGAGATCTGCGCCGCGACCGCCAGTCCGGCGCGCGGCGCGGGCGCGTGACGCGCCAGCGCGGCGGCGACGAGATCCTCTCCAGGATCGGGCGGACGGATCGGGATCGCGGAACAGATCGGGTCGTCGGACTCGCCCGGACAACCGCGCGACAGCGTGCCGGCCAGCACGACATGTCCACCACTACCCGCCGTCGCGACGAAAGCGTCACGCATCGCGCGCACGACCAGTTCGGGCGGCCCGACCAGCAACGTCGACAGGTCGTCGGTCTCGCGCCGGATCCGTCCCGCATAGGCATCGAGCGCGGCGATACCACGCAAGATGGCCGGCACGAAATCCGCGGTCATCGGATAAAGAGAGAATTGCGTACCTGAGAACATTGTCTCGCTCCGCTGGCATTACCCAGATCAGCTGAAGGGTTGGACCGCCTGATCCTCTCAGCCCCGTTCGGGGCACCCCTGACTTGATATCTGTTTATCCGACCTCGCCCGACGCGTAAAGCCCGGTCGCGAGCATCGACGATTCCGCGCGACGCGCGTCGATCCAGGCCGACAGATCGGGCACCGGGCAGACACGCATGCGCGCGGCGCCCCATGTCCAGGCGAGCGTGGCGGCGACCATCCTGTTGAGGCGCAGACGCCGCGCATCGAGGTCCGGCCCGCCATGGGCATCCGCCAGCGCGCGCTCCTCCGCCAGCGTCAGTCCGGCCTCAAGCGCGAAATAGGCGATATCCCAAGCCGGATCGCCCATGCCCGCATAGTCCCAGTCGATCAGCACGAAACCATCCGGCGCAGCGAGGACGTTGGCGGGTACGAGGTCACCATGAACGGGGACTTCGGACCGCAGCGTCCGTGCCAGTTCGGTTTCGGCGCGCGACAGCGCCTGCGCGAGATGTGAGGCGAGCGGGGCGGCACCTGATCGCGATGCCAATTCGGCGATCGCCGCGAAAGGGTCGAAGCGCCGTTCCAGCCGGGCCTCGCTGCGATGCAGGCGCGCGATGCACGACGCAAGCGCCGCGACGCCGCCGGGTCTGGCTCGCAGCACCTCCGCGTCGGCTGGCCGCGTCGCGGCGACCCAGCGTGTGACGATGGCGCCGCTGCTTTCCTCCACATGCACCAGCTCGGCACCGACACCGATCGCATGCGCGTGTTGCGTCGCCGCGATGGCGTGCGCGCGCGCCATGTCCGGAGCGCCGTTCCGATCCGGCATCTGCACCGCGAAGCACCCGGCGCGCGTGTCGACCCGGTAGGTCGCGTTGGTCAGCCCCTGAAGCGCCGCGACCGCGACCTGCTCCCGCGCCGCACCGGCAAGTCCCGGCGCACGCGCGAGAATGTCCAGGGCCGCCATCGGTCCCGAGCCGCGCTGTTCGCTCGTTGTCATTCCGCCATGCTCGCAGGCGACGCCGGCCTCACTCCAGAGATTTTCGCGGCCCTCATAAGGACGCGCGCGAATGGCGTTGACGAAGCGACATGCGCGCTAGATCGAGGGGGCCGCCGTCGAACACCTGTGTTGCCTCCCGCCCCACCCTGGTACCCGTCGTGATCGCCGATCCCCGCATCGCCCGGCTCGCCGCACTCGCCGCCGTCGCCCTGCGACCACCGCCAGGGCCCTCGCGGATCATCCTCGCGCTGTCTTTCGGCATCGCCTGTCACGCGATCTTCGCGGCAGCCGTGCTGGCGATGATCCTCGCGATGTTCCACGGCATGAGTGCAAGCCTCGGGGCACTGTCCGGCCCCTGGGCAGCACTCGCCAACGCCACGTTGCTGGCGCAGTTTCCGCTGGTTCACTCGGCGCTCCTCACCAAACCCGGCGGGCGGTTGCTTGCACGGCTCGTTCCTGGCCCGCACGGAACGACGCTGACATCGACCAGCTATGCCATCGTCGCGTCGCTGCAACTGCTCGCGCTCTTCGCGCTGTGGACGCCGTCCGGCATCGTCTGGTGGCGTGCCGAGGGCGGCACTTTTTGGGCGCTCTGCACCGCCTATGCCGCGAGTTGGACACTCCTCGCCAAGGCGAGCTTCGACGCGGGTGCGGAGGTGCAGTCCGGAGCGCTCGGCTGGCTGTCGCTGCTCGGTCGGATCCGCCCAGTCTATCCGGAGCTTCCGACGCGTGGCCTGTTCCGGATCGTCCGGCACCCGATCTATGTCGCGTTCGCGCTGACGCTCTGGACCGTTCCCGTCTGGACACCGGACCAGCTCGCCCTCGCGGTGTCGCTGACCGCATATTGCCTGCTCGCCCCGTTGTTGAAGGAGCGCCGCCTTGCCGCGCGCCATGGCGACGACTTCCTGCGCTATCGCGCCCGCGTCCCTTACGCGTTGCCCTTCATGCGCCGTCGTGATGGCGCAAGCCCCGGGAGAGACTGATGCAGATCGCCGCGCTTCTCGTCACCGCCGTGCTGTTCGGCGGCATGGTATTGTTCTCCGTCGGCTTCGCCGCCGTGCTGTTCGCGGCCCTGCCGTCGGCATTGGCCGGCAAGGTTCTGCGGCAGACATTCCCTCATTTCTACCTGTTCGTCCTGGCCACATCGCTGCTCGGCGCCGCGCTGACCCTGTCGCATGACGCGGTCTCCGCAGCGCTGCTCGGCGCGGTATTCGCGTCGGCCGTGCCGGCGCGGCAGAACCTGATGCCCGCGATCAACGCGGCCACGGACAACGGCGCGCGGCGCCGGTTCCAGATCCTGCACGCTGCCTCGGTCGCGATCACCCTCGCGCATATCGTCGCAAGCGGCGTCGTCCTCGCACGCTTTCTCGACGCCTGAGGCGTGCGGCGAGCCGCGCCGCGAAGATGGCGATCGCACGGCGACTGAGCGACACTCGTCGGACTTCCTGGAGACGCGCGCCATGCACAAGATCGCCCTGCCCCCCGAGATCGTCGCCCGTGTCGCGCGGCGGCGTGGCGCCGTCGACATGTTTCCGGTCCTGGAGCCGCGGCGCTGCGCGCTGCTCGCGATCGACATGCAGAACCTGTTCCTCGAACCCGGTGCGCCCCTGGAGATCCCCTTCGCACGCGCACTGGTGCCTGGCCTCAACCGCATGGCACAGGCGTTGCGTCGCACCGGCGGCTCCGTGGTCTGGGTGCGCAATGCCTTCGACGCACGGACACTGGCGAGTTGGTCCGTCTTTTTCGGCGCGATCAACACGCCCGACCTGTCGCGTCGGGTCCTCGAGGGGCTGGCTCCAGGAAGCCACGGCCAGGCGCTCTGGCGGGATCTGGAGACCGCGCCCGGCGACATGATCGCGGAGAAGGATCGCTACAGCGCCTTCCATTCGCCGGTCTCGACGCTCGATCGCGACCTGCGCGCGCGCGGCGTCGACACGGTGCTGATCGCCGGCACGCTGACCAATGTCTGCTGCGAGACGACGGCGCGCGACGCGATGCAACTCGACTACAAGGTCGTGATGCTCGCCGATGGCTGCGCCACCCGCACCGACGACGAGCACAACGCGAGCCTAGGGGCGATCCTCAACAATTTCGGCGACGTCGCGACGATCGACCAGACGATCACGCGGCTCGGCCCGGACGCCGTGCGGGCCGTGTCCACGTGACGCCGGGGCAGCGGTCCCGCGAGGACGGCGCGCTGCGACGCCTCGCACGCGTTGTGGCGTTGCTGATGGCCGCCGCATTCCTCGCCGCGCCAGCCGAACGCCTGCCGACCCCGGACGCACTGCGTGACGCGGGCTGGGCCAAGGGCGCATGGTCGGGTATCGAGCCCGCCCGCTTCGAGGCGCTTCCAGATGGCGGCCTGCGCATCGTCGCCGCTGGCCAAGGCAGCTTCGTATGGCGTGCGGCGGATCCTGGCGGGCATTGCCTGTCCTGGCGCTGGCGCGTCGACGCGGGTCCCCCGCCGACGCCGCTCGGCCGGCGCGGCGGCGACGACCGCGCGATCGCGCTCACCGTCGGTTTCGACGGCTGGCCGCCGGATGCAGGCTTCCTGCAACGCACGAAGCACGCGCTCACTCAGGCCGTCGCGGGCGACCATCGGCTGCCGCGGAGCATGATCGTCTATGTCTGGGGTGGCACGGGAGAGGAGCCGCGTCCCTTCGCGAGCCTCTACATGCACGGCCTTGGCCATGTCTTCGTCCTGCGACCTGCCACGACGGAAGGCGGACGCTGGTTCGAGGAAAAAATCGACGTCGCGCGCGACTGGCGCCTCGCCTTCCGCGGCGGTCCGGTGCCTCCGGTCCTGGAGATCAATGTCGGCACGGATGTCGACGACACCGGCGCGCGCCTGGACGCACGCATCGACCAAATCCGCCTCGCCGCCTGCTGACAGTCGATGGCTCAGCGCGGCGCGCGAACCGCGATCCCCCTCCTGTCGAGCAGCGCCTTCGCCCGGTCCGGATAGTCGGTGATCAGGCCATCGATGCCCCAGCCAAGCAGACGCTCCATGTCGGCGCTCTCGTTCACCGTCCAGGGGATCACGGACAGCCCGAGCGCCTTCGCCTCCGCGAGGATGCGCGTATCGAGATCGCGGAAGAAGGGCGACCAGATCCGGCCTCCGGCCGCCGCGACAAGGCGCGGCGTGGAGTCTCCATGTGCGGCGATGTCGAGCCCGGTCCAGGGCGAAACGCCCCTGCCGCGGTAGACCGTCTCTCCCGCCCCGCGCTCGGTCGTCAGATAGGCGCGGTCCATCTCAGGCGCTTCACGCGCGGCCACGGCGAGCGTGCGCCAGTCGAAGCTCTGCAGCGTGGTGCGGTCCGCGATGCCGAGGCGCCGGATCTCCGCGATCACCGCGCGGGCGAAATCCGGCGCCGCGCGCGTGTCGTCGGGCGCAAGTGGTGAGATCTTGGTTTCGATGTTGAACCGCGGCCGCGCGGCACCCGCAAGCGCGACCACCTCGGCGAGCGTCGGCATCGCGGTGCCGGGTCGCGCGCCCTGCCCCGCGAAGCTCCGGGCATAGGCCGTGTCCTGCCGGATCACGCCGACATCGAAGCGCTTGATCTCCGCGAGCGACAGATCACGCAACCGGGGGCCGGGCGCGGCAATCCACGCGCCGCTTGCGTCGCGGGTGATCTCGGGATTGAGCCGCCGGTCATGCGCGACGACGATCGCGCCATCCGCGGATATCCCGACATCGAGTTCGAGCGTCGATGCGCCAGCCGCGATCGCCCGCGCGAAACTCGGCAAGGTGTTTTCCGGCTCCAGTCCGCGCGCGCCGCGATGCCCCTGCAGGTCGAACGCCATTGCGGTGGTCGCGGACAGGATGAACAGGGCGAAGACGATCTTGAGCATACGACCTCCCTTGATCGCGAGACCGCAAGCATCTCGGTTTCGGTCTCGTCGACCTCTATAGTGCCGCGCCGCGTCCGGTCGGCACATCGCCACGGACGCGGCATGTGCCTCGTATCAGGAGCAATCCATGAAATTCATCGATTCGGACACCAATTTCCCGATCAGTTCCGCCGTCATCCATTCCGGCAGGATCTTCGAGGCCGTCGTCACCGGAATTCCGGATGGCGCCTCGAAGCCGGTTCCCGGCGGCGCCGCCGCCGAGATGCGCGAGGCGTTCCGGCAACTCGATCTCCTGCTGGCGGAAGCCGGCGTCGACCGCAAGGCCATCTGCACCGCGCGCCTCTACCTGCATAACGTGATCCACGACGTGCCCGACGTGAACGTCGTGTGGAAGGAGTATTTCGGCGACCATCCCGTGGTGCGCCGTTGCTACGGCGTCGTTCTCCAGGCCGGCATGCGCGTGGAAGCCGCCTTCACCGCCGAGATCCCGTGACGCGGCGCCGTTAGCGCAGCGCGCCGCGACGGGGCCGCGTGCCGCGTCGCGGCGCACCCGGGCGGCGGGATCATCCGGGCACGCAGCACCCTGGCTGTGGATCGGGAGACACCAGCGGTGCGATCGCGGCCTGCAGCGCAGCGATCGCATCCGCGGCGGCCGAGACATCGCCCGCGCCTGAATGGAACTCCAGATCGAGATCGAAACAGGCGCGAGAGCCAGGATCCAGCGCGACCATGCGCCCCTCCCGCGCCTCGTGCGATCGCGGATTGGCAAAATTGGTCTTCGGCTACAGCCCCGTCACATAGCCGTCGCGGGCGGAGACCGTGTTCTTCCACAACGTGAAGACGGGCAACTGGCCGAGATCCATGCGCAGACCGACGCCGCGCGTGCGTCGCGCGCCACCACCTGGCGCAGAGGCGCGACGAACCGGGCGCCCGGGCCCCGGACCGGCGATGTCCAGCCGATCTCCTCGCCGCGCCACCAGGCCTTCCACAGCCCCATGCCACGCGTCAGGCACTGGCGCTGCTCGGCCCGCGCGCGCATGACCACGCGTCTGTCCGCCGTCCATCTCGAACCAAGGATCCCGCATGTCCATGACCATGAAACTCGCCGCCGGAAGCGCGTTTCCCCCGGTGACCATCACGCGCCTCGGGGGCGGCCATGTCGCGCCTGCGACCGGCGAGGACTGGCGCCTCCTCGTCGTCTATCGGGGACGGCACTGTCCGCTCTGCAAGGCCTATCTAAAGACACTCGACGCCATGCTCGAGGATTTCGCCGCGGCCGGCGTCGCGGTCTCGGTGGCCTCTGCAGACCCCGAGGAAAAGGCAGCCGCCGATGCCGCCGAGCATGGCTGGCGCTTTCCCGTCGGCTTCGGATTGACGGTCGAACAGATGCAGTCCCTGGGGCTCTATGTCTCCGCTCCGCGCGCGCCGCAGGAGACCGATCGGCCATTTCCGGAACCCGGCCTGTTCCTGATAAATCCGGCCGGCGAGGTCCAGATCGTCGACGTGTCGAACGCTCCATTCGCACGTCCCGACCTGGGTGCCATCCTGCGCGGCGTGAAACTCATCCAGGACCGCGCCTATCCAATCCGCGGCACACACATCTGACTTCTCGCTGCGTGAGGGGCAGTGCGGCTGGCCATGCTTTTCGCGCGCAGCGGTGTAACCTGGGTGCCGGTCTTCGCGAAAGCGACAGAGCAACTCACGCATCCAGCGAGCGATCCCCATGGCCGACACGCCGCACCTGCCGCCAAAGCGCCCCACACGCGTCGACGGTGTGCTGCGCGCCGATCTCTGCATCATCGGCGCGGGGTCGGGCGGTCTGTCGGTAGCCGCCGGGGCGGTGCAGATGGGCGCGTCCGTCGTCCTGATCGAGAAGGGCGAGATGGGCGGCGACTGTCTCAACACCGGCTGCGTTCCGTCCAAGGCCCTGATCGCCGCGGCCCACGCCGCACAGGCCATGCGCGACGCCAAGCGCTTCGGCGTTCATGCGCCGGCGCCGGAGATCCGCTTCGGCGAGATCCACGCGCATGTGCATGGCGTCATCGCCGCCATCGCCCCGCATGACAGCGTCGCGCGGTTCGAAGGGCTCGGCGTCCATGTGATCAAGGCCACGGCGCGCTTCGCTGGCCCCGACCTCGTCGAGGCCGGTGGCGCGCGGATCCGCGCGCGCCGCTTCGTCGTCGCGACAGGATCGCGCGCCGCGGTGCCACCGATACCGGGCCTCGCCGAGGCCGGCTATCTCACAAACGAGACGATCTTCGGCCTGACGGATCTGCCGGAGCATCTCGTCGTTGTCGGCGGCGGACCGATCGGCATCGAACTGGCGCAGGCTTTTCGCCGGCTCGGTGCGCGCGTCACGGTGATCGAGAAAGCCAGGATCCTGCCCCGGGACGAGCCCGAGGCCGTGGAGGTGGTGCGCGCCGCGCTCCGCCGCGACGGGGTGACGCTGCTGGAATCGACCGGGCTCCAGTCGGTGCGGCGCGAGGGTGATCGCGTCGTCGCAACCCTGGACGCGGATGCACCGGACGGGCGCCGCGTCGAGGCGAGCCATGTCCTCGTCGCCGCAGGGCGCCGGCCCAATATCGAGAATCTCGGGCTTGATGCCGCCGGCATCGCGCATGGCGCGACAGGCATCGCCGTCGATGGGCGGTTGCGCAGCAGCAACCGACGGGTCTTTGCGATCGGCGACGTGGCGGGCGGGCCGCAATTCACCCATGTCGCCGCGCAGCATGCGGGGATCGTGATCCGCAACGCGCTCTTCGGGCTACCGGCCAAGGTCGACTACACGGCGCTGCCCTGGGTCACCTACGCCGATCCCGAACTCGCCCATGCCGGCCTCACCGAGGCTGGCGCGCGCGCGGCAGGCCACGATCCGAAGATCCTGACCTGGTCCTTCACGGCGAATGACCGCGCGCAGGCGGAGCGCGCGACCGCCGGTCTCGCCAAGATCGTGCTGGGCCGCAAGGGCCGCATCCTCGGCGCCACGATCGTGGGCCCGCGCGCCGGCGAATTGATCGGACCCTGGTGTCTCGCCATCTCGTCGGGCCTCGGGATCGGTAGCGTCGCCGGCGCGGTGCTGCCCTATCCGACGCTGTCGGAGGTCTCGAAGCGCGCCGCGGGCAGCTACTACACGCCGAAACTGTTCGGACGGGCGACGCGGCGGATCGTCGGCTTCGTCCAGCGCTTCATCCCCTGACGGAACCGGCCATGACCTTCCCCCGATTGCTCACCGATCGCAGGCTCTGGCTGGTCCTCGCGGCGCTCGCCGTGTTTGCCATCATCCGCTGGTCGGGACTTGGAGATGTCCTGTCGCTTCAGACGCTGCGCACGCATCGCGAGACGCTCGCAACCTGGGTGAGCGGCAATGCCGTCGTCGCGAGCCTCGCCTATGTCGCGGCCTATGTCGCCGCCGTGGCCTTCTCGCTGCCCGGCGCAGTGTTCCTGACCCTCTCCGGAGGGTTCCTGTTCGGCGCGGCACTCGGCACGCTGCTCACCGTGACGGGCGCCACGATCGGCGCGACGCTTGTCTTCCTCTTCGCCAAGGCGATCTTCGGCGCGAACGCGCTCGACCGCTTCGGCGCGCCCGCCGCGCGGCTCGCCGAC
Organism: uncultured Rhodospirillales bacterium; assembly: GCA_903860935.1. Classification (GTDB taxonomy): domain Bacteria; phylum Pseudomonadota; class Alphaproteobacteria; order CACIAM-22H2; family CACIAM-22H2; genus CAIOSQ01. The sequence continues at coordinate 2,697 of CAIOSQ010000068.1, read as the reverse complement.
GGCATCAGGCGCAACGCCGCCTCCTATCTGCTGGTACTGCGCCTGGTGCCGCTCTTCCCGTTCTTCCTGGTCAATCTGGTGCCCGCCTTCGTCGGCGTGACTCTGCCGGTCTATGTCGTCACCACCTTCTTCGGGATCATTCCCGGCACCGCCGTCTTCTCGCTCGCGGGAGCCGGTCTCGGCGCCGTGCTCGACCAGGGTGGCGCGCTCACGCCCGGCGCGATCCTGACGCCGGAGATCCTGGCCGGGCTGCTCGGCCTCGCCGCGCTGTCGCTGGCGGCGATACCGCTGCGCAAGCGCTTCGAAACGCGCGCCAAGTGAGGAGAGTGCGATGACGCGACCAGCCCGCCCGCCCGTCCTCGGCCGTCGCACCGTGCTCGGCACCGGCATCGCCTGCGCCGTGGCGGCGAGACAAGCCCATGCCGCGTCTGACCTAGACACCGTGTACGACACGCTTCTCAGACGCCATGTCGTCGCCGGCACCGACGGCGTCACCCGCGTCGCCTATGGGCGCTGGCGCGCGAACGCCGAAGACCGCGCGGCGCTCGACCAGGCGATCGGCGCGATGTCGGCACGACGCCCCTCCACGATGTCGCGTGCGGAGGCCTATGCGTTCTGGGCCAATCTCTACAACGCCGTCACGCTCAAGGTCGTCATCGACCGCTATCCGGTCGCCTCGATCCGCGACATCAAGGGCAGTTCCTGGCTCGACCCCAAGGCCTATGCCGGCCCCTGGCGCGACCAGCGCGTGACCGTGGAGGGGCGCGGCCTGTCGCTGGACGACATCGAGCACACGATCATGCGGCCGGGATTCAAGGACCCGCGCGTCCACTACGCCGTCAACTGCGCCTCGTATGGTTGCCCCAACCTGATGGGCCGCGTCTGGCGGGCAGAGACCCTGGAGGCGGATCTGCAGAATGCCGCGCGCGCCTATGTCAACCATCCACGCGGCGTCACGGTCATGCCCTCCGGCGCGTTGCGCGTCTCCTCGATCTACCGCTGGTTCATCGAGGATTTCGGCGGCACCGACGACGGGTTGCGCGCACATTTGCGCGTCTACGCCGCGCCCGCCCTGGCCCGCGCCCTCGAAGGCGCGCCGACGATCGCCGATCATGACTACGACTGGTCCCTCAATCGCGCATGATCCGACGCGGGCATGGGCGCATGCGCGCCCTGACGACGGCCGCGGCGATTGTCGGCGCGGCACTCGTTGCGGCGCTGATCTGGACCCACATGGCCGTCCCTGGGCCCTGGCGGCTTGACCCCACCGATCCGCGCGTCTCGCTCGACGACGTGGAGCGCGAGGTCGCCCAGCGCTATCCCGTGCCGGACATCTTGCCTGCGAAGCTTGCGGGCATGCTCGCCACCGGCAAGGTCGTACTGTTCGACGTCCGCACCGCGGAGGAATTCGCGGCGGGGCACCTGCCAGGCGCGATCCGTATCGAACCGGGAATGGGTGCCGACGAATTCCTGAACCTTCATAGCGGGCGTCTCGCTGGCCCCCCGGTCGTCTTCTATTGCGCCGTCGGCGTTCGCTCGTCGCAGATGATGATGCGCACGCTCGAGCGCATCGCGCCTCATGCCGGTGGCGGCATCTACAATCTGCGCGGCGGCATCTTCCGCTGGACAAGCGGTGGCCGGGCACTCGTCAAGGGAGACGCGCCGGGACAGGCGCATCCGTTCGACGAAAACTGGGGCCCGTTGCTGCGCAGAAGCGCCGCCGGACCATGACGCCATCGTCCGCGCGCGGGTGGCCCGTTCTGGCGCTGCTGGGCGCGCTCGGTTTCGCAATGGCGACACAGGTCGCGCTGGCGATGGGCTACGGCGATGCCCCGCTCGCCACGCGCGACGGCTGGACGACGGCACTCATCGTCTGGATGTCCCTCACCGTGTCAGGCGTGGCGGTGACCGGCGCCGTCTGGGCGATGCGCGACAAGCCTTTGGCGCGCGGCACCAGCCTTGCCATCGCCCTCGCCGGCATCCTCATGCGCATTCCGTATTTCGGCGCCGGCTCGATGCTCGAAGACGATCATTTCCGCTATCTCCTCGACGGCGCCATGGTCGTGCGCGGGCTCGACCCTACGCCTTCGCACCCGAGGCGCTGTTCCGCGGCGCCCCAGGCGTGCCACGCGACCTGATCGTGGACGGCGGCTCGACGATCGCGGCGATCAACTTCCCGGCCTTGCGCTCGATCTACCCCGGCGGTGCGCAGGCGCTGTTCGCGCTCGCGCATCTCGCAGCCCCCTGGAGCATCGACGGTCTGCGCCTCGTCATCTTCGCGATGGAAGGGCTGACCGCAATCCTGGTGTGGCGCCTGCTGACCATCTGCGGACATTCGCCGGTCGCGACGGCGATCTATTGGTGCAAGCCCCTGATGGCCTTCTGCGTGACTGGCCAGGCGCATGTCGATGCGGCGCTCGGACCACCGATACTCGTGGCGCTGCTCGCCACGCATCGGCGCGCGGGCGCACTTGCCGGTCTAGCCCTCGGCCTCGCGGCTGGCGTGAAGCTGCGGCCGATCCTGCTTGCGCCTCTCCTCGCCCGCGCGCTCGGGAGCGGGTGGCGACGGTTGGCGTCCTTCGCGCTCGCGCTGGGCGGAACGACGCTCGCGCTATGCGCGCCGCTGCTGGTCGCGAGCCTCGGCGCGGATGCCGGCCTCGTCGCCTACGCAAGCGGTTGGAGCGTCAACAACGCGCC
>CAIOSQ010000067.1 GCA_903860935.1 uncultured Rhodospirillales bacterium | reverse complement strand
GCGGTCGTGCAACCGCAGGGGTGCTTCCCGCCCGGATTCGTCCCCTCGTATGGTGTCGACGCTTCGAGGATCGCGGCCGGCGGCCCCTGACTGTCGGGGGGCTCGTCGATCTTCGTTGCACGATGAAAGGGGAGACGACCATGCGCGCCGACGATCTTCCGCCATCGCTGCGATCCTTCCTCGTCGCTCCCGACCATTTGACTGGTGATGCGTTCGCCTTCTGGGACGCGCTTGCCGCGCGCTCCGAGGCGCCCGATCCGTCCTGCTGCGGCCCGGTCTGGCAGGTGACCGCTCTGGCCTGCTCGCGCCGCGCCGGCGCGCCTGTCTTCCTTCGCCAGTCCGACGACAGCCAGATCGCCTTCGCCCTGTCGGCATCGTCATCGGGGTTGCGCTTCGGCCCCCTGGAGGCCCATTGGGGCTTCGGCAGTCCCCTGCTGGGGCCGAGGGCAAGCGACCTGCTTTTCGACTTGATCGACCAGCTGAGGGAGGCAGCGCTTCCGGAGTCGATCACGATCGATATCCCGGGTCTGCAGCCCGGCGGGCTGCATGAGCGATGGATTGCGGCCGCCTTTCCCGACCGGCACCTGCTCGCGCAGGACCCCCATGCCGCGGCAAGCCTGCACGGCGGCCTCGATGGCTGGATGTCCCGGCGCAGCCCCAATTTCCGCCGCAACCTACAACGCGCGCAGCGTGCGGCCGACGGCCACGGGGTCGGTTTCGAACGGCACGCTCCGCTGACCGCCCAGCAGGCCCGCGCCGTCTATCGGCGCATGCTCGACATGGAGATGCGGAGCTGGAAGGGACCCGCGCGCCAGGGGTTGCTGGCCCTCCCCGAATTCTACGCCATGCTTCTGGCGGCCTATGCGCGACGCGCCGCCGCCCGGGTGATCATCGCGCGGGCCGGCGGCGAAGACATCGGCTTCTGCTTCGGCGGCCTGTCCTGCGGGATCTATCGTGGCCAGCAGACCAGCTATGTCGAGGCCTGGCGCGACGTCAGCCTGGGCGTGCTGATGCATCGGGAGACCGCACGCTGGCTGTGCGACGACGGCGCAAACCTGCAGCATTTCGGCCCCGCGCAGCCCGGCATGGACTACAAGTCCAGGTTCTGCGAACTGGACCAGCCCAGCGTCCGCGTGATCGTGGATCTGGACTGCTGATCCAGGATGGAACGGAACATCGCGCGACCAGCGCGATGCGGGCCCGACGCAAATCTGGATGGACGGTCTGGTCGCTGCAGCGGGCGCGTCGCCCGGGGGGCGGCTGGTCTCGCTTGGCCGTTTCGTCGTCCGGCACGGCCGACATGTGATTGCATTGATATCAACGGTTCCGTAGAGTTGCGACATGGGACAGATCCTGATTCGCAACCTGGACAAGTCGGTGCTCGATGCGCTGCGCCGTCGTGCGTCGGAGGCCGGCTCCTCTCTGGAGGAGGAAGCGCGCCGGGCACTCGCGGCATCGGTCGGTCTCGACCGGGATGACGTGCTGGCGCGACTTGACTCCGTGCGCGCGCGCATCGGTATCGGCCCCGGTCCGACAAGCCTCGACGATCTTCGTGCTGACCGGGCGCGAGATCGGTGACAGTCATCGTCGACGCCAGTGTCGCGCTGAAATGGGTGCTGACCGAGGATGGGACCGATCGCGCCCGGGCCTTGATCACCCAAAGCCCGCTTGCGGCGCCCGACCTTCTGTGGATCGAGTGCGCCAATGTGCTTTGGGTGAAAGCCCGACGCGGGCAGATCACCGCCCAGGACGCCCGCGCAGCATGCGCGGCGATCGCCGGTACGCCGATTCGGGTCGTTCGCGCGGAGCCACTTGTGGCGGATGCCCTGGACATCGCGCTGGAACTGAAGCACGCGGCTTACGACTGCCTCTATCTTGCGGCGGCTCTGGCAGAACGATGCGTTCTCGTGACGGCCGATACGACGTTTGCGACGAAGGCCGCGGAGCAGGTGCGTTTCGCCGGAACGGTGCGGTTGCTGTAGAGCGCGCGGCTTCGCCTCTCAGGACGTCGATCGCGCCAGCGCCGCCTCCATGCGATCGAGGGCTTCGGCGAGGGTGGCGCGGCGGCAACCGAAATTGAGGCGGACATGGCCGTCGCCCAGCGGGCCGAACTCGCCGCCCGCAGAGAATGCGACGCGTGCCTTGTCGAGGAAGAAGCTCTGCGGGTCGATGCCGAGATCGAGCCTGCGGCAATCGAGCCAGGCGAGGAACGAGGCCTGGGGCGGGCGGAAGCCGATCGCCGGAAAGCGGCGCGCGATCTCGCGCGCGAGGAAATCGCGGTTGGCGCCGAGATAGCCGACGAGCGCGCGGCGCCACGTCTCGCATCCCGTCAGCGCGGCTTCGGTGGCCGCGAGTCCCATCAGGTTGACGCTGTCGACCATGCCCGCGCGTGCGGCCGTGAAGCGCTGGCGCAGCGCCGCATCGGGGACGATCGCGAAGGCGGCCTTCAGGCCGGCGACGTTGTAGGTCTTGCTGGCCGACATCAGCGTGATGCTGCGCGCGGCGATCTCCGGCGCGAGCGAGGCGATCGGAATATGGCGGCAACCACCGCCATCGAGGACGAGATCGCAATGGATCTCGTCGGAGACGATCAGGACATCGTTGGCAAGGCAGGCCTGGGCGATCGCCGCGAGTTCGTCCCGCGCATAGACCTTGCCGGTCGGATTATGCGGGTTGCAGAGCAGCAGGGCGCGCGTGCCGGGTGCCGCGAGCGCCGCCGCGAGTGTCGGCAGATCCGCCGCGATGTCGTCGTCGGTCGCGGCCAGCGGCACCTCGATGCGCCGGAGATTCCAATGCCCGGGCGCCGCGCGCAACGGTGCGTAGACCGGTGTCTGGACGACGACGCCATCGCCGGCCGCGAGCAGGCCGCGCAAGGCCATGTTGAAGCCGGGCTCGACGCCCGGGAGCATGACGATGGCCTCGGGCGCGACGCGCCAGCCGTGCTGCGTCTCGAGCATCGCGCGGATGGCCTCGATCAGCATCGGCGTCGCCGCGGCGTAGCCGAAGGCCGGATGATCGATGCGCGCGCGCAGCGAAGCCTGCACCTGCTCGGGCACCGCGAAATCCATGTCCGCGACCCAGAGCGGCAGGACATCGGCGTCGTAGCGGTTCCATTTGCGGCAATCCGCGGCCGCGCGGCGATCGAGTGGCCGGTCGAAATCGAAGGCGTTCATGGCAATGTCCGAAAGCGGTGAGAGGTGTCAGGCGTCGGCGAGGACCAGATGGCCGGGACCGACCTCTTCGTAGCGCCGCGTCGGCGGAACGTAGCCGGGCGGTCGCAACGGGCTCGGCAACTCGCCTTCCTCCACCGCGGGGCGCGCGCGGCGGCGCGCGGGATCGGGTACCGGCACCGCCGCGAGCAGGCGGCGCGTATAGGGGTGGCGCGGATCGCCGAAGACGCTGGCGCGCGGCCCGATCTCGACGATCTCGCCCAGCCGCATCACGGCGACACGATGCGCGATGCGCTCGACCACGGACATGTCGTGCGACACGAACAGGACGGCGATGCCCAGGTTTCGTTGCAGGTCGAGCATCAGATTGACGACCTGCGCCTTGATCGACACGTCGAGCGCCGAGACCGCCTCGTCGGCGACGATGAGTGCCGGATCGAGGGCGAGCGCGCGCGCGATGCACAGGCGCTGCTTCTGGCCGCCCGAGAACTGGTGCGGGTAGCGCGACAGCATGTCCGCCGGGAGCCCGACGCGCTCCATGAGCGTCGCGGCCCGCGCGCGCGCCGCGGCGGCATCGGCGCGGCCATGGGCCAGCAGCGGCTCGGTCAGGATCTCGCCCGCGCGCAGCCGCGGATTGAGGCTCGACATCGGATCCTGGAAGATCATCTGCATGCGATGCCGATAGCGCCGCAGCGTCTCTCCCGACAGCGCGAGAACGTCCACGCCATCGACCTCGATCGCGCCGCCGACGGGCTCGACCATGCGCAGGATCGAACGCCCGATGGTCGACTTGCCGCACCCGGACTCGCCGACCAGCGCCAGGGTCTCGCCCGCGCGCAGGTGGAAGGACACGTTCTCGACCGCGTGGACCCGCGCGCTGACACGTCCCAGCCAGCCGCCGCGCAGGTCGAAGCGCGTCGTGAGCCCCTCCACGCGCAGCACGGTTCGCGCGGCTGGATCGAGCGGACTTCCCTGCGCCGCGCCCGGCGCGTCGTCGCCGGTCTCGGGATCCGGGAACGGGGTGGGATGGGGAATGCCGTCCATCGCGCCCAACCGCGGCACCGCCGCGAGAAGGCTGCGGGTATAGGCCGCGCGCGGGGCGGCGAAGACGCTGTCGGTCGTGCCGCTCTCGACGATGCGCGCATCGCGCATCACCACCATGCGGTCGGCGGTCTCGGCCACCACGCCCATGTCGTGGGTGATGAAGAGCACCGCCATGCCGTCCTCGTCCTGCAATTCGCGGATCAGGCGCAGGATCTGCGCCTGGACGGTGACGTCGAGCGCCGTGGTGGGTTCGTCCGCGATCAGCAGGCGTGGCCTGCCGGCCAGCGCCATCGCGATCATCGCGCGCTGCAGCATGCCGCCGGAAAGCTGGTGCGGATGTTCGTCGAGCCGCGCGCGCGCCGCCGGGATGCGTACGCGGTCGAGCAGGCGTCGCGCATCCTCGAGCGCCGCGCGCGCGGACAGGCCGCGGTGGCGACGCAGCGTCTCTGCCAGCTGAGCGCCGATGGTCATGACCGGGTTCAGGCTGGTCATCGGTTCCTGGAAGATCATGGCCATCGCCGCGCCACGCAGCCGTTCCATCTCGGCCTCGGACCGGCCGGACAGGTCACGCCCCTCGAGCGATACCCGCCCTCGCACGCGCGCGGCGGTCGGCAGAAGGCGCATGATCGACAGGGCGGTGACGCTCTTGCCCGATCCGGACTCGCCGACCAGGGCAAGGGTCTCGCGCGCGGCGACATGGAACGAGACGTCGTCGACCACGGTCCGCCAACCGTCCCGCGCGGGAAAATCCGTGCTGAGACCGGCGACATCGAGGACGACCAAAGGCGTGTTCCTTTCGCGAGGGGAGCGATCTTGTCGGCGTCGACGTTCCAAGTCTATACCGGCCGCGCGAGAGGGAGGGATGGGACATGACGGATGAGCGGCGCGCACTGGTCCTGCTTACGCCCGCGCAGGTGCAGTCGATGATCGAGGGCGGCCACGGGCCCGACATCCTCGCCGTGCAATCCGTGAACCCCTATACCGGACGCATCTCCGAGCGCGGTCGCCGCGTGCCGGGTGCGGTCGATGCTGAGGCCTACAGCGATTTCTGCGGTCCGCCGAGCCTCGCCGGCGGGCAGCGGCCGTTGCCCGACATCGCCACGCTGCAGGCCAATGCGCGCCGCTGGGGCCTGCGGCGCGATCGCACCGTCGTGGTCTACGACGACGACCGCAACATGACGGCCGCGCGCGCCTGGTGGGTGCTCCGCTGGGCGGGGTTGCCGGACGTACGTGTCCTCGATGGCGGGCTGCCGGCCTGGCTCGCCGCGGGAATGCCCGTTGCGCACGCGCCTGGCCGACCCGCGCCGAGCATGATCGAACTCTCGCCCGGCCACATGCCCGAACTCGACGCCGGGGCCTGCGCCACGCTTGCGCGCAACGGCGTTCTTCTCGACGCACGGATCCGTCCCAACTACATCGGCGGCCGCTCCGCGCCAGGCCAGCCGGCGCGCGGTCATATCCCCGGCGCGCGCAGCGTTCCGGCGCATGACAATTTCACCGATCCCGGGCCGATCACCGACAACGAGACGCTGGCGGCGCTCTATCGCGGTCTCGGCGCCGATGGCAGCACCGCGGTCGGCGTCTATTGCGGGGCCGGGATGTCGGCGGCCGTGACGGTGCTGGCGCTCGCGGCGATCGGCATCGAGGCCGCGATGTATGTCGGTTCCTGGTCGGCCTGGGCCGGCGATCCGGGCCGGCCTGTCGCAACCGGCGCGCATCCCGGCTGAACGCGGCGCTGCGGCGCGCCTTGCCGCGATCGCGGCGCGCTTGTTATTGATCGCGGCAGGACGAGGCGTCGCGGCGGCACCCATGCCGCGGCCGCGCCTAGCCCAGGGGAGAGTTTCATGCCGTTCGCACGCCGTCGCCTCGCCGCGACATTCGCGTTGTCGCTTCTCGCCGCGCCAGCCCTGGCCCAGACGCCCGATCCCGCGCGCACGCTGGTCGTGGCGGTGCCGTCCGACGCCGCCGGGCTGGAACCCGGCGCCAACCGCGCCGAGCCGATCGGCAGCGAGGTCATCCTCAACGTCTTCGACACGCTGGTCGCCTGGACGCCGCCGGATTTCGCGGCGCTCGAAGGACGCCTCGCCACGCGCTGGACGGTGTCCCCCGACGGCAAGAGCTTCGAGTTCGAGCTGCGCGACGGCGTCACGTTCCACGACGGCACGGCCTTCGACGCGGCGGCGGTGAAGTTCTCGCTCGAGCGCACGAAGGCGATGAACCCCTTCGCCCAGGCCTCGTTCAACCTGATCTCCGACATCGCGGTCGTGTCGCCGCGCGTCGTGCGGATCGTGCTCAAGGAACCCTATCCGGCCTTCCTGTCGATCCTGGCGCAGCCGCAATCGGCGATCGTCAGCCCGGCTGCGGTGGCGAAGCACGGCGACCAATTCGCGGTCAATCCGGTCGGCACGGGTCCCTTCGTGTTCCGCGCCCGCCAGGCGGACACCAACATCGTTCTCGAGGCCAATCGGACCTATTTCCGCGGTGCGCCCAAGGTCGACCGTCTCGTCTACCGCATCATCCCGAACGCCTCGACGCGCCGATTGGAGCTCGAGAACGGCGGCATCGACATCATCCAGCAGGCGGGCCAGCTGGCGGCGATCCCGGCGGAGACGATCCAGGCGCTGCGCAACAACCGCAACGTCGCGATCATCGAGGTGCCAAGCCAGATCATCCGGCAGCTCGAATTCAACAACAAGAAGACGACCGGTCCCTTCGCCGACCTCCGCGTCCGCCGCGCGGTCATGCACGCCATCGACTATGACGGCCTGCTCCAGGGCGTGTTCGGCAACACCGCCGACCGCGTCTACGGACCGCTGACCTCCAACAGCTGGGCCTTCAATCCGAAGATCCGCGAGCTGGCGCCGAAATACGATCCGGCGCAGGCCAAGCGTCTGCTCGCCGAGGCGGGGGTGCGGCCAGGATCGCTGACCGTGCCGCTCTACACCTTCCAGGGCGCGCTCTGGGGCGCGGTCGCGACCTTCGTGCAGGCCAATCTCGCCGATGTCGGGATCAACGTGACGATCCAGCAGACCGAGTTCCCGGCGCTGCGCGCGCTGCACACCAGCGGCAATTTCGACCTCGCGCTGGATGGCCGCCAGCCCTGGTACAACGATCCGGACGCGCATATCACCATCGGTTACCTCTCCTCGCTCGCCGATACGGCGATGACCTTCCGCTTTCCGCAGGACGAGGCCCTCGATGCGGCGATCCTGAAGGCGCAGCAGACGGTGTCGATGGACGAGCGCAAGGCGCTCTATTTCAAGCTGCAGGAAGACATCCTGGCCCGCGCGCCCGGCGCCTTCCTGTTCAGCCCGAAGCTGATCGTCTTCGCGCGCGCGAATGTCCGCGGGCTCGTGATCAACAGCGCTCCGCCGCTGACCGAGTACTGGAGCGTGTCCAAGCAGTGACGCGCCAAGGCGCCGGCACGGGCGGTCGCGGGCGGATATCGAGGGCATGAGGTTCGTCGCCGGTCGGCTCGCCGCCCTCGTTCCCGTGCTGGCGCTGGTGCTGGCGATCGTCTTCCTGCTGGTCCGCGCGATCCCCGGCGATCCCGCCGTGGTGTTGCTCGGACCGGGAGCGACCCAGGCGCAGATCGCTGCGTTGCGCGACCAGCTGCGCCTCGATCTGCCGGCGCCGCTGCAATTCCTCGAGTATGTCGCGGCGCTCGCCCGTGGCGATCTCGGGACTTCGCTCAAGACCGGCGAGCCCGTCCTGCGCGAGATCCTGCTGCGGCTGCCGGCGACGATCGAACTGACGGTGCTGGCGACGATCGCGGCGGTGCTTGTCGGCATTCCGCTCGGCGTCGTCTGCGCGACCCGCGCCAACGGGCCGCTCGACCATATGCTGCGGCTGGTGTCGCTGGTCGGCGTGTCGGTGCCGGCCTTCCTGCTGGCGCTGGTCCTGCAGCTTGTCTTCGCCAGCTGGCTCGGCTGGCTGCCGGTCTCCGGACGCACGAGCGCGCTCGCCCTCGATCCGCCGATCACCGGCTTCGCGGTGTTCGACGCGTTGCTGCGCGGCGACGGCGCGGCGGCGCGCGGCGCGCTCGCCCATCTGGTCCTTCCCTGCGCCGTTCTCGCGGCGTTCCTCGCCGCGACCCTCGGGCGCTATGTGCGCAACAGCATGCTTGAGACGCTGGGCGAGGATTTCGTGCGCACGGCACGTGCGAAGGGCATGGCGCGCGTCCGCGTCGTCTATGTCCATGCGCTGCGCAATGCGCTGCTGCCGGCGGTCACCGTGATCGGTCTCAAATCCGCCGAGATGCTGGGCGGCGCGATCCTCACCGAGACGATCTTCGCCTGGCCCGGCATCGGCCGCTACATGTTCGAGGCGATCCGCAACCGCGACTTCCCGGTCATCCAGGGCACGACGCTGGTCTTCGCGCTGATCTACGTCACCACGTCGCTCGTGGTCGACCTGATCCATGGCGCGCTCGATCCGCGCGTGCGCAAGCGGCTGCGGTGAGTAGGACCATGGCGGAGATCGCGGCGTTCTTGCGTACCAACCGGCTGGCGGCGTTCGGTCTCGCGCTGCTGGCGGCCATCCTTGTCTGCGTGATCGCCGGACCGCTGGTCTACGAGGTCTCGCCGACGCGCCTCAACATCCTCAAGCGGCTCGCGCCGCCGGGGCCGGATTTCTGGCTCGGCACGGACGCGCTGGGCCGCGACGTGCTCGCGCGCGTCCTGCATGGTGGTCGCGTGACGCTGGTCGTGGGCTGCGGCGTGGTCGCGCTCGCCTTCGTGACCGGTGCGACGATCGGCATGATCTCCGGCTTCGCCGGCGGCTGGATCGACGTCGTCGTCATGCGTCTCGCCGACGCAATGCTCTCGTTTCCATCGCTGGTGCTGGCGATCGCGCTGGCTGCGGCATTCGGACCAAGCCTCGAAAACGCGATGCTGGCCGTCGCGATCACCCTGATGCCGCAATTCGCGCGCGTGGCGCGGGCCCAGGCGGTCAGCGTCTCGGCGCGGCCCTATGTCGAGGCGGCGGTGACGCTCGGCCTGACGCGGCGGCGCATCCTGCTGCGCTATGTCTTCGCCAACGGCGTCGGTCCGCTCTTCGTCCAGGCGACGCTGGCGCTCGGCGCGGCGATCCTGCAGACGGCGTCGCTCGGCTTCCTCGGGCTCGGTGCGCAGCCGCCGGCCGCGGAATGGGGCGCCGACGTGTCGATCAATCTCGATTTCGTGCGCAGCGCGCCTTGGGTCGCGCTGGCACCGGGCGCCGGGATCCTGCTCGCGGTGATGGCCTTCAACCTGATCGGCGATGGGCTCGCCGAGTGGCTCGATCCGCGCCGCCGTCCGGCGCAGTGAGCACCGTGGAGAACCTCCGATGACACGCCTTTCGATCGCGCTCGCCAAGGTCGACGCCCTGCCGGCGACGCGGGTCACCGACGACACGAGCATCCTGACGCTGAAGCGGCTGGCCTTCGAGCCGCTGGTGACCTGGGACAATGGCCATGCGCGGCCTGGATTGTTCGGCGCCTGGCGTCACGACGCCACGGGACAGCGCTGGGAGTTCCGCATTCGTGACGGTGCCGAATTCCACGACGGCACGCCCTTCGTCGCCGGACACGTGCTCGACTTCGTCGAGGGCATCCTGGCCTCGGTCGACATGTTCGGCATGAAATGGTCCTACGCGCGCTACCTTGCCCGCACGCGTCTTTCGGCGCCGGACCCGCGCACGATCCGCGTCGAGAGCGAACATCCCTTCGCCGACATCCTGGACGTGTTCTCGGAGTTCTATGTCCCGCGCATCGCACCGGACGGCCGCGCCACGCTGGGCACGGGGCGCTACCGGATCGCCGAACTCGCACCCGGCGAACGCGCGGTCCTCGAGGCGGTTGGACCTGGGATGGGCGGGGTCGCGCGGATCGAGCTGGATTGCGTGCCCGACGCGGCGGCGCGCTGGCTGCGACTCGTCGAGGGACGCGCCGACGTGGCGATGCAGCTCGACCACATCGAGCATCCGCCGGCACGCGACGGGCGCTGGCGCTGGCTGACGGCGACCAGCACGTTGTCGGTGATGTATTACCTGAATTGCGCGTCGGGGGCTTTCGCGTCGCCGCAGGCGCGGCTGGCGGCCAATCTCGCGGTCGACAAGGACGCGCTGGTGCGCGACGTCTTCTGCGGCCTCGCGGTGCCGTCCGCGACCATCGTCAGCCCGGCGCATCTCGGCATGGCCACCGCCGGCGTCGCGCCGATCCCCCATGATCTTGGGCGCGCGCGGGCGCTGGTGGACGCGGCCGGAGGGCCGCGCGACCTTCTGCTGCGCACGCCCACGCACATGCCCGAGCGGTCTCCGGAGATCAGCCGCTTCGTCGCCGCGGCGCTCGAGCGCATCGGCTTTCGCGTCACGATCGAGACCGAGACGGACCGGCCGGAATACGCCCGCCAGGTCGGGCGCAAGCGCATCGGTGATCTCGCGATCTTCGACTCCTCGCCGCACAGCAGCTTCCGTGTCCTCGACGACAAGATCTCGAGCGTGCAGCGCGCGGTCTGGTGGCAGGGTTATCATGACGACGAGACGCAGACGCTGATCGCCGCGGCGAACGCGGCGGTCGCGCCCGAGGCGCGCGAGGCCGCCTATGCGGCGTGTCTGCGGCGGCTGCGCGAGAACCCGCCCTGGCTCTACATCGCCCATCCCGTCGCGCTCGCCGCCGCGCGGCCGGACGCGCCGCCTCTCGCACTCGACGCCAAGGGCACGCTTGCCATCGGCTGACGCCAAACTCCGGAGACACACGATGAAGACCGACTACGCGATCACGTTCTTCTACTACGAGGACATCGTCCCGATCGCGCGCTTCTACGAAGAAACGCTGGGTTTCGAGCTGGTGCTCGATCAGGGGCTCGCGCGCATCTACCGCGTCGCGCCGAATTCCTATTTCGGAATCGTCGACGGCAATCGCGGCCATTTGCGTCATCAGCCGCAGAGCGCGGCGCTGTTCACCGTCGTCGCCGAGGATGTCGAGGGCTGGCATGCGAAGCTTTCCGCCGCGGGGGTTCCGGACCTGACCGAGCTGCGTCGCGGCCGGTTCTGCGACCATTTCTTCTTCCGCGATCCCGCGGGCTACGCGCTCGAGATCCAGCGCTTCCACGATCCGGCCGTCGCCGCTCTGTTCCGATGAACGCGGCGCGTACGCCCTGGACGACCGTCGCCGCGGCTTCGCTCGCGCGCCATCGCGCAATCCTGCCCGATGAGCCTGGCGCCCTGTTGCCGCGCCTCGTCGCCTACACGCGCGAGGACAAGGCGGCGAAGGGGCTGCGCAGCCTGCGCGCGCCGAAGGACGTGCCCGAGACGCCGATCCACTTCACGGCCCTGGAGATGATCCAGGAGGAGCGGGCGCTGCTGCTGACCGCGCCGCCCGGCGGCGGGCGGACGACGCTGGCGCTGCAGGTGGCGCTGGCGTTGGCCGGAGAGCTCTGCGGCGAGCCGGTCCACGGCGGCACGGCGATGCGTAACGAGCAGGGCGATGATGCGCCTCATGGCTGGCGGCTTGGCGCGTCGGTGCCGGCGCTGGTTTCTGCCGCGCCCGGGATGGCGCTGGCGGGGATCCTCGCCGCCGCCGGCGACGGCTTCGGCGCGGCGCTCGATGCGGGCGAAGCGGCACCGCTGCCGGTCCTTATCGTGGACGACGTCGAGCGCCTCGGTGATGGCTGGCGCGACGTCGCGGCCGGAATCCCCGACCTGCTCGCGGCGCGTCCGCGACTGCGCCTCCTGCTGCTCGGCGATACGCGCGCGGCGGGTGCCTGGAGCCTGCCCGCGGGGCTGGTGCGCCACGCCATGCTGCCGCTGCCGGTGGCCGAGCGCCGCCGTGCCCAGGCTTCGTCGGGCCGCGCGCCGGGCGATGATCCGGCCCTTTCACCGGCGGCGGCCCATCCCGGCCTGTTCGCCCTGGCGCGCCAGGCGGGGCCGATCGGTGCCGACGCGATGGTCGAGGACATCGTCGATTCCTGGCTGGAGGTTGCGACGCCTGCGGCGTCGCTGTCGCGGCCCGCGTGGCTGGCCGCCCTGATCGACGCCGCACGACTGGCGAAGGGCGCCGATCCCGCGACTGCCGTCGCACGCTTTGCCGCCGATCCCGCCGGCGCGACGCCGCTTATCTCCAGCCTGCTGGCACGCTGGCGCGACGACGTCGCGCGCGTCGGCGCGCTGGTCGGTGCGCTGCTCGATCTGCCGGGTGATGGGCGCCGTCGCGCCGCGCTCTGCGTCGCGGCGGATGCACAGCGCCTCGCGGTTCTGCGCCCGCGCCTCGCGGCGGTGCTTCTCGACATCGTGCAGGCCGGCGCGCTGCGCCCGGAGGAGCGGATCGCCGCGGGCCGTGCGCTGTCGGCTCTGGGCGATCCGCGCGATCTCGAGGCCCTGGTCGAAATCCCTGGCGGCATGTTCACCATGGGATGCGCGTCGAACCCGAACTCGTCGCCGACGCATCCCGTCGCCGTCGCACCGTTCCGCATCGGCGCCTATCCGGTGACCAATGCGCGTTACGCCGCGTTCCTCCGCGCGACCGGGCGGCGCTGGGCGTCGGCGGAGGGGCTGAACCCCGAACGCGCCAACATGCCCGCGACGGACTTGACCTGGCACGACGCGCGCGCGTTCTGCGACTGGATCACCGCGCGCTGGCGTCAGGAGGGGCGGATCGCCGCGCATGAGACGGTGCGCCTGCCGACAGAGCCCGAATGGGAACGGGCCGCGCGCGGCGATCAACCGGTTCAGGCCGCTTGCTTCGTTCATCCCTGGGGAACCGCCTGGGACGATGACCGCGTCAATGGCGAGACGACGGGCGCGAATGATCTCTGCGCCGTCGGTCTGTTTCCGCGCGGGCGCTCGCCCTATGGCTGCTTCGACATGGCCGGTCAGGTCTGGGAATGGTGCCTGACGCTCTGGGGCGAGGATATGGCGCGCCCATCCTTCGCCTATCCCTATCGCGACGACGGCCGCGAGGCGCGGGATGCGCCGGACGGCGTGCGGCGCGTGCTGCGGGGCGGTTGCTTCTCCAGCGGGCCGGCGAAGGCGAATGTCGCCTATCGCGGCAGCCTGGAGGCCGGCGGATTCTGGCGCGGCAACGGGTTCCGCGTCGTCGTCGCGCCGATCGTCTGATGGTCGAGATTTTTTCACTCTCCCGTCTGGCCGAGAAGAATCAGTCGGCGCGTCGCATCTAAGGTTTTTTCTTTAGATCCATGGCCTGCAGAGCCCGGGCGTACCATTCGCAGGCTTGGGCATGGCGCCCGGAGGCCTGATGGGTCCTGGCCATGCGTTGGAAATGCTCGGGCTGCGTGGGCTCCTGGGGCTTGGCTCCCGTCCAGGGAGAGACATCCAGGTAGCGCCAATACAGGTGGCCCAAGGGGTGCTCATACCAGGCCTGCCAGGGCTTGTGCCGTGTGAAGAAGTGGAGAATGGCTGCGTCGTCCCGCACCTGGAGCCCTGGGATCGGAGCCACGGGCACGTTCCAGCGTGCATCCAAGATCTTCGCACGGTCCAAAAGAAGGATGTTCAGTACGCACTGGTCTGCGAAAGGCAACCGCTCCGGATGGGCCTGTCCATAGGAGATGCATTGTCCCGCGATGGCCTCGCGACGCCACAGCTCCAGGTTCATGAGCATCACTCCGGAGTTGAAATAGCCCGGGAGCCGATGGTGGCGCTTCATGTAGTCGGAACTGAAATCCGTGACGGCTGCAAGGGCATACCCATCAAGCGTTTCGGCCATCAGGGAACGAAGGCTCTTCTGAACGATGATGTCCGAGTCGAGGTAAAGGACCTGAGCTACGGCTTCGGAGAGGAGCGTGGGAAGCAGGAGGCGAAAATAGGCCGCGTCCGTCGCATGGGACATCAAGGCGGTCGCCGTGGGAAGCCCACGGACCGCCTGAAGGTCTGCCAGGGTTGGAATATGCACCTGGTAGTGGATGCCAAACAGGGTCCGAAGGCGGTCCAGCCCCGTCCTCAGCATCGCGTCCTCCTCGGTGGTGACGACATGCACGCAGAGATCGGAGCAGGGTCCCTCGTCGTTCAACAGGAGCGACATCACCGCGGCACCGAAATGCTGCTGGTAGCCGCGGTCGAAGCAGAAGGCGACGTGGTGCATCAAGCTGTCTCCGGTGTAGAGCAGTGAAAGGTCGGTTGCGTCCCGTGTCCGGGCGTGGGTGATGTCTCTATTCTTGGCGCAGCGGCGGCGCAGGCATCGTGCTCTACAGCCGAGCTAGCCGGTCGGGTCATACGGCCATGAACGGGCAGCTTGACGGATGCATTTTCGCTCATCCTTGCCATCGTTGCCATCGGGTCGGGGCGAGTTCCGTTGGGGGCGTTCCCCTCGGCCTGCGCGCGCAAGCCGCGCGGCCGGCGGATTCTGGCGCGGCAACGGGTTCCGCGTCGTCGTCGCGCCGATCGTCTGATCAGTCGCGCGGCGGTACGTCGCGGGGCGGAGGGCCGTCATAGGCGGGGATCATATGGCGCGGGATCGGCCCCTTGTTGCGCAGGCCCGACGCGCTTTCCTCCCAGGCATGGGCGAGGGTGCCGACTGCGCGCGAGAGCACGAACAGACCGCGGCACAGCGGCGGCGCGAAGCCGAGTTCGGCGAAGATGGCGCCGGTCGCGCCGTCGATGTTCAGGGGCACGACGCGACCCCCGCGTCGCGCGGCGATCGCGGCCTCCATCGCGCGGGCGATGGCCGCGAAGCGCCCACCGACGATGCCGTCGGCGCGCGCGGCATCGACGAGCGCGAGCAAACGTGGCGCGCGCGGATCGACGGGATGGAAACGGTGGCCGAAGCCGGGAAGATGCGTGACCCCCGCCGCGCGCTGCGCCGCGAACTCCGCCGCGACCGCTTCGTCGAGCGGCATGCCTGTATCGAGACGTGCGGCGACGGAGAGATACATGGCGACGCATAGCTCGCCCGCGCCGCCATGGACGTCGCCCAGAACGTTGATCGCCGATGCCATGGCCCCATTGATCCCGACGCCGCAGGTCATCGCCATGCGCGCGATGGCGATCGACGGCGCCTGCGGTCCGTGATCGACGCCGGCGACCAGCGCGGCCTCCAGCAGCGCCGCCGCGCGCGGATCGGGCAGCTCGCCGCGCGTCATCAGCCAGATCATCTCCGCGAAGCCTATCCGGCCGATCAGGTCCTGGATCGCGTAGCCCCGGAAACGGATCGTCCCGGGCGACATGTCGACGATGCCCGTCCGCCACCAGGCCTCGGGTGTCTGCGCCGGTCGTTCGCTCATGTCCACACTCCCATCCGCCCTGGTCGCGAACATGTACCCGAAGCCGCGGGCGGTTGTCCCGCCGGCGCTGTGCCCTTGCCTGCGGCGACGCGGCCGCCATGTTTTGGGGCATGTCATCGCTGCCAACCCTGTCGCGCCGCGCGTTCGGTGCGGGCCTCGTCGGGGCCTCGCTCGTCGGCGCCGCGCACGCCCAGGTCGCGGAGACCGACCTTCTGCTCGTGCTGCTCAACGACGGGTCGGGATCGATCGACGCCGACGAATACGCGCTGCAGCGCGAGGGTACGGCGGCGGCCATCGAGCGGCCCGAGATCCTCCAGGCGGTGGCGCGGCTGCCGACCCGCTCGATCGCGCTGGCCTATGGCGAGTGGGGTTCGCCTGGGGCGGCGCAGTTGATCGTGCCCTGGGCGCGGGTCACCGGGCCGCAGGATGCGGCCGAATTCGCCGACCGCATCGTCGAGGCGCCACGGCCGCCCCAGACCTGGAATGCGATCGGCGACGCCCTGGCCTCGGCGACCACGTGGATTCAGTCCGCGCCCTTCCGCGCGCCGCGCGCGACCATCGACCTCGCGGGCGACGGTCCGGACATGCGCAGCACCGTTCCCGCAGCGGTCGCGCGCGACCTCGCGGTGATGTCCGGCATCACGATCAACGCGCTCGCGATCCAGGCGGATGGCTCGAGCGCGTTCATGGGCGCGCGCAACCTGCGCGCCCACTACGAGGACAGCGTGATCGGCGGCCCCGGCGCCTTCGTGATGACGGCGCGCGATCGCGTGGATTTCGCCCACGCGATCTTCAACAAGCTGGTCCGCGAGCTCGCCTGAGCCGCGGATCCCGCGCCTTACTTGCGCAGGCGGTCCTGATCCAAGAGGAAGCCGACGAAGAACCCGCCCAGGACCGAGCGCGCGTGGAAGGCGAGCTTGCGGGCGCTGTCGGTGAGATAGAGATCGGCAAGAGGCACACGGTTGGGCGTGTCGTTGGCATAGCGCAGGATCCGCGCCACGAAATCCTCGAACAGCTTCCTGTCCTTGGTGAGCGACGCCGCCCAGAGCATCCATTCCGGCTTGGTCAGCGTTGAGCGGTTGTCGAGCGGCACGCCATAGGGCTGGACCTTCGTCCGGTAGAAGGCGAGTTCGCGCCGCATTTCTTCCTGGGGGAACAGGCCGAAGCCGAGGAGGCGGTCCCAGACGAGATTGTATTTGAGGCTCCAGGAGCCGGGCTGGTCGAAGGCAAGGCGTGTGCCGCGGCCATCACGCCCGGCGGCGAGGATGTGGTCCGCGAAGGCCTGCGCGTGCGCGCGATAGGTCTTCGCGGTTTCGGTCTCGCCCAGGCGCTCCGCGAGCATCGCGTAGGCGGCGAGGCCCATCGCCGCCTTGCCCGAGAGATTGACGTTGTGACCGAGCACACCCGAGAAATCGTCGGTGCAGAGCTGGTCGCCGGAATCGACCCCGGCCTCGACCAGGTAAGCGGCCCATTGGGTCAGCATGGCCCAATGGCGACGCGGATAGTCGAAATCGCCGTCCGCGCGCGCCAGGGCCCCCACGAGGACGAGCATGTTGCCGCATTCCTCAATCGGCATCTGGGTGTCGGTGATGTCCTGCTGCGGGTTCTTGTCGAAGCCGCGGTAGGTCTGGCCATTGGCCTTTGGATAGGTGCCGAGGTCGTGGGCGGCGAATTTGAACGGCCAGGCCGGGCTCGCGCAGTAGGCGAAATAGGGATCGATCATCGCGCGGAGCAGCGCGGGATTGAACGCCAGGAACAGCGGCGCCGAGGGATAGGTGACGTCGACCGTGGCGATGCAGCCGTTCGAGAAATTCTCTTTCGAGAAGAAGAGCGGCTGTCCCTCGGGACCGGCGCAGAGCTTGTGCGCGGCGATCGTGTGTCGCCAGGCGAGGGCGCAGAGATCCGCATAGCCAGGACCGGCGATGCGCGTGGCGCGCCGCTCCAGATCGGCATCGAAGGCGGCGGCGCGGGCGAGCACGGCGTCGCGCTCGCGCATCGCGCGGGCAAGGATGCCGATCCCGTCGACGGTCTCGTCGCGGCGCCACCAGGGGCGCAGCTTGCGGCCAAAGAACTCGACGCTGTACTCGTCGTCGTAGCCGACCAGCACCGTCGTCTCTGCCGGCCGCCGTGCGGTCGCGACCATCGGGATCGAGAGGGCGAGCACGGCATCGTAATTGTAGTCGACCTTGCGCGGCGCGGCCTTCAAGCCGCCGACATGCGGTTTGCCGTCGGCGACGAAGCCGTCGCGGCAGTCGTTGATGTCGCCGACCAGCATCGTCGCCGCGCCCGCCGCGGTCGCGAGATAGGCCGTACCCCAGTCGATGCGCAGATGGTCGCCCGCCTTTTCGAGCACCGGCTGGAATTCATGCCGGAACGACAGGGCCTCGACGCCGTCGCGCGCGTGGTTCTGCCACAGCACGCGCTCATGCGGCAGGTTCACGCACCACTCGCCGGACATGTCGACATAGATCTCGACCTTGTGGCGGCGCGCGTCGAGCGCCTGCGCGCGGAAATTCATGTAGGTAACCGGCCGCGACAGCAGGTCGAGATCGTCGGCCAGCAGCGGCGAGACGAAGTCGAGGCCGATCTCGACGGGGCCGCAGCGGAAGAGATAGGCGGATTTCGTCGCCGACACGGCGAGCGAGATCTGCTCCGCCGCGCGCGCGAGCCATTCGGCGCCGCCCATGAGGCGATAGGCGATGCCATCGACCCGGGCGACCGCATAGAGCGCCATCTTGGTGCCGGTCCAGTGGCGCGACCAGTCGTCGGTGAGCCGGTCCGCCATCGACCAGACGCTGAGATAGGGGTCATGCGTGACGAGGGGAACCGCGGGCGGGCGGCGCAGGCGTTCGGTCATGGTCGTCTCCTTACGGTGCCGGTCTTCGTGGTCCGCGCGGCGGTCTTGCGCGGCGGTGATGTGGGTGTTTCGGGAAGGGCGCTGCGTCGTGACGCGCCGAGAAGGTCGCGCATGCGCGCCGCGGCAAGGTCTCCGTCACGGGCGGCGATCGCCTGCCAGACGCCGCGATGCTGTTCGAGTTCGTCGGCCGGAAATGTCCGCCGCCGCGCGCCGAGGACGAACGCGGTCTGGAGCGCTTTTCCGATCACGGAGGCGAGCCCGGCATAGAAGAGGTTGCGCGTCGCGGCGACGATCGCGAGATGGAAGCCGACATCGGCCTCGACGACGGCGGCGATGTCGTCGCGGACCGCCTCCATGCGACCGAAGGCCGCGGCGATGCCGGCGTGATCCTCGTTCGTGCCGTTGAGCGCGGCGAAGCGGCAGGCCTCCGGCTCGATCGCCGCGCGCAGCTCGTAGAGCTGACGCAATATGTCGTCGTCGGGCCCGGTCTGCAGCCGCCAGCGCAGGACATCAGGATCCAGATGGTGCCACTCGCTGGATGGCCGCACGCGGGTTCCGGTCCTGCGGCCGATCGTGACCAGCCCTTTGCCGTGCAGTTTCTTGATCGCCTCGCGCAGCGGCGTGCGGCTGACGCCCAGGCGCGCGCCCAGATCCGGCTCGGTGGGCAGCATGTCTCCGGGTGCAAAGCGACCACGCAAGATCGCCTCGCCCAGCGAGTCCATGACGCGCTGGCTGAGCGTGACCGTGCGCATCGCCGCGCCACCGCGCCGGACCGGTTTCATCGCCGCCCGCCTTGTCCTTCCCCCATGCCGTCGGCGAAGCGCATTGACAAGGCGCGACGGCGATGGCGATACTCTCATTCATCATATGAAAGAACTTCTCGGCAGTCGAGGGAGGGGACGACGTGGCGGGGATCAGCCTGCATAACGTAGGCAAGAGCTACGGCTCGGTTGAGGTCATACCCGACCTCTCCATGGAGATTATCTCGGGCGAGTTCCTCGTCTTCCTCGGTCCGTCGGGCTGCGGGAAGTCGACCTTGCTGCGCATGATCGCCGGGCTCGAGGAATTGTCGAACGGGGAGATTCTGATCGACGGCACGCGCGTCGATGCGCTGCCCCCGGGCCAGCGTGGCGTCGCCATGGTGTTCCAGCACTACGCGCTCTATCCGCACATGACCGTGCGCGACAACATGGCCTTCGGGTTGCGCAATATCGGGATGTCGGCGGGCGAGATCGACCGCAAGATCGCCGATGCCGCGCGCATCCTCGAAATGGACCACCTGCTCGCGCGCAAGCCGTCCCAGCTCTCCGGCGGGCAGCGCCAGCGCGTCGCGATCGGTCGCGCCATCGTCAAGGAGCCCAAGGCGTTCCTGTTCGACGAGCCGCTGTCCAACCTCGATGCGGCGCTGCGCTCGCGCACCCGCATCGAACTCGCGCGGCTACACCAGCAGGTCAAGGCGACGATGATCTTCGTCACGCATGACCAGGTCGAGGCGATGACGATGGCCTCGCGCATCGCGATCATGAACCAGGGCCGCATCGAGCAGGTCGGGACGCCGCTGGAGGTGTACCGCCGGCCGCGGACGCGCTTCGTCGCCGGCTTCATCGGCACGCCGGCGATGAACATCCTGACCGTTCGCCTGCTCGGCGAGGACAAGGGCGGGGCGGTCGTCGCGCTGCCCGGCGGCCAGCGCGTCGAGACGCGCGTCCCGATCTCCGGCCTCGCATCGAGCGCGACGCTCGAACTCGGCGTGCGCGCGGAGCATGTCACGACCGGTGGCGGCATCGATGGCCGTGCCGAAGTCGTGGAGCGACTCGGCGATCGCACCTTCGTCTATGCGCGGCTCCCGGATGGCGCGCTCGTGGTCTACGAGGATGCCGGCGACAGCACCGTCTCGGTGGGCGATCCGGTCGCGCTCGGGTTCAACCCGGCGCAGGTCCATCTCTTCGACTCCGCGGGGATCGGGCATCATGCGGCCTGACTCGGCCTGGCGATGAGCGCCCCGTCGCAGGCGCGGCCCGTCCGGGTCGCACGGCGCGACGCCGACGCGGTCGGACGGCGGACGGCGTGGAACGCGCTGTTCATCGCGCCCTACATGCTCGCCTTCCTGGTGCTGCTCGTCGTGCCCCTCGGGCTTGGCATGTGGCTGAGCTTCCAGGATTACGACATGCTCGCCGGCTATGGCGGCCCGGTCGGCTGGGAGAATTACGAGCGGCTCCTGGGAGATCGCATCTTCCTCGGCTCCGTGCGCAACACGATCTGGTTCGTGATCATCAGCGTGCCGGCCTTCGTCGGCCTCGGGCTCTTCCTCGCGCTGCTGCTCAACGACGACTCGCGCAAATCCAGTTTCTTCCGCTCGATCTTCTTCGGGTCCTCGGTCCTCTCGGTGACGATCGTGACCCTGGTCTGGCGTCTGGTCTACATGCCGGATCGCGGTCTGCTGCAAAACATCGCCGGGATGTTCGGCCTCACGGCGCCGAATTTCATGACGACGGAGGCGCTGGCGCTTCCGGGCATCGCGATCGTCACGGTCTGGTGGATCATCGGGCTGCCGATGATGCTGTTCCTGGCGGCGCTGCAGCAGATCCCGAAAGAGGTCTACGAGGCCGCGGCGCTCGACAACGCCTCGCGTTGGCGCGTCCTCGTCTCGATCACGCTTCCGGCGATCCGGCGCACGATCGTGCTCGTCGCCGTCATCGAAGTGATCCTGCAGTTCCAGCTTTTCGGTCAGGCGAACCTGATCACCAATGGTGGCCCGAACAACGCGTCGCGGCCGATCGTCATGTTCATCTACGAGGCGGGTTTCCGCGACTGGATGCTGGGTTACGCGGCCGCCGCGTCGCAGATCCTGTTCGTCCTCATGCTGGGCGCGGCGATGCTCCAGATGTGGATCGGTCGCCAGAAGGACGGGGGCTGACCATGGTGCTGGGGCGCGGCGTCAAGAAACTCGACCTGGTCGACATGCTCCTGCTGGCGGCCCTGGTCGGGCTGGCCATCGTGTGGGTCGCTCCCATCGTCTGGGTGATCGGGCTCGCCTTCAAGCCGAACGACGTGCTCATGCGCACGACCGGCGGCATCTTCGCCCCGCCCTTCACGGGCAAGAACTTCCGCGACATCCTCGCGACGTCGGCGGTGTTCGGATGGATGCTCAACAGCTTCATCGTGGCGATCGGCCAGACTTTCCTGACGCTCGCCATCTCGACGCTCGCGGGATACGGCTTCGCGCGCACCGATTTTCCGGGCAAGCGCATCGCCTTCATCCTGGTCATCGCCGGACTGGCGGTGCCCGAGCAGGCGATCATCGTGCCGCTGCACACGATGTTCGCGGAGGCGCATCTCCACAACACCTATTTCGGCCTGATCGCGCCGCGCCTCGCCTTCCCGTTCGGCGTGTTCCTCATGTACCAGTACTTCAAGGGCGTGCCGCGGGAGATCGAGGAGGCGGCGATGCTCGACAATGCGTCGCGCCTCAAGATCTTCTTCCGCGTGGTCCTGCCGCTGACGGTGCCCGCGCAGGCGACGCTCGGCATCTACACGTTCCTGCATGCCTGGAACGAGTATTTCTGGCCGCTCGTCTCGGCGACCAAGCCCGAGATGTACACGCTGACGATCGGCCTCGCGGCGACCCAGACGAATTTCGCGCAGACCGAGGGGATCGGGTTCCTGATGGCGCAGGCGGTCTTCGCCGGCCTGCCGATCCTGATCCTCTACCTGTTCTTCCAGCGCCATATCGTGACCGCGGTGGCCGGGGGCGCCGGAAAATAGCGCGCCATCGCGAGGGGGAATCGACGGGCGCGTCGGAGTTCGTCCGACGCGTCGTTCAAAAGGGGCCGGGGGCCCGACAAGGAGGACGTCCATGACGATCACGAAACTCACATCCGCGCTCGCGGCCGGCGCGATCGTAGCCGGCGCGCTCGCGACCAGCGGCGCGGCGCTCGCGCAGCAGAAGACCGAGATCAGCTTCGCCCGCTTCTTCGGCGCCTGCGATGCCGATTACGGCACCAGCCAGGACTACCAGAAGGCGCGTGGCGAGTGCGGGGTCATGACGACCCTCGTCAACCACTTCAACGCGACGAACAAGGACAACATCGTCGTCAAGCCGCAGATCATCGAGTGGGGCCCGTACTACCAGCAGCTGACCGCCCGTATCGCGGCGCGCGACGTGCCGACGATCGCGGTGATGCACACCTCGCAGATCGGCGACTTCGTCCGTTCGCGTATCGTCGAGCCGATCGAGGACGACCTCAAGGCGGCCGGCATCGACATCAACGATTTCACGCCGCACGCCAAGGCCGGCGTGACCCTGAACGGCAAGGTCCACGCCCTGCCCTGGGACACGCATTCCTGGCTGTGGCACATCAATGTCGGCATGTTCAAGCAGGCCGGCCTGGTCGACGCCGCGGGCGCGCCGATCGTGCCGAAGACGGTCGACGAACTGATGCAGCAGGCGAAGCTCATCAAGGAGAAGACGGGCAAGCCGTATTTCGTCATGGCCTCGGTCGCAGCGGGCGACGCCGGTAACGGCGCGCGCAGCTTCTGGACCATGATGTACACGCAGAACGCGTCCATCTTCAAAGACGGGAATTTCGACAAGGCCGACTTCAATTCGCCCGAGGCGAAGAACGCGTTCGAGGTGTTCGAGCGGCTGTCGAAGGAAGGCTACATCACCAAGGGGACGGACGGCGCCGGTGCGCTGGGCGGCTTCATCGGCGGCAACGGCGCGGTGCTGCTCACCGGCACGTGGCGCATCGACGACATGATCGCCGCGGCGGCGAAGCCCGAATCGGGTCTCAAGGAATACACGGCGCGGATCTTCCCGAACCTGTTCAAGCAGGACGCGGTGTGGGCCGACAACCATAGCTGGGTCATGCTGCGCGGCGGTACCAATCCGCAGACCCGCAAGGCGGCCCAGATCTTCATGAAGTATCTCTGGGACCACAATTTCGACTGGGCGCGCGGCGGCGGCCATCTGCCGATCCGCAACTCGCTGATGGCGGAATACGCGAAGCTGCCGGAACGTCCGAACGTCATGCGCATCACCGAAATCGGCCGTTCGCTGCCGCATGACGTGCGCCGTCAGTTCGGCTTCCAGTCGCTGATCGGCGAGGAGGTCAACAACATCATCAACGGCAACAAGCTTGCGGCGCAGGCGATGAAGGACGCGCAGGAGCGCGCCGACCAGCTGCTGAGCCGTCGCTGAGGCAAGGCGCGGCCGCCTCGCCGGATTGGCGGGGCGGCCGTCGCATCGTTCCAATCGGGGAAATGACACATGATCAAGGCCAAGGTCCTGCTGGACCGGGATTTCGATATCGGCGCCGTCGACGATCGCCTCTTCGGTGCGTTCATCGAACATCTCGGGCGTTGCGTCTACGAGGGGATCTACGAGCCGGGTCATCCGACCGCCGACAAGCAGGGCTTCCGGCAGGACGTGATGGCGCTGGTGCGGGAACTCGGGCCCACGATCATGCGCTATCCCGGGGGCAATTTCGTCTCCGGCTACAACTGGGAAGAGGGCGTCGGACCGGTCGAGGATCGGCCCGTGCGCCTCGATCTCGCCTGGTTCTCGAAAGAGCCGAACCTCTTCGGCACGAATGAGTTCATCGACTGGTGCCGCATGGCCGGCATCGAGCCGATGCTCGCCGTCAATCTCGGCACGCGCGACGGTGACGCGGCGCGCAACATGCTCGAGTACTGCAATTTCCCGGGCGGGACGGCATGGTCCGACCTGCGCCGCAAGCATGGCTGGGAAAAGCCTCACGGCGTCAAGTTCTGGTGTCTCGGCAACGAGATGGACGGACCTTGGCAGATGGAGTCGAAGACCGCGGACGAGTATGGCCGGCGCGCCTACGAGGCCGCGAAAATGATGCGCTGGATCGATCCAAGCATCGAGCTGGCTGCCTGTGGCTCCTCGGCGCGCAGCATGGCGACCTACGGCCAGTGGGAGCAGACCGTCCTCGAGCACACGTTCGACCAGGTCGAGTACATCTCGCTTCACACCTATCTGAACAACTACGCGGGCGACACGGCGGCGTTCCTGGCCTGTCCGGACCTGATGGATACGTTCATCGAGGAAGTCGTCGCGATCGCCGATTCGGTCGCCGCGAAGCGCCGCTCCAGCAAGCGCATCATGCTGTCCTTCGACGAATGGAACGTCTGGTACCGCACGCGCCGTGACCGCGCGACGCGGGTCAAGGAAGGCTGGCCGGTCGCGCCGCCGATCCTCGAGGAAATCTACACGATGGAGGATGCGCTCGCCTTCGGTGGCGCCTGTATCTCCCTCCTCAATCACGCGGATCGCGTGAAGACGGCCTGCCTCGCGCAACTCGTCAACGTCATCGCGCCGATCATGACGGAAAAGGGCGGCGCCGCGTGGCGTCAGACGATCTTCTGGCCCTTCGCGCAGATGAGCCGCTTCGGCCGTGGCCATGCGCTGCGCGCCAAGGTCGACAGCCCGACTTATGACGCGACCTACTACGATCCGCGCGGCAAGCAGGACAATTACTACCCGATCGCCGCGGCCCCCTATCTCAAGCTCTCGGCGATCGCCGATCGCGGGACCAAGGGGCTCAACCTCATGATGCTCAACCGGCATCTGACCGAGCCGCTCTCGGTCGAGGTGATGGCGCGTGGTTTCAGCGGCAAGTCCGTCGTGGCCGCGATGACCCTGCACGACAAGGATCTCCAGGCTGTCAACAGCGCAGCGGCGCCCGACCGTGTGGCGCCGCGCAAGCTCGGCCGCATCTCGCTCGATGGCGAGCGCATCAAGCTGACCTTGCCGCCCGCGTCCTGGAGCGTCGTCTCCCTGGCCTGAACGCGGGCCGGTTCCGACGACGAGATCCTGCTCGCCGGACGATCGCCGGCCGCGCTATGACCAAGGCGCGGCCGGTCGGCGGCCCGCCCCCGGGGGCGGGGGATCGCCCGGGCGAGTAGGGGTTCATGGACGCGATTCTCGTCGCCGCTGCGTTGCTGAGCGCCCTTCTTCACGCGGCGTGGAACGCGGCCGTGAAGGCGGCGTCGCGTCCCACCGAGGCGATGGCCGGGCAGATGATCATGGCCGGGGTCTTCGCCGTTCCTGTCCTTGTCTGGACTGGTCTGCCCGAGATCGCGTCCCTGAAATGGGTCGCGCTGTCGACGGCGGTCAACGTCTTCACCGTTGCCACGATGCTCAAGGCCTACGAGGTCGCGGGCTATGGCGTCGTCTATCCGGTCGGGCGCGCCGTCTCCGTGCTCCTCGTCGTGCCGATGGCGGCGCT
>CAIOSQ010000066.1 GCA_903860935.1 uncultured Rhodospirillales bacterium | reverse complement strand
GGCCGGCGACTTGACGAGGCGCTGGGTCCGCACGATGTCCGATCCGTCGACAAGCGTGCAGACCCCGGCGAGTTCGGCTTCGACCGCGCGGCCATTGGCGCCGGTCAGCCCATAGGTCGCGAACTCGACGGCGACCGTCTCGCCGCGCAGCCCCAGCTCCTCGAGGATCGCACGCAGCTCGCGCTCGGGGCGCACATCCTCGGCGTTCAGCCAGATGCGGATGTCGTCGTAGAGCGAGCAGGTCTCGGCCTGGCGCTGATCGGGCCGCCGCGTGAGCAGCACGGTGGGCCGGTCGTCGGCGGTCACGATACCCGCCTGGAAGAAGACGTAGCCGGCGGTGTCGAAGCCGGTCAGGTAGTTGTGGCTTTCCTGCGCGAAGACGAGCAGCGCCGCGCAGCCGCGCCGGCGCAGTTCGGCACGCGTCGCGGCGAGGCGAGACGCGTGCTCGTCCGCCGCGAAGCGCAGCGCCACCTGCCGGCCGCTTCGCGTCTCGGCCGTGTATTCCTGCATGGCCGCGTCTCCGGTCAGTCGAGTTCGCAGATGTCGAGCATGGCGAGCAGGTAGATGCGGACCATGTCGAGATAGTCGGCGATGTCGACGCGCTCATCCGGCATCGTGTTGTAGCGGCCGCCCGGACCGCACACGATGCCCTCCGCGCCGAGCTCCTTGTAGAAATGCCCGGCATCGGTGCCGTAGAAGCCCGGCGGCGTGATCGCCCCGGTCGGCTGGTCGGTGCCGCGCACCTTGCGATAGGCGGCGTTGACGGTCTTCACGATGCGTGCGTCGCGATCCACCCGGAAGGCCGGCATCAGCGGTCGGCCCTTCACGTCCTCCGCCTCGACGGTGGCCTTGAGGCCGGGGAAGCGCCGTTCCAGGTCGTCGAGCACGCGGCGGAAATCGGCGAGCGCTGCGGCCTGGGTCTGGCCGGGCCCGTAGCGGCCCGAGCCCTTGAGACGCACGACGTCGGCGACCTGCGGCGGACGCCATTCGTGGAACTCGCGGCCCAGCGCGCCGCGCATCACGCCGACATGCACGCGGTTGATGGCGCGGTGATCGGCGTCCGGCGCGTCGGAGAATGTCATGCCATTGAGGCGGGGAACCAGATCGCAGGCGGCCACGATCGCGTCGACAGCCTCTTCGCGCTTCGACATGTGGCGCGTCACGCCCTGGAGCTCGATGATGAAGGTGAAGGCGGCGGCATGCATGGTGATCGCCGCGAGGTCGGTGGGCTCGCTGTTGATGAAATAATCGGCGCGGAAGCCGTTGCGGATCGCGGCCAGCGTGCCGACGCCGCCCTGCAATTCGCCGACGACATAGGTCAGCACGACATCGCCCTTGAGCCGCACGCCGGCATCGACCAGCGTCTTGACCGCGCAGAACGACGCCGCGTCGCCCGCCTTCATGTTCGAGACGCCGATGCCATAGATGAAGCGGTCGTCGACCAGCCCGCCCCAGGGATCGACCGTCCAGCCCTCGGTCGCGGGATTGGTGTCGAGATGGCCGTTGAACAGCAGGCTCTTGCCGCCGCCGGTTCCACGCCACGTGCCGATGGCGTTGAAGCGCTCCGCCTCCACCGGGCTCGGCGCGGCGTCGAGGCCAAGGCCCCGCATCTGACCGACGACATGCTCGACGAGCGCGCGCTCGCCATCGGTCTGGGTGTAGCTCTTGTGGCGCACCCAGTCCGCGACGATGTCGAGACAGGCCTTCTCGTCGATGGCGGCGAGCAATTCGTCGGCGGTCTTCATGGCTGCGATCTCCGGTCGATGATCCGTCACGCGACGCCGCCGACGGCGACTGGCACGGCGTCGAGCAGGGTGCGGGTATAGGGATGGCGGTCCGGCGCGTTGGCCGCGCCGACGGGGAAGAGATCGACGAGTTCGCCGCGATACATCACCGCGATCGTATGCGCGAGCTGGCGCACGAGGTTGAGGTCGTGGGTGATGAACAGGCAGGTGGCGCCGGTGCGCGCCTGCAGGTCGACGAGCAGCCGCGCGATCGAGGCCTGGACAGAGACGTCGAGCGACGAGGTGATCTCGTCGCAGAGCACGAGGCGCGGCTCGGCCGCGAAGGCGCGGGCGATCGCGACGCGCTGCTTCTCGCCGCCGGACAGCTGATGCGGATAGCGACGCGCGAATTCCGGCGGCAGCAGGACCTGGGCGATCAATTCGCCGACGCGACGGTCGATCTCGGCGCGCCCCTTGGCGATCCCGTAGAGCTTGAGCGGCCGCGAGAGGATGTCCCGCACGCGCTGGCGCGGGTTGAGCGAGGCGTCCGGGTTCTGGAAGATGATCTGCGCGGCGCGGCGATAGCTGCGGTCGAGCGCGCCCCGCTCCGAGAACGCGCGGCCCTCGAGCGTGAGCGTGCCGGTGAAGTCGTTGAGGCCGGCGATCGCGCGCGCGATGGTCGACTTGCCCGATCCCGACTCGCCGACGATGCCCAGGATCTCGCCCTTGCGCACCGAAATGTCGATGTCGCGCGCGCCGATGACCTGCTCCTGGGCACGGCCGAGCAGCCGCGACAGAAGCGAGCGTTCGCCGTAGCGCACGGTCATGGACTTGATGCCGAGCAGTTCCGGGGCGCCCGCGGGCGGTGTGGGATCGACCAGGCGGAGATCGGGGCGCGGCACGGCGGCGATCAGCATCCGCGTGTAGTCCTCGCGCGGCGCGCCGAAGATGGCGGCGGCCGGCCCGCTCTCGACGATCTCGCCGCGATGGATCACGGCGACATCGTGGGCGATGCGCGAAACCAGCGCCAGGTCGTGCGAGATGTAGAGCGCCGCGACGCCGGTATCCTCCTGCAGGCGCACGAAGAGATCCTGGATCTGCCGCGCCGTGACGATGTCGAGCGCGGTGGTCGGCTCGTCGAAGATGATGCATTCGGGGTTGCAGGCGAAGGCGGTGGCGATCACCACGCGCTGCTTCTCGCCGCCCGAGGCCTGGTGCGGATAGCGGCGCATCATCTCGGCGGGCCGCGTGATGCCGGTGCGCGCGAGCAGCGCCTCACCTTCGGCGAAGGCCTGCTTCTCGGTCAGGCCGCGATGTCGGGTCAGGACCTCGGCGAGCTGGCGACCCAGCATCAGCGTCGGATTCAGCGAGGTCGACGGATCCTGGAAGACGATGCCGATGCGCCGGCCGCGGATGTCGGCGATCTGCTGGCGGGTCTTGGCGCGCAGATCCTCTCCCGAGAGGAGGATCTCGCCGCCACCCTCGCGCGCGTTGGCGGGCAGGTAGCGCAGGATCGACCAGGCGATCGAACTCTTTCCCGAACCGGATTCGCCGACGAGGCCGAGGGTGCGGCCGCGCGCGATCGACAGGTCGATGTTCGAGAGGGCCTTCACGTCGCCCTCGCCCGTCCGGTAGGCGAGCGAATAGCCACGGACCGCGAGGACGCTGGATGTCGTGGCGACGCTCATCGCTGACGACCCCGCGGATCGAGGATGTCGCGCAGCGCGTCACCGAACAGGTTGAATCCGAGCGCAGCGAGGGCGATCGCGATGCCGGGCGCGGCGACGCACCAGGGATTGCGGAACATGAATTGCCGCGCCTCTGCGATCATCAGCCCCCACTCGGTCGAGGGCGGCTGGGCGCCGAGGCCGAGGAAGCCCAGCGTCGCGCCGAGCATGATCGCGAAGGAGACGCGGATCGTCGCCTCGACGATCACCGGCCCCATCGTGTTGGGCAGGACTTCGGCGCCGATCACGTAGATCGGCGATTCGCCGCGCGCCTGCGCGGCCTGGACGAATTCGCGCGTGCGCACCGAGAGCACCGCGGCGCGCGCGATGCGCGCCATGCCGGGCGTGAAGGCGACCGCGACCGCGAGCATCGCATGGCCGGTGCCGCCGCCGAGCACGGTGACGATCAGCAGCGTGAAGAGCAGGTCCGGAACCGCGAGCAGCCCGTCGAGCAGGCGCATGATGACGCTGTCGATCCAGCGCCCGGCGACGCCCGCGGCGACGCCGATGAGGGTCCCGGCGGCGACGCCCGCGAAGGTGGCGCCGAGCCCGAACAGGATCGTCGAGCGCGCGCCGTGGAGGATGCGCGAGAGGATGTCGCGGCCGAACTGGTCGGTCCCCAGCCAATGCGCCTGCGACGGCCCGCGCAGGCGCATCGCCGGATGGAATTGCTGCGGGTCGTAGGGCGCGAGCATCGGGCCGAACAGGACGGCGGAGAGCACGATGGCGAGCAGCGTCGCCCCGACGAGGCCCGTGGGATGGCGAAGCAAGTCACGCATAGCGCACGCGCGGATCGAGCGCCGCGATCACGATGTCGGACACGAGGTTGGACAGCGCATAGACGCCGGCCAGGACGAGGGTGACCGCCTGGATCACCGGCAGGTCGCGGTTCTGCAGGGCGTGGATCATCAGCCGGCCGAGGCCGGGCCAGGCGAAGACCTCCTCGACGACGATGATGCCGCCAAGCAGATAGCCGACATCGAGCGAGATCACGGCCACCGCCGGCGCGAGCGCGTTGCGCAGGGCATGGCGCCGGATCACCGTCGCCTCGCCGAGGCCCTTGAGCCGCGCGGCGCGGATATAGTCGCTCGCCAGCACCTCCGACATCTCCGATCGCACCTGGCGCACGATATGCGCGGTCAAGATCAGGCTCAGCGTCAGCGCAGGCAGGACCATGTGATAGAGGAAGCGGACCGTGTCCTCGCCCGGCGGCACGAAGCCACCGGCCGGGAAAAGCTGTCGTCCGGGCGCCGCCAGGAAGACCAGCAGCAGGGTCGCGGTGACGAATTCGGGGATCGCGGTTCCCATGTAGGCGAAGAGGCCGACGCCGAGATCGGCGCCACGCCCGCGGCGCATGCCGGCGAGCACGCCGAGCGGGATCGCGATCACGGTGACGGTCACCAGCGCCGCGCCGGCGAGGGCAGCCGAGCGCCAGAAAGCGTCGCCGATCAGCAGCGAGACGGGCTGGGACATGCGCATCGACATGCCCCAGTCGCCGCTGACCAGCCGGCCCAGCCATTCGAGATACTGGACGTGCCAGGGGCGCTCGAGGCCGAGTTCGGCCGCGAGCGCCTGCAACTGGTCTTCGGTCGCATACTCGCCGAGGATCATCACCGCGGCGTTGCCCGGCAGGATCATGGTGATCGCGAAGACCGTCAGCGAGACGATCAGCAGGACCAGCACGACCGCGGCCAGGCGCCGCGCGAGATACCCGGCGTTCATGACGGCTCAGCCGCGATCGAGCCAGACATCCTCGGTGAAGAAGGTCCGCGACAGCGGATGCGCGGTCCAGCCCTTCACGTAGGTGCGGTTGGCGGTGAGGATGTCCTGGAAGAACGGGATGATCGACGGCCGGTCGCGCATCATCATCTGCTGCGCCTGGGTGTAGAGGCGCTTGCGCTCCGCGTCATCGAGCGTGGCGCGGCCGCGCGCGACGATGTCGTCGAACTCCTTGTTGTTCCAGGCGGTGTCCGCGAAGGCCGCGTCGGTGGTGAAGAGCAGCGTGAAGGCCGCGTCCTCGGTGGGCTGCATGCCCCAGTAGCCGATGTAGAAATTACCCTTGCGCCAGACATTCGCGAGATAGGTGTCGTGCGGGATGGTCTGCACGTCGATGTCGAAGCCGGCGGGCTGCGCCATCTGCTTCACCGCCACGCCCACCTGGCTGCGGATCGCCGGGCGGTTGGAGCAGATCAGCGGGATCTTGAGGCCCTGCGGATAGCCGGCCTCGGCGAGCAGCTTGCGCGCGGCCGCCGGATCGTATTTGGGCGCCGGCGCGTCGAGGAGATAGCGGTAGCCCGGCGAGACGCAATTGTCGGC
>CAIOSQ010000065.1 GCA_903860935.1 uncultured Rhodospirillales bacterium | reverse complement strand
GTCGTGAAGTCGGCGCAGTTGCGGCGCGAGGACGCGCGCCGCCTCGGCGGCGATCGCCCGCTCGGCGGCGGCGCGATCGCGCAATTCCGTCGCATGCGCCGCGATCGCGCGCAGGACGGCCGCCTCGTCGAAGGCCTCGATGCGGCCATCGCGATAGGCCCAGGCGCCATCGACCATGGTCGACGCGACGCGGGACGGTGATGCGTGCCGCACCAAGACATCGACGGACGGCTCGAGCGCGGCCATCTCCGCTCCTGCGAGCGCGACAAGGGTGATGTCCGCGAGCCGACCAGGCGCGAGGCGCCCCGCCTCCGTCGCGAGCCCGAAGACCGCGGCGCCGCCTTCGGTCGCGAGCCGGAGCACGTCGCGCGCGACGGGACGGAACGGCGCGCCATCGGGCGCGACCGGTTGCCCGAGACGCGGCAGCATCGACGCCAGCCGCATGATCTCGAAGGGATCGGTGCGTCCGCCCGTGTTCGCGCTGTCGCTGCCCAGCGCCATCGCGATCCCCGCATCCCGCATGGCGGCGAAGGGCATGGCGCCGCTGCCGAGCATCAGGTTGCTGGACGGATTATGGACCACGACGACGCCGTGACGCGCGAGCACGTCGCGATCCGATGCACTCGCCCAGACACCATGCGCGACCGACAATCCCGGCGCC
Source organism: uncultured Rhodospirillales bacterium (assembly GCA_903860935.1). Taxonomy (GTDB): domain Bacteria; phylum Pseudomonadota; class Alphaproteobacteria; order CACIAM-22H2; family CACIAM-22H2; genus CAIOSQ01. Next base: position 20,427 of record CAIOSQ010000065.1, on the reverse strand, counting down.
AGAAGGCCGCGCCGCCCCAGTTCGGCCAGCATCCCGCCGGGCCAGAGGCGGCGGGCGAGGATCGCCTGGGCGCGCGTTTCGAGCAGGTGCGTGTGTACGCCGAGGCCATGCCGGTCGCGCAGCCGCGCCCAGAGCGCGAGCAGTTCGGGCGAACAGCGCTGCGGCGCGTTGGGACCGAGCAGGATGGAGACGCGGCCATCGCCGCGCGTCGCGGCGACGGCCTCGTCGATCGCCGCGCTCACGGTGTCATGCGACGCGAAGCCGGCGCCTTCGACACCGCGCCTCAGATGCGGCGGCAGGTCGAAGCCGAGCAGGTCGTGGTCATGGCGGTCGTGCAGCATCGGCGCATAGGCGACGCGCATGCCGGACTCGCGATGGGCCGCGATCGCCGCCGCGCGCAATCCAAGCTGCGGCGCGTGGTCGACAACCGCCGCATAGCCGGCGCGCAGCATCTCTGCCGCGCCCGCCAGGATCGCGAGCCGCAACAGCGTCGCGTCGAGCGCGCGTCCCCAGGCGACGGTGAACAGGGCCCAGAGCTCGAGCGGCAGGTCGTTCTCCGTCCCGCGCAGAAGATTGCCGTAGCTGTGGTGATGCGCGTTCACGAAGGCCGGCAGCGCGATCGCGCCCTTCGCGTCATGGACCTCGCGCGCCCGCGCGACGAGCGCCGTGGCCTCCGCCGCGCCGTACGCCATGGCGACGATGCGGCGGCCTTCGATCAGGATCGCGCCGGGACGCGGCGCGTCGCTGGCATCGGCAAGAATCAGCGCATTGGCGATCGCGATCGCCACGGCCCGGTCAGCGCCCCTTCCAGACCGGCTTGCGCTTTTCGCGGAAGGCGCGCACGCCCTCCTCGCCATCCTCGGAACGGATCGCGTCGACGACCGCCGGCAACCGCATGGCCTGGGCTTCGCGCGGCGTCAGATGCGCCGTGCGCCGGACCGTCTGCTTCACCGCGCGCAGGCTCAGCGGCGCGCAGGCGAGGATGTCGGCCAGCCAGCGCTCGACCGCCTCGTCCAACCCGGCCCGCGGCACGACCTCGTTGAACAGCCCCCAGCTTTCCAACTCGCGCGCCTTGAAGCGCCGGCCGGTGAGCATCATGCCCATCGCGAGGCGGAACGGCACCTGACGCTGCAACTGCACCATTCCGCCGTCGAGCGGCAGGTAGCCGACGCGCGGTTCGGTGAGGCCGAAGGTCGCTTCCTCCGCCACGATCGCGATATCGCAACCCAGCACCATCTCGAAGCCGCCGCCCAGCGCGTGACCGTTGATCCGGCCGATGACCGGAATATCGAGCGTGTCACGGAAGGATAATCCGCCGAAGCCGTGCGGACGCGGCGTCATCCAGTAGTCGAGCCCGCTCTTCGCGGCGCCCGTCAGGTCGGCGCCGGCACAGAACGCGCGATCGCCCGCGCCGGTGAGCACGATCACGCGGACGTCGCGCTCGCCCTCGAGGCGCCGCCAGACGGCTTCCAGCTCGGCCTCGGTCTCCGCGTCGACGGCATTGAGCTTGTCGGGCCGGTCGATGGTGACGCGCGCGACGTGATCCGCGATCTCGAGCCGGACGGTCACGGCGTCACCGCCGCCCCGGCAAGGCCAAGCTCGGCCAGGATCTCGTCCGTATGCTCGCCCAGTCGTGGCGGCAGCCGCCGCATCGCGCGCACAGGCGCATCCGACAGGTGCACGGGCGAACCGGCGACCTTGAGACGGTCCCAGGGCGCATCGGCCTCCAGGATCATGTCGTTGATCCGGACCTGCGGATCCTCGAGCGCTGCGGCGAGCGGGCGGACCGGTGCGCAAAGCAGGTCCTGGGCCTCCAGCCGCGCGATCCAGTGCGCCGTCGTCCCGGCGCGGAATGCCTCGCGCAGCAACGCGTGCAGCGTGTCGCGGTTGACGACCCGCAGCTCATGCGTGGCGAAGCGCGGATCCGTCTCGAGATCCGGACGGCCGATCACCGCGCCGATGTCGTGCATCGGCTGGCGGCTGAAGCCACCGATCATGACGAAGGCGCCATCGCTGGTCTCGAACACGTCGTTGGTCGGCAGGTTGCCCCAGTTGAGCTCGCGCGCACGCATGAGCGACACCGCGACCTCCTGCATCTGGGCCGCGATCATGGAATCGTGCAGCGAGACGCTGACCATCTGGCCCTTGCCGGTCTTCTGCCGCTGCAGCAGCGCGAGCATGATGCCCTGGGCGAGATGCATGCCCGCGCAGTAATCGGCGAAAGTCGTGGTCGGCACGCCCATCGGCGCGTGCGGCGAACTCCGCCGCCAGATCGCGCCGGTCATGGCCTGGGCCAGGGCATCCTGGCCGCCCTTGGCGACATATGGACCTTCGACGCCATAGCCGGTGCCGACGGCGTAGATGATCCGCGAATTGAGCGCCGCGCAGGCCTCGTAGCCGAAGCCGAGCCGCTCCATCACGCCGGCACGGAAATTATTCGCGACGACGTCGGCGCCGGCGATCATGCGCCGCACGGCCTCCTTCGCGGGATCCGTGCGCATGTCGAGGACGATCGACCGCTTGTTGCGGTTGATCGAGCAGAAGATCGGCCCCTGCTCGCCCGCCGGGTCACCGGGAATGGCCCAGCGCATGCGGTCGCCGATCTTCGGCGGTTCGATCTTGATCACGTCGGCGCCGAAATCGGCCAGGGTCTGGGTCGCACAGGGGCCCATGTACACCTGGGTGAAATCCACGATGCGGACGCCCTCGAGGGGCAGCGGCGTCGCGCTCATTCCGCGGCCCTCGCGACAAGCCGTGCGTTGGCGGACGGCCGGTCGCCGGGATCGCCGCCCTGCGCGCGCACCTTGGCGCAGATGGCCGCCGGATCGACCGCCTTGACAGACATGCCGCCATCGAGCGCGAGCGCGGCCGCGACGCCGGCCGACTGTCCCATCGACATGCAGGGCGGGATCTCGCGGCTGAGCTTCTGCGCGCCCTCTGTCGCCGAGTAGTGCCGGCCCGCCACGAGCAGCTGGTCGACCTTGCGCGGCAGCATCGCCCGATAGGGCGTGTAGTAGTCGCGCCCGCGGGCGACGGTGTCGGCGAAATGGACGCGGTCCATGACATCTTCCTTCGTCACCACGTATTCGCCCTCGAGCAGTCGCGTCTGGCGCACCCCGAGTTGCGGTGCGACATCGACCACGTAGCAGCGCTCGAAGCCCGGCAGATTGGCGCGCACGAAATCCACCATGCGGTAGATCCGCTTGCGGCCCTCGAAATCGGCGCGCGTCTGGTCCTCGACCTTGATCGCGTCGAAACCCTGCATGTGCGGGCAGTTGCACCAGACGATCCCGGGCAGCGGCGTCTTCAGCCACCAATGCTCCCACGATCCGCCGATCGTCCGCCGGGCCGCGAGGTCGACCTTGCGATAGGCCTCCGGCTCCTCGAAGCGGAAACGCTCGGCGGCCTCGGTGTCGACGCCGCCGAGGCGAAACACCGTGGTGACGATGTAGGATCCATGCTGGAACGGCGCGCCGGCGCTTGCGGCGACATCGAGGTCGCCGGTCGTGTCGATCACGACACCGCCCATGATCGCCTGCCGGCCTTCCTTCGTGTCGCAGATCACGCCGGTCGCGCGGCCATCCTCGACGATCGTGCGCGAGAACCAGGAATGGAGCCGCAGATCGACGCCGCTCTCCTCGATCATCTCGTTCGAGACCCGCTTCCATCCGTCGGGATCGAAGGCGGCCGCGAAGACGATCGGCTCGGGCTTGGTCTGCGAGCGGAAATCGTAGAGGCCCCAGCGCGCCCATTTGCGGAACATCGCCTCGCTCGCGATCCGATCCTCCTCGGGCGGGTGAACGCACAGACCGATACGCTCCATGCGCTCGATCATCTCCATGCACAGACCGGTGACGGTGACCTCCGGACCGTTGTTCATGTCGTCGAGGACGAGCACCATGCCGCCCGAGGCGAGCCCGCCGAGATAGGGATAGCGCTCCAGCAGGGTGACGCGCGCGCCCATGCGCCGCGCCGCGATGGCCGCCGAGAAACCGGCCGGCCCGCCGCCGACCACGACGACGTCGGCGCGGGCGACGACCGGCACGCTGCCGGCGGCTTCGGTGATGCGATCCATGTGCGACCTCTCGCGCGCTGTCAGGTTGCGGCCGGGGCGTGCCAGCGGATGACGAACCGCTCGGCTGCCGAGATGGCCAGGAAGAAGCAGAAGGCGAAGCCCGAGCCGACGAGCACGGTCGCATAGAGCAAAGCCGAGTCGAAGGCGTACATGGCCTGCACGATCAGGGCCCCGATGCCGTTCGTGGTCGATACCCATTCGCCGACGATCGCACCGATCGTCGCGGTGGAGGCCGAGATCTTGAGCGCCGAGAAGAGATAGGGCAGCGCGGTCTGCAGCCGCAGCTTCCAGAACACTTCGCTGCGGCTGGCGGAGAGGACGCGCATCAGTTCGAGCGCCTGCGGGTTCACGGCCTCGAGACCGCGCACCATGTTCACGAGCGTCGGGAAGAAACAGATCAGCGCGGCGACCGCGATCTTCGGTTCGATGCCGTTGCCAAGCAGCAGGACCAGGATCGGCGCCTTCGCCACCACCGGGATCGTGTTGATGAGCACGACGATCGGGAAGAACGTCTCCTCGAGCGACTTGAAATGCACGAAGAGGGTCGCGCCGATGATCGCGACCAGGTTGCCGAGCAGGAAACCGAGCAGCGCCTCCGTCGCCGTCCAGGCGAGGTTGCTCATCAGCATGCCGAATTTCGCGATCAGCGTCTGGACGACGACGACCGGGGACGGCGCGACGAAGGGCTTCACGTCGAGGCCATGGACGAGCCCCGCCCAGATCGCGAGCAGCGCGAGAAGACCGACCAGCGGCAGGATGCGCCGACGCAGCGCGGCGCGGCGCTTGGCGGCGGCGTGGCGCGCCTGCGCGGCCAGCAAGCCGGGATCGGCGGCGGAAGACGATGCGGCGAGGGTCATCACACGGGCCCCAGGAGATTGCGCAGACGCGTCACCAGCCGCGCGAAGGGTTCGGTCTCGCGGATCGCGAGGCCACGGTCCTCGGGCAGGTCGACCGGCACGATTTCGCGCACGCGTCCGGGATTGGCGGCCAGCACCATCACCTGCTGACCGAGGAACGCCGCCTCATAGACGGAATGGGTGACGAACAGGATGGTGGTCCCGGTCTCGCGCCAGATCCGGCGCAGCTCCGCGTTGAGGCGGTCGCGGGTGAACTCGTCGAGCGCGCCGAAGGGCTCGTCCATCAGCAGGATGCTGGGCGCGCCGAGCAGCGCGCGGGCCAGCGAGACACGCTGGCGCATGCCGCCGGACAATTCATGCGGAAAGCTGTTCTCCCAGCCCTCGAGCCCGACGAGCTTGAGCAACTCGCGCGGGGTCGGCGCTCCCGCGGGCAACGCCCGGCGTCCGCCGACCTCGAGCGGCAGGGCGACGTTCTGCAGCGCGGTGCGCCAGGCGAGCAGCGCCGAATCCTGGAACACGAAGCCGATCGAGCGGTCGCGCCGTGCCTGGGCCGGAGAGGCGCCACGCACACGGGCGGACCCCGCGGACGGCTCGACGAGGTCGGCGACGACCCGCAGCAGGGTCGACTTGCCGCAGCCCGACGGCCCGAGCAGGGACAGGAACCCGCCCTGCCCGACCGCGAAGCTGACGTCCTCGATGGCGGTAACCGTGCGCCGGTCGGTGACGAAGCGCACGGTCACGCCCTCGCAGGCGACCGCCGGAGCGGCCGCCCGAGGGACGGAGGCCGTCCCCGATGTCATCAGATCTTCGGCCGCCCGGCGGCAGTCGCGTTGAGGATGTCGAGCGTCATGACCTCCTCGACCTTGGGCACGCGCTTGGAGAACTGCCCGAGCTCGGCGTAGAGGTCGATCTGATCCTTCCAGATGCCGGGATCCATCGCGCCCCAGCCATTGGCCCGCGTGTTCTCGTTGAAGGCGTATTTGAGCATCACGTCGGCCGCCTCGATCTCGTCGGCGCGGTTGAGGTTCGGGAACTCCTTGACCAGGAAGTCGACAGCCTTCTCGCGGTTCGATGCCGCCCATTCCCAGCCCTTGGCGGTGGCGCGCACGAATTTGGCGAGGACGTCGGCCTTCTTCGTGATCGTGTCGTTGGTCGCGTAATAGGGCAGCGCATAGAGCTTCACGCCCGCGTCCCAGAGGCGCAGTTCGACGCGGTCGGCGCCAAGAGGCTTGATCGCGGAGGTATTGGTGAGCCAGCCGGTGACCGCGTCGGCCTGCCCGGTGAGCACCGGCGACATGTCCGCGCCCATGGTGATGATCTGCACGTCTTTTTCGGCGATCTTGTTCTTCGCCAGCAGCGCGCGCAGCAGGATCACCGCCGTCGCCTGGGTCGCGATCTTCTTGCCGACGAAATCCTTCGGCTCGCGGATCGGGTTCTTCTTCATCGAGAAATACGTGAAGGGATGCTGCTGCGCACCGACCGCGAAGCACTTGATCGGCAGGTCCTGCGACACCGCGAGCATCAGCGAGGGGCTGGACGAGACCTGACCGACCTCGAACCGGCCGGAGGCGACGATCGCGACACCGTCGATGCTCGGACCACCGGGCTGGAAGCGCAGTTCGACACCTTCCTGCTCGTAGAAGCCCATGTGCTTCGCCGCGACCTCGCCGAGCTGGTTGCCCGAGAGCAGCCATCCGAGCTGCAGGTTCACCACCGGACGACCCTGCGCCCCGGCTCCGACGCTCACCAGCGCGCCCGTCGCGGCGGCACCCGCCAGCGCGGCGCGGCGCGACACCGCGCCCTGCTTCATGATCCCCATCGCACCCTCCGACCCTGTCCTGTCCGCGCCGGCCGGCCCGATGCCGACCCCGGCGGACGATTCGATGCTCCATGTTTGCCCGGGCGACCGTTGCGCGGAAGCGCAATTTTCCGCTCGGGGCGTTGCCGAATCGAGGTCAGGCGCCGAGCGCCTTCAGCTCCGCGGTCAACAGATCGGCCGCGCGCAGGGCGGCGAAGGAGCGCTTGCGGCCTGTCGCGGCGAGCAGGCCGAGCTTCAGCAGGTTGACCGGCCGCGCGGCGAGCGGACGCCAGGCGATCTCGCCCGCATCGATCTCGGCCATGAACCCGATCCGCGTGAAGAACGAGAGCCCCGCGCCCGCGCGGATCGCCTGCTTGAGCAGGGCGATCGAATTGGAGACGAGGCGCGGCCGTGCGCCCTCGCGGAAGGCCGCGAATTCGGGATCGACATCCATCACGCGCGGCAGCGGGCCGGCGGGCAGGACGAGCGGGTGGCCGCGCAGATCGTCGAGCCGCAGGCTGCGCTTGCGCGCCAGCGGATGCGCGGCGGGCATGACCACGCCGAGCGGCGCGGCGACCGTGGCGAGCCAGGCGGTCCCGGTCGGCGGCGGTCCGACGAAGGTGAAGCCGAGATCGATCTCGCCGGCGGCGACCTGTCCGGCGATCGCCGCCGGTTCGGCAGCATCGACGGCAAAGCTGACGGCCGGGAAATCGGCACGGAAGCGGTCGAGGCTGCGGGGCAGGAACTCGACCAGGAGCGAGTCGACGGCGGCGATCGAGACATGACCGGTCTTGACGCCGCGCAGGTCGTCGAGTTCTGCGCGCACGCGCTCGAAATCGAGCAGCGTGTCGGCGACATGGCGCAGCAGGATCGTGCCGGCGGGGGTCGGGCGCATGCCGCCGGGCAGGCGGTCGAAGAGCGCGACGCCCAGCGATGCCTCGACCTTGAGCAGTTGGCGATCGATCGCGCTCGCCGCGACATTGAGCGCCGCAGCGGCCTTGCGCACGGATCCACGGCGCGCGACCTCGGCCACGTAGCGTAGCGCGGCCGTGTGCATGCGCGCCTCAGTTTCCGCTTCCGCCTGCGGCGCGCAGGGCGGCGCGGCGCGCGGCGTCGGCCTCCGCGATCAGGCGGTAGGAGACATAGTACTTGTAGATGTTCCGCACGTAATGGGTGGGCTCCGCGCCGATCTTTTCCGCGACGACGATCTCCACGTTGTTGAACCACTTGTCGGGGTCGAGGCCGCGGGCGCGCGCCTGCTCGCGCATCCGGGCGATGCGCGACGGGCCCGCGTTGTAGGCGGCGAACGCGAACAGCGCGCGATTGGCGTCGGAAAAGCTCGCATCGGCGAAATAACGGGAGATCAGGTGGTCCATGTACTTGGCGCCGGCATGGATGTTGGCCTCGAGCGCCGCGATGTCGCCGACGCGCATCGCACGTCCGGTGTCGGGCATGACCTGCATCACGCCGATCGCGCCATGGGCGCTGCGCGCGCCCTGGTCGAGGCGGCTTTCCTGATAGCCCTGGGCCTGCAGGAGCAGAGGTTCGAACCCGTAGCGGGCGCCGAATGTCTCGAAGAACGACACCGTGGACTCGAAGCGTCGCCAGTCGGCGTCGGCGGTGGGATCCTTGATCTGCCGGATGCCGCGGTGGTAGGCCGCGAGCCGTGCCGCCGTACTTTCGCGCACCGCCTTCGGGTCCGCGAAGAAGGTTTCGATGGCGGCGGCGAGTTGCGGGCTGTCCTTGCGAACTGCCCATCCGGTCTGCCCGTCGGCGCGCAGCACGACATCGTCGCGGACCCGCAGCCGCGGCAGCACCTTGGCCCAGAGCTTCGCCTTCCAGTCGTCGACGACGATGGCGCCCAGAAGGCCGGCATTCGCCATCTCCATCATGTCCTCGTCCTCGAGCGCGTCGGGGACCGGCACGATGTCGATCGGCGGGCGTCCTTCGACGACGAAGCGACGCGACAGGGCCTCCAAGCTTTCGCGATAGCTGCTGGACGGGCGGACATGGATACGCTGGCCGGCGAGATCCTCCACCTGCCCGACCGCAGGCGCACGCGGGCCGGTGACCAGAACCTCGTTGACGGCACCCAGGTCGCCGGACACGAAATCGACGATGGCCTTGCGCTCGGCGGTCAGCGTGAGATTGCCGACCGCGATGTCGCCCGCTCCGGCGAGCAGCCCCGGCAGCAGCCTGTCGCGCGTCGTCGGCACGATATAGACGGTGATCGGGCGCTTGCCGGTACGCAGGCGGCGATTGATATGCCGCTCGAAATCGCGCACCAGCTCGGCGGCGAGGCCGCGCTCGCGCCCGCGATCGGTAAAATAGAGAGACCGGCTATAGGGCACGAGGACGCGGATCATCCGCCGCTCCGCCATCGCCTCGAAATCGCCGGTCCAGGGCTTGCTGTCGACCGGCAGGGCGCGCAGCGGCGCGGCCGGCGACCGGCTCTCAGCATGCGCCGCGGCGCCGGGCAGCCATACCGTCGCGAGCAGGGCCGCCACGACGACGCAGACCGCGAACAAGACCCGCCTCATGACCTCCACCGCCATCCGAGTGCCACGCATCGCCGCCGACCGCCCGTCCGGGGGCATGCCGTCGTCGGCGGACGCTACAAGAAAATCTCGTCTGCGGCACCCGGCCTCGCATAACCTCGCGGTCCAGCATCGGGGAGGAGCCTCATGGCCATCGTCGTCGACAATCCGGTCCGCCGCCGTATCGAATCCGGTGGCATAGCGCTCGGGGTCGGCGTGCGCGTCGCACGCGGCATCGAGATCGCGAAGCTGATGAAGGTCGCCGGGTTCGACTGGCTGTTCATCGACCTCGAGCACGGGCAGATGTCGATCGACGCCGCCTGCCAGATGTCGGTGGCCGCGCTCGATGCCGGCATCGCACCGCTGGTGCGGGTGCCGATGGGCCAGTTGACCATGGGTACGCGGTGCCTCGACGGCGGCGCGCTCGGGATCGTGATGCCGCATGTCGATACCGCGGAGGAGGCGCGCGCCATCGCCGACGCCTTCCGCTACCCGCCGGTCGGCCATCGTTCGATCGTCGGCGGCCTGCCCCAGGTTGGCTATGCCAGCCTCCCGATCGGCGAGGCGGCAGAGGCGATCAACGCCGGCACCCTGGTGACGGTGATGCTGGAGACCCCGAAGGCGATCGCCAACGCGGCAGCGATCGCCGCCGTGCCGGGCATCGACATGCTGTTGATGGGATGCAGCGACCTGACCCTCGAGATGGGCATCCCCGGCAAGTTCGAGGATCCGCGCCTGGTCGCCGCGATCGAGTCCACGATCGCCGCGTGCCGCCAGCACGGCAAGATCCCGGCGCTCGGCGGCGTCTACGCCGAACCGCTTCTCGCCCGCTACCTCAAGCTCGGCATGAAGGCCGCGCTCGCCGGCAACGACCTGCCGCTGCTCCTCGGCGCCGCGACGCAGCGGGCCAAGGCGATGCGTGACCTGACGCCCTGACCTACCGATCTTTCGACCACCCGAGGAACCCGACATGGCGACCCTGCTCCAGACCAACTCCCACCTCGAGACCGAATACCGCGCCCGCACGCCGGGTTCGGCCCGGCTCTACGCCGAAGCGGCACGCGTGCTGCCTTCGGGCGTCACCCATGATTCGCGCGCGCTCAACCCCTATCCCGTCTACGTCGCGCGCGCGAAGGGCCCGCGGAAATGGGACGTCGACGGCAACGAATATGTCGACTACTACGGCGGTCACGGCTCGCTGCTGCTGGGCCACGCCCATCCGTCGATGGTCGAGGCGGTGACGCGGCAGATCGAACTCGGCACGCATTACGGGTCGTCGCACGACGCGGAGCTGCGCTGGGCGCAGCTGATCAACCGCCTCGTCCCGAGCGCCGAGCGCGTGCGCTTCACCGCCTCGGGCACCGAGGCGACGCATCTCGCGATCCGGCTCGCCCGCGCCTTCACCGGCAAGCCCAAGATCCTGCGCTTCACCGGACATTTCCACGGCTGGCACGATCAGGTCGCCGCCGGCGCGACCTCGCATTTCGACGGCTCGACACCGATCGGGATCCTGCCCGCGCTGGTCGACCAGGCGATCATGCTGCCCACCGACGACGTCGACCGGGTGGTCGCGGCGATCGAGGCGCGCGACGACATCGCGGCGGCGATCGTCGAACCCTCGGGCGCGTCCTGGGGCACGGTCCCGCTGCCACCTGATTTCCTGCGCCGCGTGCGCGAGGTGACCGCGCGCCGCGGCATCGTGCTGATCTTCGACGAGGTCATCACCGGCTTCCGCTGGTCGCGTGGCGGGGCCCAGGCGCATTTCGGCGTCATCCCGGACATGACCACCCTCGCCAAGATCGTCGCCGGTGGCCTGCCCGGCGGCGCGCTGGCGGGGCGGCGCGAGATCTTCGACCAGCTGGATTTCGCGGCGATGAAGGCCGCGAAGCGCGAGAAGGTGCAGCATCAGGGCACCTACAACGCCAATCCGATCTGCGCCGCTGCGGGCGTCGCCATGCTGTCGATCATCGAGCGCGAAGACGTCTGCGAGCAGGCCTGCCGCACGGCCGAGACGCTGCGCGACGGCATGCGCCGCGTGCTGATCGAGGAAGGCGTGCCCTGGGGCATCTATGGCGACCGCTCGGCCTTCCTGGTCTTCGTCAATCCGGCCGGCCTTGCGATCGATCCGGCGACCTTCGATCCCCTGGCGCTCGGCTTCAAGGGGCTGAAGGGCACGCGCGATCCGAACATCGCGGCCCGTCTGCGCGTGGCGATGCTCGCCAACGGCGTCGACATCATGGGCGCACCCGGCGGCATGGTCTCGGCGACGCATGGCCCCGAGGATGTCGCACGCACGCTCGACGCGTTCCGCATCGCGGTGAAGTGGATGAAGGCCGAGGGCGACATCCGCGGCTGACCGGCGCGGCGCGGCGGGGCTTTGCGCGCCGCCGCGCCACCACGATCTCTCAAGCAGACAGACAGGACAGAATGCGCGTATTGCTCCTCGGCCCCGCCGTGCAGGCCTATCGTGCCGGCCTCCAGTCGCTCGTGACGACTCCCTGGGACTTCGTCGATGTCGGCGTCGCCATGGACGATCCGGCGCTCAGCCGCGAGATCGCGACCGCCGACGCGGCGATCGCGATTTTCTTCGACGCCAAGGCGCCCGCCGCCCCGCGCCTCAAGCTGCTCCAGGTTCCCGGCGCCGGATATGACGGTATCCAGATCCCGGCCCTGCCTACCGGCACGTCCTTGTGCAACTGCTTCGAGCATGAGCCGGGCTGCTCCGAATACGCGATGCTCGCGATGCTCGAATGGAGCATCCGCCTGTCGAAGGCTGACGCCGAGATGCGCCGCGGCGACTGGTCCCGCTCCAGCCGGTTCAGCGGCGCGCCGAGCGGCGAACTCGCGGGCCGTACGGTGGCCGTGGTCGGGATGGGCCGGATCGGCCGCGCAGTGGCCAAGCGCGCCAAGGCCTTCGAGATGCGGGTGATCGGCGTGAACCGCACGGTGCGCGCCGATGAACCGAATCTCGACGGGTTCTTCGGCCTGGACCAACTCGCCGACGCCGTGCGCGACGCGGATTTCGTGGTGCTCGGTTGCGCCCTCACGCCGGAGACCACCGGCCTCGTCGACGCGCGCGTGCTCGCCGCGATGAAGCGCGACGCCGTCATCGTCAACGTCGCCCGGGGTCCGGTGATCGACGAGGCGGCGCTCTACGACGCGCTGTCCGCGCGGCGCATCGGCGGCGCGGTGATCGACACCTGGTGGCGCTATCCCGCCGCGCGGCAACAGGACAACGCCGCCGCATGGCCGCTGCGTTTCGACCTGCTCGACAATGTCGTCATGAGCGCGCATATCGCCGGGTGGACCGTCGGGACGGTGGCACGGCGCACGCGCGTCATGGCCGCCAATCTCGACCGTCTCGCCCGCGGCGAGGCGCTCGCCAACGTGATCGCAATCGGAGGACGGACGTGAAGCATATCGAGGACGGCAGGCTGCGGCGCTTCGTGACGGCGGTATTCGCGAAGGCGGGAAGTTCGCCCGAGGAAGCCGGGATGATCGGCAAGCGCCTCGTCGATTCCAACCTCATGGGACACGATTCGCATGGCGTCGTGCGCGTCCCGTCCTATATCGGTTGGCTCGGCGAGGGGAAGATCAAGCCCAACATGCACGTCAAGGTCGTCGCCGAGGCGCAGGGCTTCGCGATCCTCGACGGCCAGGGCGGTTATGGACAGGTGCTCGGCGGCGAGGCGATGGAGATCGCGATCGCGAAGGCTCGTGCCGCCGGTGTCGCCATGATCGCGCTGCGCCACGCGCATCATCTCGGCCGCATCGGCGACTGGGCCGAGACCTGCGCCGCGGCGGGTTGCGCGTCGATCCATTTCGTCAACGTCGTGCATACCGGGGGACTGGTCGCGCCCTGGGGCGGCAAGGAGCGCCGCATGTCGACCAATCCATTCTGCTGCGGCATGCCGATCGAAGGACGCGAACCGATCATCCTCGATTTCGCGACCTCCAAGGTCGCCGAGGGCAAGGTGCAGGTCGCGCGCAACAAGGGCGTCGACCTGCCGCCGGGCTGCGTGGTCGATGGCGAGGGGCGCCCCTCGCTCAACCCCAACGATCTCTATGGTCCGCCGCCCGGCGCGCTCGCGCCCTTCGGCGATCACAAGGGCTACGGTCTCGCGTTCTTCTGTGACCTGCTGGCGGGTGCGTTGTCGGGCGGGGGCTGCAATCATGATGGCCACCCGAATCTCGGGACCGTCCACAACAACATGATGTCGATCGTGATCGATCTGCAGCGCGTCGGCGACGCCGGCGCGATCGACGCCGAGGCGCGGCATTTCGTCGACTGGATGAAGGCCTGCAAGCCGGTCGATGCGGAGGGCGCGGTCATGGCGCCCGGCGAGCCGGAGCGCAAGACACGCGCCGATCGCCTCGCCAAGGGCATCCCCCTCGACGACACGACCATCGCCCAGATGCAGGCGGCCGCGCGCAGCGTCGGGGTCGACGAGGCCGCGATCGCCGACCTCGTCGCCTGACGGAGGCTGCAATGGCGCATGGCATCGCCCTGATCGGCGTCGGCATCATGGGGCGGCGGATGATCGGCCGCCTCCTGCAGCATGGCGGGTTCCGCATCACGGCCATGTCGGACCCGTCTGCGGCGGCATGTGCCGCAGCGGCCGCCGAGGCGCCCGGCGCGACGATCGCCTCAAGCCCGGCGGCGATCATGGCGCGCGACGACACGCGCTGCGTCTACATCGCCTCGCCGCCCGCCAGCCACCCGCAGCTGTGCCACCTCGCCTTCGACTGGGGCAAGGCGGTGTTCTGCGAGAAACCGCTGACCGACGATGTCGCGGCGGGCGAAAGACTCGCCGCGCGCGTGGCGGCAGAGAACCGGCCGGCCGCGGTCAATTTCTCCTTCGCGTCCTCGGCGTCGTTCAACGCGGTCCTGGCGGCGGCGCAGAGCGGCGAACTCGGCACGCTGCAGCGCGTCGATATCTCCGCCAGCTTCGCGCGCTGGCCGCGCGACTGGCAGCAGGCCGGTCCGTGGCTGAGCAGACGCCGGGAGGGCGGCTTCACGCGCGAAGTCCTGTCGCATTTCGTCTTCGCGACGCAACGCCTCACCGGACCACTCACGCTGCGCGCCGCGCGACCGGTCTTTCCGGCGGACGGCATGAGCGCCGAGACCGCGCTGACCGCGAACCTCGTCGGGAACGGCATGGAGGTCGCGATCGACGCGGCGCTCCGCGGCGAGGTATCGGACACGAATCTCTGGACCGTGACCGGATCGGCGGGTGCGATCCGCATGCGCGACTGGTACGCGCTGGAACGGCGGACCGGCAACGGCCCCTGGCTGCCGGCAATGCCCGGCAATGTCGACGCGTTGCGGGCCGAAGCAGGCCAGCGGCAGCTCGACCAGCTCGCCGCGCTGCTGGAGGGGCGGTCGCATACTCTGGCGAGCTTCGACGAAGCCCTCGCCGTGCAGCGCACGATCGAGGGCATGCTCGCCGCATGAAACCCAAGGCATGGCCGCACCGCCCCTCCGGGCGATGCGGCCAGCCCGGCCGAGGTCAGCGCTGCTCGCGCAGATCCGCCCAGCGCTCGTGGTCGTCGGGATGCGAGACCCATCCGGCGATGTTCGGGGCCATCGCCTCGAACAGCGTCGGATAGAAGGTCAGGATCCAGGGCGTCTGCGCCATGACCTTCTGCTGCAGCTCGCGCAGCAGCGCGTTGCGCGCGCCGGTATCCAGTTCCTGCCGGATGCGCGAGACCAGCGCGTCGACCTCCGGATCGTTGAATCCGTTGCGGTTCGCGGCGCCCTGGCTGTGCAGCAGCAGGAAGGCCGCATAGCCGGCGTCGAGCACCAGCGGCCCGTCCTCCCAGGCGAAGAACGGCATGTCGCGCGTGTTCGGCGCGAAGCGCGCGCGCATGTCGCTCGCCGTGATCCGCTTGGGCGTCGCGGTCACGCCCACGGCCTTGAGCTGGTCGGCCGCCTGGATCGCCATCGCCTCGAGCCACCAGTAGATGTCCGAGTAGAGGATCTCGACCGACAGACCCGACGCATGGCCCGCCTCGGCGAGCAACTGCTTCGCGCGCGCCGGGTCATGGGTGAAGGTGAAGAAGGACTGATCCTGACCGTCAATCGACGGTGCGATGAAGCTCTTCGCCGGCACGCCCTCGCCACGGAAAACCGCCTTGAGGATGGCGTCGCGATCGATCGCGTAATTCAGCGCCTGCCGGACCTTGAGCTCCGAGAAGGGCGCGAATTTCGCGTTCATCCACAACGCGGCGAAGAGGCGGCCGCTGGTCTGATCGACCTTGACGCGCCGGTCCTGCTTGAGGTCCTCGACCTGGAGGATCGTCGGGCGTTCGATCCACTGCACCTGCCCGCTCTTGAGCAGCGTGACGCGGCTGGCGCCCGAGGGAACCGCGCGATAGACGACGCGGCCGAAATGCGGCGCGCCGCGGAAATAATTCGGGTTGGCGACGAACACCGCCTGCTCGCCGGCGCGCACGCTCTCGAGATGGTAGGGGCCGAAGCCGGCCGTGTTGCTTTCCATCCACTTGAGCGCCCAGGGGTCCTCGGTGGTGGCGTGCTTCTTGACCTCGGTCGAATCGTAGATGCCGGGGACGTAGAGCGTCAGCGCCTTGAGGAAGATCGAACTCGGCGCGGAGAGCGTGAACTCCACCTCGTATTTCGACAGCGCCTTCACCGCGGTGACGCTCGACACGTTGGCGATGAAATTGCCGGTACGCTTCTGGGCGAAGGACTTGGCCCAGCTCCATTCGACGTCGGCGGCGCTCAGTTCGTTGCCGCGGAAGCTCTTCACGCCCTGACGGAGCTTGAAGACGTAGCGCTTGCCGTCGGCGTCGACGGTCCAGCTCTCCGCGAGGTTCGGCTGCACGCGGCTCGAATCCAGGATCTCCTTGCCGTCGGCATCCTTGGTCCGCGCATAGACGACCAGCGGGTCATAGACCTGCACGACCGTTTCCTGCGTATGCGGGCGCAGCGCGTCGCCATCGAAGCCTTCCGGCGTGCCCGAAGCGGCGACGATCAGCGTGCGCGTCTGCGCGGCAGCCGGGATCGTCCCCGCCCCGGCCAGCAGCGTCGCGACCGCGAACGCCCCGGCCATGTTCTTGAACCAACCCATCGTCTGTCTTCCTCCTGTCGTTGAATCTGCTGTCGGCCCCGTCACGCGACGAGCCAGCCGCCCTCCACCGGCAGCATCGCGCCGGTGGTGAAGGCGGAGTCGTCGCCGACGAGGAACAGGATCGCCCGGGCCGTCTCCTCCGGACGGCCGAAGCGCTCCATCGCGTGACGGGTCCGCGAGCGTGTGCGGGCCGCCTCGGGATCGGGATTGCGCGCGAAAGCCCGCGCCAGCATCGGCGTCTCGGTGGCACCCGGCAGCACGCAGTTGCACCGCACGCCGCTGGTGGCGTAGTCGAGCGCGATTGACCGCGTCAGGCTGACCACCGCGCCCTTCGACGCGACATAGGCGGCGTTGCCGCGCCCCCCGGCGAAGGCGAGCTGCGAGGCGACCGTGACGATCGCGCCGCGCCCCGCCGGCACCATGACGCGCAGCGCCTCGCGCGCCCACAGGAACGTGGCCTTCGCGTTCACGGAGAAAACCTGGTCCCAGGCCTCGAGCGAGGTGGTCAGGGCCGGCTGTCCGAGCGAGATGCCGGCCGCCGTCACCATCGCGTCGACGCGCCCATGACGGGCAAGCGCCGCATCGACCGTCCGGCGCGCGACGTCCTCGTCCACGACATCGCCCGCGCAGGTCTCGATGCCGGGCTGCGCCGCGGCGAGGGCCTCGAGCGCCGCCGCGTCGCGATCGACCGCAACCACATGCGCACCCTCGGCGCGAAAGAGATCGACGGTCGCGCGCCCGATTCCGGATGCGGCTCCCGTGACGATGGCGACACGCGCGTTCAGTCTCATGGCTGGTCCCCGGTCAGATGGCCGAATCGAAGGCGGCGATCATGCGCTCCCCGACGCGACGGCGCAGCATCTGGATTCCGGTATCGACATGCCGGCTCGGATGCACGCGATTGGTCAGCAGGGACCAGGCGAGCCCGCGGTCCCAGTCGATCCAGAGGCCGGTCCCCGTGAAGCCGGTATGCCCGATGCTACCAGCAGAACAGGCGAGGCCGCCCGCCCATTCGGGATGGCGGATCTCCCAGCCCAGCGCGCGTGTCGCGGATTGCGGAACGCGCATCGCCGTCAGCGTCTGCGGCGCCAGCACCTCGCCCGTCATCAGCGCGCGCGCGAAACCGAGCACCGCGTCGATCGTCCCGAACAGGCCTGCGTGGCCCGACGCGCCGCCAAGCGCGAAGGCATTCTCGTCATGCACCTCGCCACGCATCACACGGCCACGCCAGGTACACGCCTCGGTCGCCGCACAGAGCGCGGGATCAGGACGGAAGGTGAGACCGAAGCCAGGATCGTGCGCGCCAATCGACCGATCGTTCAGCCGCTCCAGCGCGATGCCCAGAAGGATGAAGTTGATGTCGGAATAGACCGGCTTGCGCTGTGTCCAGACGCGTTGCAGCACGAAGGCGCGTAGCGTCGCCGGATCCTGGCCGTAGGTGTAGAGCGGCTCGACCGCCGGCAGGAACGTGTCGTGCGCGAGACATTGACGAAAGGTCAGGCGCCGCTCCGCGGCGGTGGCGACGTCGTATTGCCGCAGATCCGGGATCGCGCGCGTCAGAGGATCGTCGAGGGCGATGCGACCCGCCTCGACAAGACGCAAGATCGCGGTCGTGGTGAAGATCGGTTTGGTCAGCGAGGCGAGGTCATAGACCGTGCAGCGCGTCGCGCTCACGCGCTCCGGCACGCGCTGCGCGTCGCCGGCGATGCGGACCGCGATTTCGCCGTCGCGCCCGACCGCGCCCAGCACCGCGCCGGGGATCGGCGTCGTCGCCAGCGCCTCGGCAACCGCTTCGAAGGCATGATCGACCGCGGCGGCAACGCTCATGGACGTGGCTCCAGCAGATGACAGGCGACATCGCGCGCCGCGAGGTCGTCGACCCGGCGCGCGGTCAAGTCCGGTCGCGCCGTGGCGCAGCGCGGCTCGGCATGGCGACAGCGCGTATGGAAGGCGCAGCCGGCGGGCGGATTGACCGGATCGGGCATCTCGCCCGAAAGCAGGATGCGCGCGCGGCGACGGGACGGGTCGGTATGCGGAACGGCGGATAGCAGGGCCTGAGTGTAGGGATGCGCCGGTTGCGCGAAGATCTCCGCCGCCGGCCCGATCTCGACGATCCGGCCGAGATACATCACCGCGATCCGGTCGCTGACATGACGGATGACCGACAGGTCGTGACTGATGAACAACATCGCGAGGCCGAGCCGCGCCCGCAGGCCGGCGAGCAGATTGATGATCTGCGACTGGATCGACATGTCCAGCGCGGAGACCGGTTCGTCGGCGATCAGAAGCCTGGGTTCGAGCGCGAGCGCGCGCGCGATGGCGATGCGTTGGCGCTGCCCGCCGGAAAACTCGTGCGGATAGCGCCGCTGCGCATCGGGCGGCAGTCCGACCATCGCCAGGAGCTCAGCGACCCGCGCGGCGCGCGCGGCACGATCGCCGATGCGATGGACGGCGAGCGGTTCGCCGACGATCTCGCTCACGCGATGGCGCGGATTGAGGGAACCGAAGGGATCCTGGAACACGACCTGCATGTCGCGCCGATGACGCCCCATCGCCTGGCGATCGAGCCGGGTGATGTCCTCGCCCTGGAAGCGGATCGTGCCCGCCGTCGGCGCGAGCAGACGCAGGATGGTGCGGCCAAGGGTAGACTTTCCGCATCCGGATTCGCCGACGATGCCGAGGACCTCGCCCGCTGCGAGCGAGAAGCTGACGCCGTCGACCGCGCGCACGATGCCGCCGCGCCCGGCATAATGGGTCGCGAGATCGTCGACCTCGAGCAGCGCGCTCACGCCGCCCCCGCGGGATGCCAGCAGCGCAGCCGGTGCGGCGGCGCGCCAAGCGGCGGCAACGCGGCGCGGCAACGCGGCGCGACGAACCCGCAGCGCGGTGCGAACGCGCATCCCGCGCCGCGCGCGGCAGGTGGCGGCACGCTGCCCGGAATTGACGGCAGCTCGCGGCCCGGCGCGTTCGCGGCGGGCATGCTGCGCAGCAGAGCCTCGGTGTAGCGATGCCCCGGCGCCGCGAAGAGCGCGGCGGCCGGCGCCTCCTCCACGATGCGCCCGGCATACATGACCGCGACGCGGTCGCAGAACTCGGCGACGACGCCCAGGTCGTGCGTGATCAGCAGCACGGCCATGCCGAGTTCGCGGCGCAGACGCGCGATGAGGTCCAGGATCTGCGCCTGGACCGTGACGTCGAGCGCGGTGGTCGGCTCGTCCGCGATCAGCAGCCGGGGCTTGCAGGCAAGGGCGATGGCGATCATCGCGCGCTGGCGCTGTCCGCCCGAGAGTTCATGGGGATAGCGGTCGAGACGGCTGGCCGCCGCGGGAATGCCGACGAGATCGAGCAGACGCGCCGCCTCGGCCCGCGCCGCCGCCCGGCTCGCGCCACGGTGCACGATCAGGCTTTCGCCGATCTGGTCGCCGATGGTGAACACCGGATTGAGCGACGTCATCGGCTCCTGGAAGATCATCGCGATGCGATCGCCCCGGATGGCGCGCAGCCGCTCGGCGTCCAGGTCCAGGAGATCGGTACCGTCGAAGACGATCCGCCCGCTCGCGATACGCGCCGGCGGCTCGGGCAGCAGGCGCATGATCGACAGCGCCGTCACGCTTTTTCCGCAGCCGGATTCGCCGACCAGCCCCAGCGTCTCGCCCGGCGCGATCGCGAAGGATACGTCCTCGAGGACCGCAACGCCGCCCATCGCGACGCCCAGCCCCTCGACGGACAGGAGCGGCGCGTCAGCGTCCACGGTTCAGGATGCCGCCACTCATCGGATGCGGCACTCCGGTCGTGGTCGGCAGGCTCAGCGGCAATCCCCGCAGGCTGCGCACCGCCAGATAACCGAAGCATTGCGCTTCGATGAAGTCGCCGTCCCAGCCCACGGCCTCCGCAGGCTCCACCGGCACGCCGAGACGCGCCGCGAGTGCCTCCATGAAGAAACGATTGTGGCGGCCGCCGCCGCAGACGATCCAGCGTCCGGGTGCACGCGGCACATGCACCAGCGCCGCGGCCACCGAGTCGACCGTGAACGCCGCGAGCGTCGCCGCCCCATCGGCGAGGGCAAGCC